>NZ_JALTCZ010000109.1 GCF_027008145.1 Thermococcus sp. | reverse complement strand
TCAAACAGGCCATGGACGAGTTCAAGAAGCAGTACAAGCTCAGTATGGAGGTTCTCAAGGGGGTCGGTCTTACTCCGGATGACTACGAGGTAGCGATAAGGTTCACCCGCGACTTCTGGGAGTCCAATAAGAACTTCATAGTCGAGCTGGCAAAGATAATAAGCAAACCCGTTCTCATCGAAATGTGGGACCAGAGGTTTTTCTACTTCATACTCAAGTTTGAGTTCAACTTCGTGGACAACCTCGACAAGGCTGCAGCTTTAAGCACAGTCCAGATTGACGTCGAGAACGCCGAGCGCTTTGGAATAACCTACTACGATGAAAACGGGCAGGAGCGCTACCCGCTCATACTCCACTGCTCGCCGAGCGGAGCCATAGAGCGCGTTATGTACGCCATACTCGAGAAGCAGGCGAAGCTCCAGGCAAAGGGAATAAAACCGAGCTTTCCGCTCTGGCTCAGCCCGATACAGGTTAGGGTTATCCCGGTCAGCGATGAGGTCATGGACTACGCGCTCTACGTTGCCGGAAAGCTCGAAGGAGCGAAGATAAGGGTTGACGTTGACGATACCAGCGACAGGCTCAACAAGAAGATAAGAAAGGCCGAGAAGGAGTGGATTCCCTACATTATCGTCGTCGGTAAGAACGAAAAGGAGCAGAACACCGTAACGGTGAGAAGAAGGGAGGACGGCAAACAGCTTGAGATGCAGCTGGAAGACATAATAAAGGAGATAAAGGGGAAGACCGAGGGCTTCCCGTACAGGCCAAGGCCCCTTCCCCTACTTCTCTCAAGGAGGCCCAAGTTCAGGGGCTGAACTTTTCAGCCCTGAACCCTTCCATTCCCTTTCTCCAGTCACCTATAGGGAGGAGATAGCCTACATCAGTGACCAGAGAGGACATGGTTGATAAACTCCCTCGCCTCATCGCTGAACTTGTCAAGGGACACGGGGCTGCCGAACTTGTCGTAGACCTTCCCATCCTTGAAGTTTATCTCGAATATCTCATAGCGCTCCTCGCTCTTCTCGTGGAGCTTGACGCCGTGTTCCCTCAGGTGATCCCCGAGGCTCTCCATGTCAACATATTTCCCGCATACTTCGCACTTGTAGAACTGCCAGAAGATGTAGTCTTGGCCGGCGAGGCTGTTGGACTTTATGTGATTCACGAGGGCAGCACCGAGATACTCGTAGATGTCCTCCTGGATGAATCTGCCACCCCTCTCGACGACCTTGAAACCGGCCCAGACTATGTGGTCGTTTATGTCCGCGAGGGTGGCCTTGAGGTAGCGGTATGTAAGGACGAAGGTCCCGTCCTTTATGTAGAAAACTCCCTTGTCAGGAATCGCAACGAGGTGTATTCCGTTAACGACTTTTCCGGCCAGAAAGTCCGCTTCCTCCCTGTTCTTTGCCACGTCTATGATAACCCCGACGTTGCTCCTCTTGTGGAAGCCTGTTATTGAGCTCCCGTCTATCTCCCAGTGATACTCGTCAAGATAGCGAACTTGTGAATACACCTTCTTAACACCCGGACTTAGTTCACCATAGTTCATGAAACCCACCGCTGAGAAGTCGAAGCCAACGTTAATAACTTTAGCGGAAAACTTTAAAAGCCCTCAACGGCCGAAGCGCCTCTGCCTTCTCTGGAACTCCCTGATTATTCTCAGGAAGTCTATCTTCCTGAACTCCGGGAAATAAACATCGACAAAGAAGAGCTCACTGTAAGCTATCTGATAGAGGAGGAAGTTACTTATCCTGACCTCACCGCCTGTCCTTATCACAATGTCAGGGTCGGGCATGTTGGGATAGTAAAGATAGCCTTTTATCAGCTCCTCGTCGATGTCCTCGGGCTTTATCTTCCCCGCCAGGACATCCTTGACTATCTCCCTGACGGCATCGGCTATCTCGCTCCTCCCGCCATAGGCCAGGGCTATGTTGAGGGTGTAGTTCGTGTACTTCCTGGTCGCCCTCTCGGCTTCCTCGGCTGCTTTCCTAACGTTCTCGGGGAGGAGCTCCTTTCTCCCGATGATGTTGACCCTTACGCCGTGCCTATGAATTCTCTCGTCCCTCACGACCTCCTTGAACTTCTCCTCAAAGAGCTTCATCAACGCCTCGACTTCCTCCTTTCTCCGATGGAAGTTCTCGGTCGAGAAAGCGTAGACGGTCAGGGTTCTTATCCCCAGCTCCATGCACCACTCAAGAATTTCCTCAAGCTTCTTGGAACCGAAGAGGTGCCCGTACCAGGGGGGTTTTTCAATCCTCCTCGCCCACCGCCTGTTGCCATCCATTATTATCGCGACGTGCCTTGGGATCTCCCCCGACTTGACTTTCTCGAGAAGGTAGCGCTCGTAGATGTCATAAACTGGCTTGAAAACAATATGGGGAACATGGGAGAGAAGCCTGTAAATCATCTTATCTCACTCTATCTTCTTTCTTCCCTTAAGGTGCATCCCGGCGAGCTCCATATATATCTCGGCGTTTTTCTTTGTCCACTTAATCTCCTCCTCGCTGAGCTGCCTGACGACCTTTCCAGGGATGCCTATGACGAGGCTGTAATCGGGTATCTCCTTGCCCGGGGGAACGAGGGCTCCTGCGCCTACGATAACGTGTTTCCCTACCTTAGCACCGTCGAGGATTATCGCCCCCATGCCTATTATCGTGTAGTCGTCAATTGTGGCGCCGTGAACCACTGCATTGTGACCTATCGTGACGTACTTTCCAATCCTCGTTGGGATACCGTGGGAGGTGTGTATGCTGACGTTGTCCTGAACGTTGGAGCAACAGCCGACGTAAATCTGCTCTATGTCGCCCCTGAGAACAGCTGACGGCCAGACGCTCGTCTTCTCCTCCAGAACGACGTCGCCGATCACCGAGGCAGTCTCATCAATGAAAGCCGTGGGGTGAATTTTGGGCCTCCTACCATTGAGCTCGTAAACGGTCATCTCAATCACCAGGTTATAGTTCCGGGGAGAACTTATAAAGATAACCTGACAAGGTATGACAGGGAAGCGCAATGAAGTACAGACGGGGGGCCAACGCGGAGAGGGAACTGGCAAAGCTGCTGGAACGGGCCGGCTTCGCCGTCGTTCGCTCCGCCGGCAGTCACAGGGTTGATTTGATAGCCGGAAACGGAGAGGTGTACCTCTGCATAGAGGTCAAGAGCACGGGCGAGGAGAGGCTCTACGTCCCAAAGGAAGACGTGGAAAAGTTAACCTCCTTTTCGGAGCGCTTCGGCGGAAAGCCCCTCCTGGCGATCAAGTTCAAGGGGAAGGGGTGGAGGTTGTTCCATCCGGAGACACTCACCCCCAACGGAAAGAGCTACCGTATTGAGCCCTCCATGGACTTTCTGACCCTTGAAGAAATTATCGGAAAACAGCCAACCCTGCTGGAGGTGCTCACCCGTGAAAAGGCTTAGCGTCGTTCTCATTTTCATCCTGTTGCTCCCCATTGGGGTCGTTCTCTCGCCAGCCAACGCCGGTGAGACCGTTCTGATAATAAACCCCCTGAAGGAGGTCATCAATGCAGTCCCAGGGGAGACAGTTACGATACCCTTCCAGATAAAGAACCTCGGAAACGACACCCTCCGAAACGTCACGGTCTATGTTACAGGCCCGGCCGAGGGATTCATCTACCAGACGAAGCTCATCAGGGTTCCAGTACCCCCGAACGGAACCCTCAACGAAAGCCTCAGCATCAAAGTCCTCCTCATTTCGGCGGGGGTTTACAACCTGACGATCGTTGCGAGGGCTGGTTCAGTTTACACCCAGGCACCTGTGAAAATCAGGGTCGGAATTCTTAGTGACTACTCCATTGACGTCGAGGTCGGGAAGGAGTACCTCTACGGGCATGACGTTGGGATAAGACTAATCGTTAAATCGAAGTCAAACGGAGTCCTTCTGGGGACTGTGGGGTACTCTATATCCCGCGACGGTGTCAGACTAATTGAAAACGAGAACTCCACATACATCCAGGCGGGGGGACAGTGGGAGAGGAACATAACCCTGCACAGACCCGAGATAGGGAACTACACGGTTGCCCTCTGGGCCAACCTGGGGGGGAAGTTCAAGAAGGTCACCAAGACCTTCAGGGTCTATCAAAGGAAGCTCTCCTACAGGGCGTTCTTCAGGAACGGGGCGATAACGGTCATAGTTTACAACTCCAGCGGCGGCGTCCCCGGGATCAAGGTGACGATAAACGGCGTTGAGTTCACGACCGACGAGAGCGGAAAGGTCTCCTACGCGGTGGACACGCCCGGAACTTATGAGGTCGTCCTCGACCTAGACGGAAAAATCGTAACGACCTTCGTCGAGGTCAAGAGGCTCTTCATAAGCTATCAGCAGAGGAACTCGACCCTGATAGTAAAGGTCGTGGATTCAACTGGTCTTCCAGTGCCGAACGTCACCCTCTCGGCATCAGGCCCGCTCGGAAAGGACTACGCGGTTACGAACTCTTCTGGGCTTGCAACGGTGAACCTCAACAAAACAGGCTATGGGACGCTCATCGTGTCGGCTCAGAGCGACGATTACATAGGGGCACAGGCGGTGCTTCAGGCCGTTAGACCGGTGAGGCCATCCCCAACGACGTCCTCCACAACCAAGTCCGAAACAATTAGCAACCAGACGTATGCCATTCCTCCCTCAACAACAGGAGAAGAAAAAACAGGTAATGACCTTACCGCCCTCATCCTCATAGCCAGCGGACTTATTCTCGCGGGAACGTCTTATCTCGCCTTCGCGACCCCAAGCTTTCACGAGGAAACCCTCGACCGCTACTACTTCGCCAAGGTCAAGGCCCCTCGCCTGAGGCCTCTCCACTACCACTTCGAGAGGCCCGTCAGTGCCAGGGAAGTCAGAGTCACGAAAGGGAAAGCCAGAATCGAAGATGGTAGGATCATCTGGGAGGTGGAGTTAGAACCCGGTGAGGAGGCCCAGTTGCAGGCCGTCCTTGGATAAACTTTATTAAGCCAGCCGAATACATTGAGACGGAAATCTAAAGGAGGCGATGGGAATGGTAAACCTCGAACTGCTTAGGAAAGTCGTTGAAGCTCCAGGTATTTCTGGGCACGAGTTTCTGGGGATTAGGGACGTCGTTGTCGAGGAGCTGAAGGATCACGTAGACGAGGTAAAGGTCGACAGGCTCGGCAACGTCATAGCCCACAAGAAGGGTAGCGGACCGAAAATGATGATAGCGGCACACATGGACAAGATTGGCGTCATGGTGAACCACATAGACAAGGAGGGCTACCTCCACGTCGTTCCAGTCGGTGGCGTTGACCCGAGAACCCTCGTCGCCCAGCGGATAAGGTTCTTCACGGAGAAGGGCGAGCGCTTTGGCATTGTCGGTCACATACCTCCCCACATTCAGAAGCCTGAAGATAGGAAAAAGGCCGCCGACTGGGACACGATAGTTGTTGACGTCGGCGCTGACAGCCGGGAAGAGGCGGAGGAGCTTGGCTTCCGCATTGGCACCGTCGGCGAGTTTGCCCCCGCATTTGTGCAGCTCAACGAGAACAGGATTGCAACGCCATACCTTGACGACAGGGTTTGTCTCTACGCTATGATAGAGGCCGCGAAGGCAATCGAGAACCACGAGGCCGATATATATTTCGTTGGCAGTGTCCAGGAGGAAGTCGGCCTCCGCGGGGCGAGGGTTGCGAGCTACGCCATAGACCCAGAAATAGGAATAGCGATGGACGTCACCTTCGCCAAGCAGGTTGGAGACAAGGGCAGGATAGTGCCAAAGCTCGGTGGTGGCCCGGTTATGGACGTTGGGCCGAACATCAACCCGAAGGTCAGGGCCTTCGCCGACGAAGTTGCAAAGAAGTACGAGATACCGCTCCAGGTCGAGCCTTCACCAAGGCCAACCGGAACCGACGCGAACATAATGCAGATTAACAGGGAAGGCGTGGCCACGGCCGTGCTGAGCATACCGATAAGGTACATGCACAGCCAGGTCGAGACCGCTGACCTGAGAGACATAGATCTTACCATAAAGCTCGCCAAGCACCTCCTTGAGGAGCTCAGGCCGATGAATTTAACTCCCTGACTTTTCTTCCTCTCGAAAACTTTATTGGCTTCCTTCTCCAATCTTAACCGATGACCATGATACTGACCATTCCCATAGGCAGGGTAGATAGAACCGTCTTAGAGGCAATAGCTGACTTCGTGGACAATTACTACTCCCGCTTTGGCCTTGGGGTTAAGCCCTTCCCGGAGATTCCTGTAGAGCCCTTTTCCCGCGCCTTTAATCCATTAAGGGGGCAGTACCTCGGCCGGGTTTTTCTGCCGACCCTCACAGGCATTGAAAAAAGAGTGAGAGGGACGGCGGTTCTGGGCGTTACGGAACTTGATCTCTATGAGGAGGGCCTGAACTTCATCTTCGGCCTAGCAAACTCGACCCTCAGGACGGCCATCGTATCCATCCATCGGCTGAAGCCCGAGTTCTACGGAAGGGAACCAGACAAAGAGCTTTTGAAGGAGAGGGCCGTTAAGGAAGCAATGCACGAGCTCGGCCACGTCTTTGGGCTGGGCCACTGTCCGAACCCGAGGTGTGTGATGCACTTCTCCAACTCAATCCTTGACACTGACTTTAAGAGCTCCCTCTACTGCTCCGCCTGTGAGGAGAAGCTTTCCAAAAACCTGGGGGTGTTGTTGTGATAGAAGTTGAACTGAAAGGCTATGCCGACGAAGAAACCTTTGAGAGGGTTAGGGAGAAGTACAGGCTCTTGAGGAGGGAACACCACGAGGACACCTACTACAGACATCCCTGCAGGGACTTCTCCAAGACCGACGAAGCCCTAAGGATAAGGGTGAAGCGCTTCAACGGGCACTTCGAGGCTTTCATGACGTACAAGGGACCCAAACTGGACAGTGAGTCCAAGACGAGGAAGGAAATAGAGGTTGAGCTGACCGACCCAGACAGGCACACTCAGATACTTGAAAGCCTAGGCTTCACTGAGGTTCTCACGGTGGTGAAGGAGAGGGAGAAGTACTACGTCGAGAAGGGCGTGGTGATAACCCTGGACGAGGTTGAGGGCCTGGGAAAGTTTATCGAGATAGAAACGCTCGTTGATGACAAGGAAAAGGTTCCAAGTCTGGTTGAGAAGTTGAGGAAGATTCTTCTCGACCTTGGGGTGAAAAAATTCGAGAGGAGATCCTACCTGGAGCTCCTCCTCGGGAAGGGAACGACCAATGGAGAAACTTAAGGGGCTCTTCGAACACGGGGGAATCAAACAGTCAGAGGTAGAGATACTAGAACGGATAGAGAGCTATGTCGAGGCAGGAAACATAGCCAGCGCCCTCAGCTTCCTTGAGGGGTTACGTTCCCAGCTCAACACCTTCGTGGCCCTTAGGATAATCCTCCGGGAACTCGTCCAGCACCTGAAAGCTACCTCTGAATCTGAGAAGGAAGAGCTGAGGGCTGTCCTAAGGGAGCTGATACCATATATAAACGGACTGGAATCCAACAGGCAGAGGGCACTTCTGCTTGGGGAGGCAGCGAAGGCCTTCTACCTCCTCGGAGACGATTTCAATGGAGATTTAGCGCTCAAGGCCTCAATAAACCTCGCGAAGGAGTACCCGGACCTGCTGAAGGAAATCCTGATGTCTCTTATCGAGGAGGAGCTGCTCTCAAAGGCGGACTTTGCCTTTAGAATGGTAAGGAACCGGGAGGTTATAGAGCCCGTCCTCGTCCATCTGGTTGAAAAGTTTTATGAAGAGGACAAGATGGACGAGGCTTTTTCCATTCTCCGGCTGATCTCAAACCCCTTTCACAGGGCAACGGCCCTTTACTACATTGCAATGTTTGAGGAAAATCGGGATAGAGAGAAGGCCATAAAACTGGCCGGAGCTGCTCTGGAGGAGGCTGAGAAGATAAAAGACCCAGATACTAGACTTGAGCTCGTCCTCAAGCTGAGCGATTATCTGCACTCCCTCAGGGGGGAGCGCCTCAGCGTCATGGACATCCTCGCCCACTCACTTCCTTCTAATGGAGGAGAACAAGAACACGGTACTGATAAGGAACACGAGGGTTGAGAATATCTCAAGCCTCCCGATCCACATGAGGAGGATGAAGAGTACTTTCAGGTCAAGGGGCATCGAGGGTGAGGTTATCCCAACGCTGAGGCCAACGTTTCCCTGGGCGGATGCGACTTCAAACATCGCATTGACCAAGCTCGCCTTCACACGGATCATCGTGTATATTGTCCCCACGAGAAAGAAGGCTAGATACGTCATTGTGAAGCTCATTACCTCCTGTATGTCCTCGTCACTGAAGATGTAGTTCCCGACTTTTCTTCTTATGACTGCCCCTCTCGGGAGTATGGCGCTCTGTATCGTCCATTTCAGGCTCTCATACATTAAGGTAACGCGGATGAGCTTTATTCCGCCCGAGGTGCTACCGGCTCCGCCTCCAATTACCATGAGTATCGCCAGTATGAACTTCGAGACTTCCGGATAGTTAGCGAGGCTCGATATCTGAAAGCCCGTACAGCTTATCGCCGAAACTGCGTGAAAGACGGCGCCCTGCAACGCCTGGCCGATTGGGTAACCCACCTGATATAGGTTGTAGGCTATTATCGCCACCGCAGGGAGGAGGAAGAAAAAGAGGTATCTCACCTGGATGTCTTCAAAGAATGGCTTGAGAGAGTGCTCCTTGAAGAGCCTGTAGTGAACCGTGAAGTTGACCGCACCCATAATCATGAGGAATATCGTAACCGCGTTTATTGCCGGGCTGTGGAAGAAGCCTATGCTCTGGTCGTGAGTGCTCATACCACCAGTCCCCAGGCCTGTCATTGAGTTGGTGAGTGCATCAAAGGGACTCATTCCGTTGAGATAGTATAGATAGGCCCCGATGAGAGTCAGGACGAGGTAGATCTGGAAGATAACCTTGGAGGTGTTGACGAGGTTCGGCAGGATCCTCTCGCTTCTGGCCTCGGCCTTGTAGAGCCTCGCGGCAGCTACACCAGGCCTTATGAGGATCGTGAGGGCGACAAGGACAATGCCAATACCACCGAGCCACTGCATCCAAGCGCGCCAGAAGAGCAGTATCCTGGGATAGCTCTCAAGGTGGCTCATCATTGTGAGTCCCGTTCCAGTCCACGCGCTCATGCTCTCAAAGTATGAGTTTACAAAGGACATCTTGGCTATTGCCATGAAGGGAACGACGCTGACGAACGAGGCGAAGAGCCAAGTAAAGGCAGCAGCTATCATGGCCTGTCTCAGGTTCACATCTTCAATCTTGTGGGAGTGTCTGCTGAGCCAAGCCCCCAGGAGAACGCAGGCCATTCCGGGCAGGGCAAAGTAGGGCACGTAACCGACTTCGTTGGGATAAAACCAGATGAGGAGAACGGGGAAGAGGTAGGCCAGACCCACGCCCTCAAGTATTGAGCCTATCAGGTTCCTGACGACGAAGAGGTCATTGCCAACGTTGATGTGCTTCCCGAACTCCAGCATCGCCCCACCGTCCGTAGGGCTTAGGGCATAAGAATAAAAGGTTTTTCCTGACTCTCTCCCTTCACCACGAACGGCGAGGTTTTCAAAAAAGTAAGGTTTAAGGGGGGCCTAACTTTAGTTGGTTTGGTGGTTTAGAGTGGAAGGAGACGCGCTTGAAAAGCTCGTAAAGGCGGGAGATATAGCAAGGCAGGTCAAGAAGGAAGTGGTGGAGCTCATCAAACCCGGCGTTAAGCTGTACGACATAGCCGAGTTCGTGGAGAAGAGAATAGCCGAGCTCGGGGGAAAACCAGCGTTCCCCTGCAACCTATCGGTAAACGAGGTGGCCGCCCATTACACCCCTTACCAAGGCGACGAGAACGTCCTCCGGGAGGGAGACTACCTCAAGCTCGATCTCGGCGTTCACGTCGACGGCTACATAGCAGATACCGCGGTGACCTTTAGGGTGGGTATGGAGGATGACGAGCTGATGGAGGCATCAAGAGAAGCCCTGGAAAACGCCATAGCGACTGTCCGGGCAGGAATTAAGGTCAGAGAAGTCGCCAGAGCCATAGAAGAAACGATAAGGGGAAAGGGCTTCAACCCGATAGTCAACCTCAGCGGGCACAAGATAGAGCGCTACAAGCTCCACGCTGGAGTAAGCATACCGAACGTCTACCGCCAGGCAGACACCTACGTCCTCCAGGAGGGGGACGTCTTCGCCATAGAGCCCTTTGCCACAACAGGGGCCGGTCAAGTTATAGAGGTTCCGCCCGCTCTGATATTCATGTACGTCCGCGACAGGCCGGTGAGGATGCTACAAGCAAGAAGACTACTCATGCACATAAAGAAGAACTACAAGACGCTTCCCTTCGCCTACCGCTGGCTACAGGGTTTCCTCCCAGAGGGCCAACTCAAGATGGCCTTAGCCCAGCTCGACAAGGCCGGTGCGATATACAGCTACCCGATCCTCAGAGAGGCTAGGGGAGGGATGGTCAGTCAGTTCGAGCACACACTGATAGTGGAGAAAGAGGGAGCTTACATAACCACGTGAACTGGTCACTGAAGGAACTTGAGGCTCTCATGTACCTTCCCTCAATTTCTTCAAAAGGATACGTGCCAATCTCCACAGTCCGAAATTTTCCGGAAGAGTAATCGGCGTAGAAGGCCCAGCCATACCGGGTCCTCAATGGGAGTGCCTCCCAGTCACCACCCCCACCTTTGCAACCTCTATGAGCTCGCCAGAGGTCTTGCAGACCATCTTCTTTGGGGAGAGGTAGAGCCTCGGGGAGCTGTTCTTTGAATTTCTAACGGCATCTTTCCAGCGCCAGAGGAAGTAGTTCCTCACATCACTAAAATTATCAAACTGGACAACCCGGGAATCAAAGTTCGCCGGCTCACTCTTCTCGGGGATGTAGTGGGAGAGAAACCTGTTGAAGGTCGCAGTAAATATCGAGGCGCTCAACGAGAGCACTTTGTAAATTTTGCCCCCGAATATCGGCTGGCTGTTAGGGTGGAGAGGGAAGAAAAGCAGTGCGACTTTGTCGCTCTGACCGTAAGCAAACCTGAGGTTATCGAGCTCCCGGAACAAAGCCTTTGTCGTTTCAATGAAGAGGCTTACGAGCCTCATGTCAAAGGGCTTTTCAAGGCCTCCGGTCCAGCGGGAGAATGGCCTTCCGGCAAGGCGAATTACAAAGGGCTTCCTTGGGTCCAATATTCCGCAGTGGTATCTCCTCTCAATCGAGCGCATCCTCATAACCAGTGGGTTGTCCTCTACCCTTCTGCCCATGAGAACCGCCGAAAAGGTTTGGAAAGGAAGCTCGGCAGTTGGCGCCGGGGCAGGGATTTGAACCCTGGTGGGCGGATGCCCACGGGATCTCGAGTCCCGCGCCTTCCCAGGCTAGGCTACCCCGGCGCTTTCCAACAACCAACACTCCCTCACGGAGGAGCGTTACGGCCGTTACGACCTCCTCAACCGTCAAATCCTCAGACAAAGCCACCTCAAGGAGCTTCGCCACGATCTGGCTCACATTATCCCAGCGCTCCTTAGCCTTTCTGTACACCTCTGGCGGTAGCGTAATGTGCAGACGCGGTGAAAGGCGCCTCGGCTTCCTCCGCTTCCGCGCTCCGGCCAGCTCCTGCTCCCCCACATGGGAGTGTCCGGACACACCACCCGATTTTACCATGACGAAAACACCCAAGAGACTTTATAAAATTTTACCCTAAAAGCCTTGCGAATTGAACAGCTCAGACAAAACTAAAAAGACCTGAGAAGAACCTCCTACAGGGGATAACCATGTTTGGAATGCTCAAATCCAAGAGCAAGAACCAAGAACCAAAAGCTCGCTTTTATGAACTCCTTGAAAAATACAAGAACGGCACCATAACAGAGGCCGAAGCCTGGGAGCTAAAACAACTCCTTGAAGAGGAGAAAGCCAAGAAGGAGAAGAAAGGCCAAGAAGCCGAAGCACTCCTAATCGGCCTGATACTCATTGGAGTACTCCTCTGGCTCGCCAGCAGAAAAGAATGAAACCCGAGCCTCACATCGTCCACGTTACTAACGTCCAGGAGCAGGAATCAAAGAAGATTGACCTCAAGAAGGTCGGCCTTGCTATCGCGGCCTTAGCGGTTCTCTACTACTTCATGAGGAGGCGGTGAGGATGGCAGTCCCGGCTATCATGGCGTGGAAGGAGAAGGACAATGTGGGGACGCTGCTTCAGATTCTCCTCTACTTCCTGGCATTCATCTTCATTATCTACATGCTCTACAAGTTGTTCGGACTGTTCAAGGACGCGGGGAAGCACATTGAGGACGTGATTCATAAGGCCAAGAATGACTTGGAAGACCTTAACCCATCAGACGTGCCTGAGAGGTTTAAGCAGACCGCCGAGAACATCTGGACGATGATAACTAAGCCGGGAACTCCGGAGGGAAACCTCGCGAAAACGAGGATTCACTATGGTAGTCAGGAGTATGCACCGGGAGATGCACCACCGGTGAACTGGAAGAACCCCGCGTTAAAGCGTTATGGCCAAGAGGTTAAGCCGGGAGAGACTAAGATTTTCTACGGCGGAACCTATGTTGAGCGGGACGTGAGCAACATAGCAAAAGACCCGTGGGGTGGCTATGCAACAAAAGAGGACGCGCTGGCACATAAATACGGCTTCTCGACTTACGCACAGTTCAATGCATGGTTAGAGGGGGTTAAAGCGGCTTTGAAAGCGGAGGGTAAAGACCCAAGCCAGATGAACCTCGACCAGATAGTTAAGTACGGTAGAGAGCTTGAGAGGAAGAAGGAGGAGTGGAGAAAGAAGAATCCCGACAAAGCCATTCCCAAGTTTGATGCCTATGACTCTGAACCCTCTTGGCTGAAGCCGTATCAGCTTCCGCTTGAGAAGTCCGATAAGTTGAAGCGAATGGTTTATCCAAAAACGCCGGGAGGCGGTATTATTAGGGGATACACTCCCGTGCCGATTTGGAATCGAGGAGCTTTGGAGAGGTGAGAGCATGAAACTGGACAGGGAAACGGTCTTTCATGCCTTCATCCTCTTTCTCCTTTGGATGGCGTTTCAGATTGAGTTCAAAAAGTTCCTCGACCGGGTGAGGTGAAATGACGTTGACAGGTCAGGATTTTGAGATTCTCATCGCTATCGCTACTCCGCTGATTACGGCCTTCCTCACGGCTTACGTTACGGCAAAGGCGAATGAGCGCGTTCTCAAGAACGTGATGGACAGGGTGGATGACCTTGAGGAGAGGATTTTCAATCATGAGAAGAGGATTAGCCGGCTTGAGGGGAGTGTGAAAGTATGAGGAGGAAAAAGGCGAGCGAGAAGAGGTATAAGTATCTCGGAAGGCGCGTGAAGGATAGGGGGAAGAAGGGTCTCGATTCAGCGAGCGAGTTCTATGACATCACGAAGGCGATAATGAGGGACTGGAAGGCGGGAAGGATTAGCGCGAAAACCGCGAGGGGAAGGCTTCTCTTACTCTACCATCTCAGCTTCAAGAAGAACAACAGCAAGATTAAGCATTTGTCAAATAAGACCCTCCAGAGGATTAGAAAGCACATAAAGAACCTTCTGAAGGAGGTTAAGGGAAAATGAAGGGGATTAACCTAATTGACTTTATCATGCCTTCTCCAATTCCTACGACTGCAGCTAAACGCCAGCCAACGCGCGTTGGCGGGTTTAAGCTTTCACTCTCAAAAAAGGAAGAGACGAGGCCGGAGGAGCTTTTCAATGATTTCGAGCCAGAGGGGAAGGGAGGTAAAAAGATGGAGTGGGGGAGATTAATCGGCGCGTTGCTGGCGCTACTCGGGGTTTATCTTGTCATTAAAATCGGAACGTGGATGGCGAGGAGGGGTGGAAAGTGAGCGAGGTTAGGGTAAATGCCTACTTCGAGCCGGCTGATAACACGGTCGTTGAACTCACCGATACCGAGCGGAGTAAGACCGTGGATTTCGGTGTTCTCGGCCACATCACGGCCATAAGCGTCTCGCATGGAAACGACGATTACGTTATCGTCAAGGTGAGGAAGAAGGAAGACATCCAGCCGTTCTGGGAGGCCAAGTTCTACAAGGGATTGAATGGTCAGATTTTCATCCAGCCAATCCCTGCGAATCCTCTCAGGGAGGTTATCATCGAGGTCGAGCCGGGAGGCTCGCTAACCGCGATAAACGACAGTGTTATCGTAAACATCAGCTACGTGAAAGGGTGAGGGGAATGCTCTTAATAAAAGGCGTCGGCGGTGGGATTCTCGAATCCCTCCCGCTCGGTTTTGATGGAGCTGAGATAATCCTCGACGGGTGGGTTTTCCCCGAGCCGGGGACGGTCGAACTAATGAGAGATGGGTATCCTGTTGTTGAGTCGAGGTTGGGGAATGAGGTAATCCTCGACGGTTACGTGGTTTCTGAACTGGCTAGCGGGGGTGTTGTCTCGTGGCAACCGTGAAAACGGCTTTTGTGAAATACTCAAATGAGAGCACAGTTGATTATAAGGTGAATGTTAGGTTTAACGTCCTTAACACGAAGACGCACGACTTTTATCCGAAAATGACCATTCTAAGCGCTGGAAACCTGAACTGGGGTTTTGCTGACGGGAGCACGGAAAAGGATTACGCTCTCCCAGCGAATTCCACCCTTCAGGTGAGCGAGGATTTAACGCCGGGAACTGCACCAACCGAGACCACCAAGGACACAGTAACGCTGAAGTTAGAATTTTACAAGGACAGCGCGCGGACGGTGAAGGAGTTTGAGCAGACGGTTATCGTCGAGATAAGCGTTTATATTCAGAACAGCGATGGGACTTGGACGAGTTCAAGTTATCCGAACGAGAGCGACATCGTTTATGACTACTTCGACTTTTCCAGTTTGACCTCGCCAGTTAAGACCGACATCACCGGAGTGAACGGAAAAGTTACCCTCCATCCTTACACTTGGGGTAATGGAAGTGATAGGTATGAATACGTCGGCTATCCCGGAAGATACTCACCATACTACCTCTTAATTCATCAATGGGATGATAATAGGTTACACATGGAGTTCCACAATGTAGGAGATAGGTTTGTTTCCTACGTGGTTACAATGGAGCAGGGAAGCCTTGATTCAGCTGAATGGTTAGGTGCTGAGTTAAAGAGATTCCCAAATACCACTTCATTTTTCCTGAGTAGTATAGGTTTGCCTACCAACGGAGGTTCAACGACTAAAGTTCTGATTATGTCCAAAAACCCATATGTGCCGTATAGTTATTCCAAGGCAAAGTGGGGAGGAGGCCATGACATCCAAATATCACTTGACGGGGTTTATGTGTTCAATCCACTCCCCTGATTCCTTAAATTTTTGAGGTGGTGCTCATGCTGGATGATACTGACGTGGCTATGGTTGCGGGTGGTGTTGTCGTCATCACGGCCTTGGTTCTCCTCAAGGCGAACGCACGAGACCTCGCGATGGCTTACCTAACTGGAATCTTTGGCATCGTGGGGTTAAAGAAGAAGGTTAAAACGGGAGGATTGAGGAGCGAGAGTTAATCTTAAGAGGCCAAGAGAAGAAGAGGAGAATGGTGCGGAGGATGGCTGTTAGCGTGAAGAACTCGGAGGGTGTTAAACTCCTCATTGAAGAGGTTGCAAAGGCTGTTGGGGTCTCACCCAAGGAACTTATTGAGTATTACGAGTGGAAGGCTAACCTTGCGAAGATAAAGAAATCCAGCAAGAAGATGACCAAGGAGCAGGCAAGAGAAGTCATCAAAAAGTGGAAGAAGGAGAAGCCTCGCGTGAGTGAGAGGGAGACTATTAAACTCTACTATGAGGCTGAGGAGGAGATTAAGAAATGGGAAAAGCTGGAGAGAAAGTTGAAAAAGCTCGGCCTGGAGTAGTCATTGACACCTCTGTTTTGATTCCAGCGCTCCTATCCTCCAAAGGCTATGCTTTTGGGGTGATTAACCTTCTTTTTGAGGAGAAAATAATGAACTACTATTCTACTGCAACCAGAGAGGAGTACTACAATGTAATCGCCTACCCCAAAATCAGGAAGAAGATCCCACTATCCACTGCCAAAGAAAGGGTGGATGTGGTCATCTTATATTCAGAGAGAGTTCCGATAAAGCGTTCTTTCAAAAAGTCCAAAACCCTCCTTGAGAAGGTTCGTGATCCAAAGGACATCCCCTTTTTGGATGTGGTATATAATTCAAAGGCCGAGTTTCTGATAACTTACGACCGGAAGCACCTCTTAAGAATCAGGGATAAAAATAAGCGGTTTAAACTCGGTCGCCATGAGTTCTACATCCTCACCCCAAAAGAGTTCATTGAGCTTCATAAAAAGGGAAAAGATTTAGCTGGTGAAGGTGGGAATGAGAAAGCGGGAGTTTAACCCATTGGTCGGTGCGTGGTTCATCATAGAAGAGCGAATCGGTGAGAGAAGAGTCATCGGCATTGAGAGGCCGAAAAAGCGGAAAAAGAAAAAGTCGGTCTGGAGTTTAATCCGCTAAAGCTCCAAAATCCCAAGCTCTTCTTTCAGTTTGTCCACCATGTAATAATAGATCCTCACAGCGTTCTTCACGTTCCAGCGGTAGTTCCTGCCACCAACGTTCTTCGGCGCTCTACCCTGGAGGAACTCGATCAGGTGAAACGCATCGGCCGGCGGGTTTGGAACAGTTGTCATCACGTTATCGTTCATGAAGTTCTGGAACCATTTCCTGAAAAGCGATAGGTCCTTATGTCTCTCCGGATGGTTCAGCATCGTCCTCTTGTATGTGTTATCCTTCCTCATCTTATAACCTGAAGCCTTGAACCTCTTGAGGTCCTCAACAAGCTCCACAGGAAAGACCGCAATGTAACCCCTCTTGGTCTGGTGCTTCCTGCGTGGTAGTTTCACTCTCTCCATGTCATAGACGGCTATCTTTTCTCTGTACTCCTCTGGCAATCCAAAGGCCTTGAAAGTGTCATCAATCACCCTAGGATCAAACTGGTTCATCAGCTCGCGGACCTCGTCAGCACGAAGGCCGGTGAAGGCGAGAAGCTTGAGGTAAAGCTTCCGCGCGTGAACAACCTCAGGCTTTGAACCCTTCACATCCTTGATAATCTCCCTGATGTCCTCAGCACTGATAACCTTGGCTGACTCAGGCCTGGCTCTGGTTTTTATGTTTGGAATCACGGCCTTGAAATCAATGGCCTCGCTTTTCCTTATTCTTCCAGTCGCGACCAGGAAGTTGATGTAACTCCTTATCGCGAGGTAGGCCTTCCTATCGGGAGAACCGGATGAAGTTGGTGGAATTGACTCGACGATTCTCCTAAGCTCTTCTGGAGTGTTTGCCTTCTTTCCCCAGAGGTACTTGTTGAGTTTGCTGATGTAATCTCTGGCCAAAGAAGGAGACTCCCTTTGTATCCATTTGGCGTATTCTTCGCGGTCGCGACCATAATGGATCTTGGCCGTTGAATCAATCAAAGCCTCTGTAAAAACGTCTTGGGTCTCTGGCTCGCTTTTTGTCCTTGCGTCGGTTAGAGGCCTTCTTTCGCCAAAATCCGCCATCTCGAGTCCCGCACCTTCCCAGGCTAGGCTACCCCGGCGCGGTTTGAAGTTTCCTGGGGCGGTCTTATAAATCTTTCCTCGAAAAGTTTATTAACCTAAATTTACTAAAAGAATTACGGTTGCAAAAGTTTAAATTCGTGGAGAGCTAAGTATAGAATGCAGGAGGTGGCAGAAATGGTCGGAATTCAGGTGCAGGAGGTAATGACGGACAGGTTCAGGAAGATAGACATCGATACCCCCCTTTCTGAAGCGATAGGAATCTTCGAGAAAGAAGACCCCGACCTCATTCTGGTCTTCGATAGCAACCTGTATAAGGGTGTCCTCACTCAGGACTTGATTATACGCTCCCACCTCAAGTGGGACCCGACCAAGGCAAAGGTTAGGGACGTTTACAAACCCGCCCCTGTTATAGAGCCTCACGAGGATCTTAGCAAGGCTGCAAAGCTTATGATAGAGGTTGACCTCCGCTCCCTCCCAGTAGGGGAGTCAAAGGCTGAAATCATCGGGGTTATAAACGACCTCGCCGTCCTCGAAAAGGTCGCAGAAGGAGACTTCGGGAAGAGGAAGGTGGAAGAGTTCATGACAAAGGACGTCATAACCCTCGGGCCGGATGACACCGTCGCAAAGGCGTTGGCTACAATGCGCGACCACGCCATATCAAGACTCCCAGTGGTGAATGAGGAGGGCAAGCTTGAGGGCCTCGTTACCCTCCACGACCTCGTCATAAGGTTCATCAAACCCCGCTTCAAGGCACAGACAGGTGAACTGGCAGGAGAAAAGATACCGCCCTTCAGCATGCCCCTCAGGGACGTGATGATAAGGGGCGTCATAACGATATTACCCAATGCAAGGTTCAGAGAAGCCGTGGTCACGATGAGAGACAACGATATCGACGGCCTCATCGTCGTCAACGAAGAGGACAAGGTAGTAGGAGTGCTGACTGTCAAGGATCTTCTGCTCCCCATATCCAAGATGACCGAGAAGGAGGCGCGCTTCTACCTCCAGCTCGGCGGTGATGCCTCGATCCTCAGCGATTTCACGAGGGAGAGAATCATACACGACATAAGGCGCTTCGTTGACGGCTACGAAGACCTGCTGGGCAACGAAGGCATAATATACCTCCATGTAAGGCGCTTCCCGGAGAAGTTCAGGGGAGTCCATCTCTACCAGGCCAGGATGAGGATAGTAACGGACAGAGGAGTCTTCGTCGCAACGGGCGAAACATGGGGAGCGATACAGGCAGTCCACGACGCCCTGAGAGCAATAGAGAGACAGCTTCTCCAGAAAGCGGAACTTGAGAAGGACCTGCGCTATGCAAAACGCTTCATAGAGAAGCTCGGTCTCTGAACTCCCCAAATTCCCTTTCCAGTATTTTCATCTGTTTTTTGTCCAGTGCAGTTGGGTCAACCATTATTGCAATTCGGGCCCCTTTGGTTATGGCTCTGTCCTTTAGATCTGCCAGAAATTTGAGAACAGCCCTAAAGTTGTTTTCAAGGATGAGGTACTCCACCGAGTCAATGTAAACGGTTTTATACCCAGAATCAATGGCCTTCATGATGAGGTCGAGAAGTATTCCGAGCCGGGTTGGGCTTATGGCATAGATGTAAGGAGACTTCCTCAGCTCGCCGTCTGTGGCGCGGGTTACCCAGAAGACCATTGCAGAGGGGTCGAGGAGGGGCTCAAGGTTCCTGAGATCACTCCTCGTAACCAGAACCGCGCCCTTCGAGTCACCTACTGAGCGGAGGAGATCTTTTCCAGGGGACTTTAGGAGCAGAGCTCCTGGGGTAACACCCACATCGACCTTAGCATGAGCTCCTTCAAAGGGCCATATAGTCACTCCAATGGCACCGATTGCCATTGTCAGGCGGAACAGGGTTCCAAAGGCAAAGCCGTAGGGCCTAAACCAGTCGAGGGTGACCGTAAAGGGATAGGTCGCGTTCAGAAGGCCGAGGAGTATCATGCTGATCGAAAAGATGCGGGAGGAGAGGTTCCCGGGAAAGGAACACTTGAATATCATGTAGCCGAGGTAGAAGTAGCCGATCGAATAGACGAAAAGGGGGAGAGAGGTTTTAACGGTAAAGCTCAGATTGAGCTCGACGGCGTTCGTCCCCACAACCCAGAGGTACGCTATGATACCCAGCAGAACGGGAAGGGCTTTCTTCTCTGCAGATGGAGACTTCTCCTTTACGTAGACAGCCGCCACCATCGTTAGTACTCCCTGGGCGAGCGTGTTCACGAGGTCGAGGACGAAGGAAACCTCCGGGTGAAGGTGAAAGCCCAGGGGTGCCAAAAGAAACCTCTCGGGGTCGAAGGTCGCTAAAATAAAAGCCAGAGTCATGTAAGTCCATTCCGCGCTCCTCTCGCGGTAGGACTTGTAACCCGCGACGAGAAGGAGAATGGCCCTTGAAAGGATGTTGAGGAAGTAAACGAACTCGGTGCTCAAAGCCTGCGCACCTCTTTCTCCTGTTTTAACACCACGAGGGAGTTGGGTGGGATATTCTTATCCACCACCACCGCGGGTCCAACAAAGGATCCGCTTCCTATCTTCCTGCCTGGATATATGCTAACGTTTATCCCTATTTTAACGTTGTGGCCTATTATTGCTCCAAGTTTATAACGTCCAGAGTCTTCAAGCTTGCCCTTTATCTCGACCTTGACGTTACCCTTATCGTGCCTCAGGTTGGCCGTTATCGTCCCGGCTCCTAGGTTGGTGTTCTCCCCGATAATCGAGTCGCCCACGTAGTTCAGGTGGGGAGCGTTCGAGTTGTCCATTATGATTGAGTTCTTCACTTCCACGGCGTTCCCGATGTGACAGTTGTTCCCAATGCTCGTGTAGGGCCTTATGAAGCAGTTCGGACCGATGCGTGAGTTCTTTCCAATCTTCACCGGGCCGATTATGTAGGTCCCACTCCTGACGACGGTGTTCTCGCCTATTTCAACCGGCGGGATTATCGTTGCTCCCTCCTCGATGGTGCCCCTTATCCCGTGCCTGAGCTTGTTTTTGAGGAGGTATTCGTTGAGCTCAAGGAGGTTCCAGGGCCTGCCTATGTCGTTCCAGTAACCATCATAGGGAACCGCGATTACTGTGAGGCCGGCCTCTACCATCAGGTTTATCGTGTCGGTTATCTCAAACTCACCGCGCTCACTTAGGGGAGTCTTTCCAATGAAGTCAAACACCTCGCTCTTGAAGGCGTAAATCCCGAGGTTCGCGTAACCCGGGACGCCGCCCGGCTTCTCAACAATGCCCTTGACCCTGTTTCCCTCGACCTCGACCCTTCCAAAGTGACTCAGGTCATCGAAGTGCTTGACGAGGATGGAAGCGTCGGCGTCCTCCCTCCTGAAGGCGGATATAAGCTCCCTTATTGCCCCTGCTTCAAAGTAAATATCCCCGTTTACTGCGATGAAGTCCTCATCAACGCTCCCGGCGGAGCTTTCAATTGCCTTAGCAGTTCCCTCCCCCGAGAGCTGTTCGACGTAGGTTATCGGCTTACCCCTGAACTCGTCGCCGAGGGCGTTGACTACCCAATCCTTCCGATACCTGACGACAATAACGAACTCATCCACGAATGGGTACAGGTTTTCCATCACGTACTCGATTATCGGCCTGTTGGCCACTTTCAGGACGACCTTTGGCCTGTCGTCTGTTAGGGGCCTCAACCTCTCCCCCCTTCCAGCTGCCAGGATAACCCCCTTCATATCAGCACCTCCAAGGAGTATACAACAACCGATATCAGGCCCAGGGTAACTAGAAGTCCCCTCCCCCTGCGCTCCGCGAGGACTAGGAGCAGGTGAATGACGAGGAGAGAAGTTATGAAAGCTGAAAGAAAAGCCGTGAACGGAATCCAGACATCTCCAGAGGAGTTCCAGGAAATCAGGGTGAGTTTGAGGAGTATGTAAGCAGGAGCCACCCAGAGTGCCCATTCAACCGCTTTTCTCGGCTTGTGGGATGGAATAATGAGTGCCGGGAGGACGAGACCGGTTCTGGACAGGGAACCGAGAACGGCTACCCCACCGGCGAGACCAGCTGAGAGGGAATCCACCATGCTGGGTTCCTCTGGGAGCTTTCCGTCCGGACCCTTGAGGGGGTTCAAGTTAGGCCGGAGGGAGTAAAGGACGATGAGCCCTCCCGAGAGGGCGTTGATGATGGCCGAAACTTCCCCGGGCAAGTTGAGGGAGAACCGCCACAGGGGGTAGCCGAGGAGAACCGTGAAGAGGCTTGCGAAGGCCACGAACTTCAGGGAGGGTTTGTATATGCCCCTCATAGCCTGGAGGCACTGCCTTGAAAATTCATCGCGGAAATAAAAGAATATTGCAAAGGCAACGCCGAGATAAGCCGGGACGAGAAGGTAGGAGTAGTCCGAGACAAGCGATGAGAAGGGCTCACCCTCCGGGCTGAGGGGAAGGACTGATGCAAGGGCAGCTATAAAGCCCGAGAGTATGGCGTCCACAATCGCTGTCATCCTATCACATCCTAAATTTTAAACGGAGAAAGATAAACTTTTCGTGGTGGTAGCTTTGGGTAGGGTCAAGGTGACCGTGCTGTATGAGAACCATTCGGGCTTTAGAAAGGGCCTTTTGGGAGGACACGGCTTCTCTGCTCTTGTAGAGGGCTGGGGAAAGAGGGTTCTCGTCGATACCGGTATGGATGGCAGGGTTCTCCTCAATAATATGGCCGAGCTGGACGTTGAGCCCGATTCCATAGACTACGTCTTCATAACTCACGGCCACTATGACCACACCGGCGGGCTTAAGGCCTTCCTCAAGGCCCGCTCCAGGCCCGTAAAGGTCGTCGCGCACCCGGGCATCTTCGCGAGGAGATTGGCACTAAAGCCTAGGAAGAGGGAGATAGGGATACCCTTCGAAAAGGAGGAACTAGAAGAGCTGGGGGCTCACTTTGTCCTGAGGAGAGAGCCCTTCGAGTTTACAGGGGGATTCATGAGCTCCGGGGAGGTAGAGAGGGAGACCTGGGACAGGGCAGTCGGCTACCTCGTTAAAGAGGGCCTCAGACCCGACCCTGTGAAGGACGACATTGCCCTGATAATCGATCTCGGCGAGAGCGTCGCAGTAATCACCGGCTGCGGGCACTCAGGGGTAATAAACATAGCCAACCATGCCAGAAAGCTGTTAGGAAAGCCGGTGAGAGTCCTCATCGGTGGCCTCCACCTCATAGGAGCGAAGCCGGAAACACTAGAGGACGTCGTTAAGAACCTCGATGTTGGCCTGCTCTTCACCGGTCACTGCACCGGCCTTGAGTCCTTCGCCTATCTGAGGTGCAGGATGAACCATGTGGAACCCCTCCACGTCGGGAAGAGTATAGAACTCTAGCGATATGTTTTTATATTTCCGCACCGACTAAGGTCTTAGAATAAACCCATGGAGGTGGAACTATGG
The DNA here is from genome assembly GCF_027008145.1 of Thermococcus sp. Lineage (GTDB taxonomy): Archaea > Methanobacteriota_B > Thermococci > Thermococcales > Thermococcaceae > Thermococcus. Next base: position 4,478 of record NZ_JALTCZ010000109.1, on the reverse strand, counting down.
ACGTGAACGTTTTGAACAGGTACGAAGGCCTCTTCGAAAAGCTTGGTATACTGGCCGTGATTGTGTTCTTCCTGCTTGTAATAGCGGGCTTCAGCGATGTCTCAGGCGCCGGAAAGATAATGACCCTTGTCTTGCTCTTCCTCGTTGGGCTGGCATCCCTGGCTGGCTACATCATAGCCCACTCCCTTGATTGAATAGCTTTTTAAAGCTCCTCCCCAACTTTTTCTCCGCGAGAGAAGGGGAGGGGTGGGAATGAAGAACCCGTTTGAGAAGATGCCAACGGTTCTTACCGCTGACGAGCTCATCAATAAGGCCTTCAGGAGAGCCGAGAAGGCAGCGTCCGCGTTTAACCCCCTGGGCGGAAAAGTGGCAAAGGCGAGAAGGCGGGAGGAGCTGAGGGTAAGAACCGTCTCCAACGTTATTAGGGACAACCTGAGAAAGATCCTGGACAGGACTCCGGGGGTTTCAACTCTCCCAAAGTTCTATCAGGAGCTCGTGGATACGCTTATTGATAGGGATCAGTTCCACCGCTCTCTGGCAAGGGTGAACTGGGCGATAAAGACGACAAGAAACCTTGAAATCAGGCACGTAGAGAAGATACGCTACTCGCGAGACCCCGTTGAGATAGCCCGGCTCAGAAAAGCCTTCTACGGGCGCATCGCTGATATATTGCACGAGATAGATGACGACCTGAGGTACCTCAACAGGGCTAGGGACGTCCTCAAGGAGCTACCGGTGGTTGATTTAGACCTCCCAACGGTAGTCATAGCCGGCCACCCGAACGTGGGCAAGAGCACGCTTTTGAGGGCTTTAACCAACGCAAAGCCAGAGGTGGCGAGTTATCCCTTTACGACGAAGGGCATAAACGTCGGTCAGTTCGAGGAGCACTACCTCCGCTATCAGGTCATTGACACGCCCGGTTTGCTCGACAGACCGCTGAGCGAAAGAAATGAGGTCGAGAAACAGGCAATTCTAGCTCTGAAACACCTTGCGGATCTCATCGTTTACATCTTCGACCCTAGCGAGTACTGCGGCTACCCGATAGAGGAGCAGACTCACCTGTTTGAGGAAATCTACCGCGAGTTCGGCGAACTTCCGTTCATAGTCACCGTAAACAAGGTGGACATAGCCATGGAGGAGAAGATTGGAAAAGTTGAGGAGTTCATCCGCTCCCTGGGCCTCGAACCGGTCAGGATTTCAGTCCTCACCGGGGAGGGCCTCGAGGAGCTCAGGAAGCACGTTGTGGAAATAGTAGAGCCAAAGGCCAGAGAGCTGGCGAAGAAGATCATGGAGAGAGAACTTTCAAGGTTCAGAGAAACTTAGCTGCGGAGATTAACTGTCTTGTGGGTGTTTGCCTCATTGGGGATGACCCGCAGGAGGAAGGCCTTTCCGAGCCTGCGGATCCCCTTGAGGAGTATCAGCGGTCTGCGGGACTCGATTGAGGTCGGCATCTCTTCAAACTTCTTCGGGAGAGGTCTTTGAAAGGAGGAAGCGGAGGTATCATCACCGTTAACCCTACTGTTAACACCGTAAACCATTAAAACTTTACGGTACCGTTAACTTTTCTCCATTTACGGCCTTAATGGTGGCAAAAGGCTAGAAAAGATACAGAGAAGAGAGATTAGGTGTTCTCTTCCTTTATGAGAACGGCGTTGACCACTCCATCCTGGCCGGGCCTGCTCGTGACGATGGCCTTCCCCATCTCGGTCTCGATGATGGCGCCCTTGGTTATTATGTTCCTCCTCGCGTACTGCCTGTTGGCCGGGTTCTCGACGACGTTGAGTATCTTGACCTTCTTACCCCTGCCGTTCTCGAAGACGTTGGCGTAGAGAGCCCCAACTAGGCGAACCTTTCTGCTACCGCCGTAGATCCTGATCAACTTCCTCTTTTCAGCGTCCTCCACAACCCTCGTGTTTGCGGGCTCCCTGCCGAGCTCCCTTTTCCTCTTCTTCCTCGCCAAGATGATCCTTCCTCCCGAAGGTTTCTTAAGTGATCTTCCCTGCCAAATTGCCATTTATCTCACCTCGATTAGCTTGACGACCCATCGCCACTTTCGGGAGTTCGTTTATAAGCTTTTCCTAGGGAGAAGCCTTTTAAGCCCAGATACCTTACCATTGATGGTGGTTCCATGGGCGCCATTCACGCCTTCTCAGCGGCTTTCTCGCTGGTCTCCGGAGAGAAAAAGGTCTATGCGGTAATCCTCGTGGCGGTGCTGATCCTCATTCCCTTGGGAACAGTCCTCGGTCTCTCTTCCAGTGAGGGGCCTGCGTTTAAGGAAACCCAGATGGGAAACGTGACCTTTGAGGAATACGGGGCGAGGGAGCTCGGGAACACCCTCCTTGAGAACCTCAGGAACCTGCTCATCTACTCGCTGATAACCCTTGTCCTCTTCTCCTCAATCCAGTATGGCGTCACGAAAGCCTACATTCTCTTCTCAAGGGGAGAGGAATACTCGATGGGGGAGCTCCTCTTTGAAGGGCTGAAACACTTCCCCGGAGTCATAGCGGTCAATATCCTCGGTTACCTGTCGCTGACGCTCATCTCAGCGGTCCCCATCGGAATAATAATCGCGGGGGCGATAGCCGGCGAGAAGGGTACTATCATGGCCTTAATCGGGATGCTCCTCTTTCTGGCAATAATACCCTTTGGAATAGCATTCTCCGCCATGCTCGTGCCAGCTTACATAGAGGAAGGAAGCGTGGGGGCTTTCCTAACGGCCCTCGAGCTGGCCCTTAAGAACATCCTCAGCTCCATGGGGCTTGGTATTCTTTTGCTCCTCCTTCTCCTCGGGGTTTCGGTCGTCGTTACACCCCTCCTAGTGCTCGGTTACGCGGCCATGCCAGGGAACACCGCTCTGGCCTCAGTGGTAATAGCTCCCTTCGATGCTTTCATGGTGGCCTTCATCTGGGCCTCCGGCGTAGTCCTCTACACTGATGTAAGGGAAAAGGAACGGGAAGAATGGCTCCCCTACTGACGCTTTTCCTTCGCTGCCTTTACCAGTCCCCTAAAGACAGGGGCTGGGTTCATCGGCCTTGACTTAAACTCTGGGTGGAACTGGGTCGCTATGAAGTACCTGTGGTCGGGCAACTCCAGGATTTCCATCCTCCTCTCGTCATCGCCGGCAATACCACTGAATAGCAACCCCCCATCCTCAAACATCTCGATGTACTCCGGGTTGACCTCCCAGCGGTGTCTGTGCCTCTCGTATATCAGCTGCCTCCCATAGAGTCTGTGTGCCAGCGTTCCCGGTTTAACCTTAACAGGGTACGCACCGAGGCGCATCGTTCCGCCGAGCTTGTCGAGGCCGCGCTGCTCCGGCATCAGGTCAACGACGGGGTGTGGCGTCCCCGGCTCTATCTCGGTCGAGTGGGCACCCTCCAGCCCAAGGACATTCCTCGCGAACTCCACAACCGTCAGCTGGAAGCCGAAGCATATCCCAAGGAAAGGTATGTCGTTCTCCCTCGCGTACCTTATCGCTTCTATCTTGCCCTCACTCCCCCGGGCGCCGAAGCCACCGGGGACGATGATGCCATCAACACCCTCTAGGAGAGCCGTCCCTTCCCTCTCGACGTCCTCAGCTTCAATCCAGCGTATCTTCACCTTAACGCCGTTGACCACGCTGGAGTGCTTTAACGCCTCCTTTATGCTCAGATAGGAGTCGGCGAGCTTGACGTATTTGCCAACTATCGCTATCTCGACATCCTCGCTTAGGGATTTATATTTCTCCACCATCTCACGCCAAGCGTTGAGTTCCGGTTCCCTCTCGGGAAGGCCGAGCCTCTCCGTGAGGTAAGACGGAAGTCCCTCCTTCTCAAGGAGGAGCGGGACTTCGTAGGTATCTTCCACGTCGTAGGCGCTGACGACGGCCTTCTCGGGAACGTTCGTGAAGAGGCTTATCTTCTTCCTCGCGCCTTCCTCCAGCGGATCTTCGGAGCGGGCGACTATAGCATCCGGCTGAATTCCAAGGGAGCGGAGCTCTTTAACGCTGTGCTGTGTTGGCTTCGTCTTCTGCTCCCCAACAACACGAAGCTTGGGCACGTAAGTGACGTGGACGAAGGCAACGTTGTCCCTGCCCTCTTCAAGTTGCATCTGTCTCGCTGCCTCAAGGAAGGGCATGCTCTCTATGTCGCCCACCGTTCCACCTATCTCAACGACAACTACTTCGTAGTCCCTCGCGATCCTCCTAATGCGCTCCTTTATCTCGTTGGTGATGTGCGGGATAACCTGGACGGTCGCCCCGAGGTATCTGCCCTTCCTCTCCTTCTCAATGACGGCAGAGTAGACCTTTCCGGTCGTTATGTTGTGGTCGAAGCTCAAGCTGGTGCCGAGGAAGCGCTCGTAGTTCCCAAGATCGAGGTCAACCTCACCGCCGTCGTCGAGGACAAAGACCTCCCCATGCTGGTAGGGGTTCATCGTTCCCGCGTCGTAATTGAGGTAGGGGTCGATTTTTATGTTTGTCGTCCTGAACCCCCTAGCCT
>NZ_JALTCZ010000108.1 GCF_027008145.1 Thermococcus sp. | reverse complement strand
GGGAGAGGGGCTTTAGGGTAGAGCTTGCGAGTTCTAAGAACAGGAAGGCAGTTGAGAGGTTTGAGAACGGCGAGGCAGATTACCTTGTTGGTATTGCTACATACTACGGCTCTCTCGTCAGGGGGCTTGATCTGCCCCACCTCATACGCTATGCCGTCTTCACAGGCGTGCCGAAGTTCCGCTTTAGCATAGACCTTGAGAGGCCGACCATCTACCGGGCCCTGGGACTGCTCAGTGAGGTCATGGACTTCCTGAGCGACGAGGACAGAAAAACGGCTGAGAGGCTTCACGCAAGGCTCAGGAGGCTCATAAGGAACATCCCTCAGTTCGAGCTCATGAAGATTGAGGAGGCTTTAGCTGAGGGCCTGCCTATAGAGAACGAGTTTCACAACCATGTTTTAGAAGTCTTCCGCGAGCTGGTTGACTTCCTCAGGAGGGTTCTCCACGACGAGGAAGTTTTAAGGAAGTTGGCGGAGGATCCGTTCGTTAGCCTGGCTAAGGAAGGAGGCAAGTGGTTCATCGAGATCCCCGATGTTAGAACCTACATCCAGGCAACCGGAAGGACAAGCAGGCTCTTCGCGGGCGGGATAACCAAGGGCTTGAGCGTTCTCCTGATCGACAACGAGAAGGTCTTCAACGGTCTCGTCAGGCAGATGCGCTGGCGCTTTACCGAGTTCAACATGGTTCCCTTTGAGGAGCTCGATCTCGACGGGATACTCAGGCAAATTGATGAGGACAGGGAGAAGGTAAAGCTGGTAATGGAGGGCAGGATAAGCTCCAAGGTAAAAGACCTCGTGAAGTCCTCGCTGATGATCGTCGAGAGCCCCAACAAGGCCAGAACGATAGCGAACTTCTTCGGCCAGCCGAGCAAGACGAGGATAGGGGATTTAGTCGCATATGAAGTCAGCATAGGTAACAGGATGCTGACTATTTTGGCAAGCGGTGGGCACATGTTTGACCTTGTGACGGATGAGGGCTATCACGGCGTCCTCGTTGGTGGCAACGGAGACATCCTGAAGTTCATACCGGTTTATGACACCATAAAAAGGTGCCGCGACTGCGGCCATCAGTTCGTTGACTGGGAGAAGAAGGGCCTCTGTCCTCGCTGTGGGAGCACGAACGTGCGCGACGCCTTTGAGAACGTCGTTGCAATGCGCGAGCTGGCCCAAGAAGTGGACGAGATACTCATCGCTACCGACCCCGATACTGAAGGAGAGAAGATAGCTTGGGACATAAGGAACGTTCTCAGTCCATACACACCGAACATAAAGAGGACTGAGTTCCACGAGGTTACGAGGCCGGCCATACTGAGGGCTATCGAGGAGGCGAGAGACGTAAACGAAAACCGCGTCGAGGCCCAGATAGTCAGAAGGATAGAGGACAGGTGGATAGGGTTCGAGCTGAGCCTTGAGCTCCAGAGGGTCTTTGAGAATCGCAACCTCTCCGCTGGAAGGGTTCAGACGCCCGTTTTAGGTTGGATAATCGAGCGCTATAAGGAGTTCAGCGAGAGCGAGACCTATTTCCTTGGTCTGACCCTTGAGAACGGTCTTCAGGTCACGGTCGAGATAGGGAAGGACGGGAAGGAAGCAGAGCCACCGGAGGAGGTTGTTGTCAAGGATGTCCAGATTGAGGAGAGGGAGCTCAACCCGGCACCGCCCTACACTACCGATGCCATGCTCAAAGATGCCTCAACCTTCCTCAAGCTTTCAGCGCCCGAGACGATGCGCTTGGCGCAGGACCTGTTCGAGGCAGGTCTCTGTGTCACCCCAGATACACTGGTCAGTCTCGCCGATGGAAGGCTGATGAGGATTGAAGAGGTCGTTAGGTCAGGGGAAGGAAACCTTCTGGCTGTTAACGGGCTGAAGGCCAAGGAGGCTAAAGCCACCAGGTTCTGGGAAATCGAGTGGGACGGACCGCTGAAGATCATCAAACTGAAGAACGGCCACGAGGTAAAGGCGACCCCCGACCACGGGCTACTTGTTATCAGAGACGGAAAACTTGGCTGGATCTCGGCGAAGAACATAAGGCTCGGTGACTACGTTGCCTTTGCTTACAACACTGGCCACCTGGGAAGAAAGAGGTACTCGCTTCTCCAAATGCTCGTTGAGCTTGGCATTACAGACGTTA
>NZ_JALTCZ010000107.1 GCF_027008145.1 Thermococcus sp. | reverse complement strand
GCCAGCTCACCGTTTTGCAGAACTGGCCTGAGTACGTCCACACCAGACCTATGACGAGAGCAAAGATAGGCAGGAAAGCGCGCTTCATCAACACGACGGTTACCCTGGGCTCAGGAAAGAGCAACATAGGAGACCCCCACTACTGGGTTGATGAGAACGGTTATGTCGAACTTAACGGTATTCTCCTTGGTCAGAAGGACTACTACATTGACCTCGGTGGCAGGATGTTCCTGCAGGGACAGGGGGCATCAGGTATAAACGCGAGCAAGTCTGTGATAATGGACGAGAGCAGGGTCATAACTCGGGGCGTCATAACTGCCGAGGCACCGAAGACGAAGGGCCATATAAGCTGCGACGCCCTCCTGATGAGCGACAAAGCAACCATGGAGACCTATCCTGGGCTGGTCAGCAAGGTTGATGATGCCGAGCTGAGCCACGAGGCTGCGATAGGAAAGATACGCGAAGAGGAGCTCTTCTACCTGATGAGCCGTGGACTCGACGAGGAGAAGGCGACCCAGCTGATAGTCAAGGGCTTCCTTGAGCCGATGCTGAGGGACATTCCGACGGAGTTCCTTGTGGAGATCAGGAAGATAATAGAGCTGGCCGTGAGTGGGGGCATGTGACTCCCAAAACTTTAAATTTTCTTTTCTCTAAACCCCTCGGTGTTTAATTATGAGAATACTGGGAGTGGTGCTTGTATTGCTCCTGTTATTAGCTACGATCGCCGACGCCGGATGCATCAAGGTGAGCTTTTCAAGGGAACCGGCCCCATTCTCGCTCAGGGTGAAGGAGGTTCCGAACCTTTCAGTCGTCCAGAACTGGAGCGCTTTCAACCTTAACGTCAGCGTGAGCGTTTTTCTCACAGGGACTAAGAAGGCCGTGAATTCTGGGAGTGCAATCATCTTAGTCCTCCTCAAGGCCTCAGACAATGTCGTCAACCTCACGCCGGCTTTCCCGCTCGGCGATGGCGTCTACCTAGTGCCATCGGATATGTTCTCACCCCCACTTGACTCCGGCTGGAGAATGCTCCCGCTCACGGCCACCCTCAGGAACGGCAGTTACGTCTCGGTTGAGGTCGAGTACAAGGGCAAACCGAAGATGAGCCTCGGTATGAACCTGAACTTTGAGGTTGAGAGGACTGAGAAGGGTTATCTCGTGAGGCTCATTGGTGCGGGAGTTCCAAGCGTTGAAGCCTTCGGGATGAGTTACCGCCTGGTTCCCCTCCCGGTGAACACAACGCTTTCCATCGTGGGCATTCCTCCCGAGAAGTATCTGGGCAACTGGACGTACATCCTTCCCCCTGTGAACACCAAAAAGGAGGACGGAACAGAGGTTAGGATAAACTACCCTATAGTCATGGTCTTCATCGAGAGCAGGGAAGGCAGAGCCTTCGTTGAGAAAGTTAACTTCCCCTACGATGCCATCCATGGCTGATCCTTTTCCCTTTTTCAACCAATAGAGATTTAAGGGCTTCTCCAAATCTTATCCGGTGGTGAAATGAGGTCGCTCTTCGTTCCCTTCGTCATAATCCTTCTATCACTTCCGGTTTACGCAGCCCCATCCGAGCTTTGGAGCTACTCTGACACGTGTGCGGTCTTTTCAATGGCTCTCAACAGTGATGGCTACATAGGCCTTGCCTTTGGTTACTACGCCGAACTGCTGAGCCCCGATGGCAAGCTTCTCCTCAAGGCTCCGACCAGAGGGATAGCCTACTCTACAGCTCTCTCGGGAAACAACCTTCTAATCATCGGCACGGAGGGGAGCTGGGTTCAGGCCTTCAATGATTCCAAGAGACCCATTTGGGAGTACAGGCTGAGGAGCCCTGTTGTTACGGTCTCGGTGAGCGACAACGGCTCCGTCGCCGTTGCGGGCGATGCCTCCGGTTATATCTACCTCTTCAGAGATGGGAAGCTCTCCTGGGAGAAGAAGGTCGGGAACTATACTTGGAGCACGGTCATCTCCAACGGCGTCATCTACGTTGGATCCGATTCGGGGATTCGGGCCTTTTCACTCGATGGGAAGTCCCTCTGGAGCAGTTTCCCTGGGGCTGCGGTGAGGAAGATTGTGGTTGCAGGTGACAGGGTTGTTGCCCTTGCTGTTCCGAAGTCCGAGGAGTGGAGCGAGCTCGTTGTTTTTACCTTCAATGGAAAGGAGCTTTGGAGGAAGCGCTTCAACGGCTACACCAGAACAGTTGACTCGGACGGTAGGGCTATAGCGGTAGCAGGGAGCTTCGGCAACGTTACGCTGTTTTCACTCAACGGGAAGCTAATCTATGAGGTTCCCCTCATAGGCTATGCCTATGACGTCGCTACTATGGACAACTACACGGTCGTCTCCTTCGCCAAGGAGGCCGAGCTGATAGGCCAGAACGGGAGCGTCGTATGGTTCCAGCGCTTCAATGGCACCGCCTATCATGTCGCCTTCTCGCCCAGGGGATACTTCTTGACCGAGTATGGCTCTCACGACGTCCAGAACTGCTACAGCGTAATAGTCGCCTGGTCTCTCGGAAACGTGAGCACGGAAACAGCAAGCACGGCAGAACCTCAAAAAGCCGGGACGAACCCATACATCTTGGCCGGCCTGCTGGCCGTTGTATTCATCTTGGGGGCCCTGCTATGGAGGAAGCGATAGTTGCTGAAAACCTCGTAAAGAGGTACGGGAACGTTGAGGCAGTAAGGGGTATATCCTTCCGCGTGAAGAGGGGGGAAGCCTACGCCCTCCTCGGCCCGAATGGTGCCGGGAAGACCACAACGGTTAGAATGCTGACGACCCTAACTTCCATAACCTCCGGTGAGGCCTACGTGAACGGTCACAACGTGAAGACGGAGAGGCTGGCTGTTAGGCGCTCCATAGGTCTCGTTCCGGACATATCGAACCTCTATGAGGAGCTTACCGTTGAGGAGAACCTGCGCTTCATGGCAAAGCTCTACGACGCCCCCAGGGAGAGGATTGCCGAGCTGATAAAGGACTTCAACCTTCCAGCCGGGATGAAGTTCGGAAAGCTGAGCTCGGGCTTTAAGAGGAGGGTCACGATTGCTGCTGCCCTGATACACGAGCCTGAAGTCCTCTTCCTCGACGAGCCTACGACGGCCTTGGACATAAACTCGGCGAAGGCGGTGAGGGGTCTCATCCGCCTTCTCAACAAGAGGGGCATGACAGTCTTCCTGACAACCCACAACATGCTTGAGGCAGAGACCATACCCCAGAGGATAGCCATAATTCGCGGGGGAAAGATAGTTGCCGAAGGCAGGCGCAACGAGCTGAAAAAGCTGGTTGGAAGGAGGATCTTGGTTCGCCTCTCCGTTGAGCCGATAACATCGAGCCTGTTGAAGAAGCTGGAACCCTACAAGCCCGCCTTTGAAGAGGGCGGCATCGTTCTCGAAGTTGATGAGCCGGATGAGTTCCTTAGGTTCATCTTTTCCCTCAGGTCGGAGCTCGGCTTCAGGATAGACCACATCTGCACCGAGTTGCCGAGCATAGAGGATGTCTTCGTCGAACTGACAGAGGGTGGCTGTCCCTGCGGGGGGTGTCCCCTGTGAAGATCCTTGCAATGGCCGAGAAGGAGCTCAGGGAATACGTCCTAAAGCCCGGTTCAATAAGCTGGGGGATAGTATTTCCCCTCGTCTTCACCCTGGCCTTTGCGATACGCTTTGGTGACGTCGACCACCTCGCCCCGGGCCTGCTCAGCATTTCGGTGCTCTTCGGCACTACCTCCTTTGTCTCTTCCTCGGTCATATTCGAGAGAAGGTTGAGGACGTTTGAGAGGCTCCTCGTGGCCCCGGTTGGCTACTTTGAAATTGTTCTCGCAAAGGTTCTTGTCGGTTCGCTCTTCGGCCTCTTCGTCGGCTTTACAAGCCTCCTCTTCTTGAGGCCCTTCACTGTCTACGGCGTCTGGAACCCCTGGCTACTCCTGCTGTTCCTCACACTCTCTGCCATGTGTTTCTCGGGCCTCGGCCTTTACATAGCCCTCATCGTTGAGAACCCGATAAACGCAATGACCTGGCTGAACCTGATCAGGCTCCCCATGATGTTCACGAGCGGGGCCATAGTTTCACTCCTCCTATTCCCGCACTGGTTTCTGGCAGTTGGCCTCGCAACCCCGATGACGTACTCGGTTGAGGGCCTGCGTTTCTCCATGCTGCATTACTACGACGTCGTCAATCCCCTATATTCCCTGCTGGTTCTTCTGATACTGACGCTACTCTTCCTGTACCTCTCGACGTCTAGGCTTGAGAACCTTTATTGATGCGGAGGAGTATAAAGAGAAGCACCATGAAGAGAGTTATGTACTCGCTCCAGCGGAAGGGGACGAGCCCTACGATGCCAAGAGTGTAAACAACCGCCAGCAGCACGACGATGAGCAGTAGAACCCTGTAAGCTGTTTTCCTCTCCATCGTGAGCACCTGGAAATAGAAAGGAGAAGGGCTTAAAAATCATCCCGTCGCGTTGGCGGTCGAGTTTGTCTGACATACCAAAGCCGGTGGTGTGAACTTGAAGGCCTCTGGATGGAGAAGCCTTGCCAGTTCTTCAACGGCCAAAACAACCCGTGGGCTGGGCCTCTGGAAGACGTTGGGGTCGCTGACGGTGTAGACCCTTCCATCCTTCGAGGCCTTTATCGTGGAAAGGGGGCCTGAGCAGAAGATGTCTGGGTTGACGTAGGCCGATGCTATAATAACAACATCGGGGTTCCTTGCCACTATCTCCTCCGCACTCACGGCCTTCCAGCCGGTTACGTCCTCAAAGGCGTTCCTTCCCCCGGCAAGTCTTATGAGGTCGTCGGCAAAGGTGTTCCTTCCTGCTATCCAGTAGCCGTTGTATGTGCTTACGAGGTACATCACCGTCGGTTTGGTAAGGTTTGAGACCGCGCTTTGGATGGAACTTATTCTGGCTTTCATCTCCGCCGTGACTAGTAAGGCCTGTTCTTCCCTGTTCAGAATCTTTCCAAGGAGCTCGACCTGGGTATAGATGCCTTTGATGCTCTTCGGGTTAAGTATAACGACCGGTGCTATTTTTTCGAGGTTTTCGAGGAATCCCTTCTTGTAGAGGACGGCGTTGTCTGCGAGGATTAAATCCGGCTTCAGGCTCGCTATTATTTCCAAGTTGGCGTAGGCCCCGTAACCGCCGACCTTGGTTATGTTCTTCACAGCCGGGGGCCAGTCGGCCCACTTGGTCACTCCGACGAGCTTATCACCCGCCCCGAGGTAGAAGACTGTCTCGGTTATGCTCGGTGCCAGGGAAACAACCCTCTTGGGCTCGGCCTTGATTGTTACCGTCCTGTTCATCATGTCCCTTACCGTCAGCGGGTACTTCGTTTTGAAGGCCTCTGGATGTAGGAGCTTTGCCATCGTCTCTATTCCCCTTACTATGCGGGGACTCGGATGAATGAGGTCGTTCTCGTTGGTGATGAGATAAACATGCCCTTCCCTGACGGCTTTTGTGCCCGCAAAGAGCTTATAGGCATCCTCAAGCCCGAGACCGCAGTGGGGAGTCAGCACTATAACGTCCGGATCCCTGGCGAGAACCTCCTCCCTGGTCACCTGGGGCCAGCCCTTGGTGTCGTTGAAGATGTTGATTCCCCCGGCAATGGATATCACGTCGTTTATGAAGGTGTCCCCACCGGCCGTTGTGAGGGGATCGTGCCAGACGACGTAGAAGACCTTCGGCCTCTTCCTTCCAGCGGTAGCCTCGCGGAGTGCATTAATCTCTGCTTTGAACTCTTCAATGACCTCCTTGGCCTTTTCCTCCTTGTTAAAGACCTTTCCGAGTAGTTCTATTGCCCTGGGTATATCGTTAATGCCCTTGGGGGCAACGATTACTACCGGTGCTATTTTTTCGAGGTTTTCGAGGAATCCCTTCTTGTAGAAAACTGCGTTGTCTGCGAGGATTAAATCCGGCTTCAGGCTCGCTATTATTTCCAAGTTGGCGTAGGCCCCGTAACCGCCGACGGACTTGATTTTCTTTACCTCCTTCGGCCAGTCCTCGTAACCGGTAACTCCAACGACCCTGCCGAGGAGGCCAAGGTAGTAGAGGTCCTCGGTTATGCTCGGTGCTAGGGAAACAACCCTTTCAGGCTCCGACTTAATGGTCACAGTCCTATTGGCGAAGTCCTTTACTTTTATAGGATAGTAGGCTTTTGAAGCCGTTTGTGAGGCTGTCTGAAGCTTTGGGGTGCTTCCCTCCGGGCTTGTCGTGGCGCTTGGGGTGTTCACGCCCGTCGAGCTTATACAGCCCGAGGCTATAACGGCCCCCACCAGGATTAACAGAAGCAGGAGTGCACTCGACTTCACTTCAACCACCTGGACGATTTGTCCAAGTGGGATTCGAGGAAGGGTATATAAAGTTGATGGATAATTTCTCCATCAGCCCTTGGTCCTGAATATGTCAACGCGGGTTATTATGCCGACTATTTTGCCCTCCTTATTCTGGACTAAAACGGCCGGATTATCCTCAAGGAGATATTTAACCACCTCAATGTCCTCATCCTCATTGACTATCGGGAAGGGCTCCTCCATGATCTCCATGACCTTCCTGCCGTAGATGTCATCGTATTCGAGGCTCTTCCTGACGAGGATTCTCTCCGTCACTGAGCCGACTACTTTGTTGCCCGAGATTACGGGGATCTGGGAGATGTTGTGGGTGTTCATAAGTCTTATCACTTTCTCCACGCTCTCGTATGGCTTAACGTATATGACAGGCGAGGACATCACGTCCTTTGCCCTGGGCCTTGCGTGCTTGCATTCGAGAAGTGCCTGAAGGATTCTGTTGAGGGTGGAGAGCCTCGGATCAACCTTCCCGGCCTCAAGCTTTGCTATGTAAGCCTGAGTTACTCCGGCCTTCTTTGCGAGCTCCTCTTGAGTTATGCCGAGCTCCTTTCGGATCCTTCGTATTTCCCTGGGGTCAATGGGCCGGGGGATTATCACCACAATAACCACCGGTTATTGGTCAGTTCCGTGTATTATAAGCTTTCCTCAGAAGTGCGTCGAAGTGTGGGCCGGGTACAGAGGCCCGCGTTCACCGCTCGCGCGGGTGGATGCTCCCGGCCCTGTGGGCTCGGCGTGAGCAC
>NZ_JALTCZ010000106.1 GCF_027008145.1 Thermococcus sp. | reverse complement strand
AAAGCACAGGTTCAGGATTGTAGTGGGCTTCGACAAGGTTCTCCTGAGGTATGAGAACGACCCGAGGGAAAGGGAGAAGATATTCGGATATCTTATCAGACCCCACATAGGGGACGAGAGCCGTATCGCCCTGTACCTGATAGACAGAGACCTGATAGGCGAAAAAATCTTGAAAGAGCTGAGGGAGCACGCAACCAGGGTTCTTGAGAGCCGGTTTGAGGGGAAGGGCTTCGTTCTGAGGGTTGTGAAGTCTCTAGCTCCTGGAGACTACGGTTGCAGGGTCAGCGTTCCGGGAGATTGATCATCCCTCAAGCCATAACTCAAGCCTCTGCTTCCCCTTTCCGAGGCTGGAGCGCTTGAGCTTCTTTAAATGTCCTATCTCCTTTATGTCCCTCACGTGGGTCCCACCGCAGGGAATGACCTCAAAGTCCCTTATCTGGGTGTAGCGCGTTTTCCCTTCCCACCATATCCTCATCTCACCGCCCTCGTCAACGTAGCGGTTGAAGGTTTCGATCATCTTTTCCTTGTACTGGTTGACGTTCTCCTGGTAGAGGATGTCGTAGCGGCCCTTCTCGGCGCTCATCCCACTCCCGTAGAGCTCCCACTTCCCGGGGAGGACTTCGTTGAGAACGTGCTCTAAAAGGTGCATCGCGCTGTGAATCCTCATGAGCCTGTACCGGTAGTCCCAGTCTATTTTAAGCTCAACTTCATCGCCGGGCTTGAACCTCTCGGGCTCCGCAACGACGTGCCAGACGTTCTCCCCCTCCTTGTAGACGTCGAGGACTTCGACTCCGTTTATCGTCCCCCTGTCGTGTGGCTGGCCGCCACCGGTAGGGTAAAATATCGTCTGGTCGAGGAGCAGGGCGTTCTCCCTAATTTCCAGAACTTTAGCCTTGGCCTCCTTCATGTAGGCGTCCTCATAGTAGAGCTTCCTTGTCATGGTTCCCACCGGAGATAAATTGGAGGGGACGTTTAAATGACTATCGAAAGAAAAGTAGAGGGGAAAGGTTCACTTTCTTCTCCTGAGGAGGAGTGGTACAACCGCAAGGGCAACTAGGAAGGCCGGTCCGCAGACCTTGTTCTTGGCAGGGCTGGTTGCGGTTGAGCTGGTTGGAGATGCCTGTGGAGAGGTTGTCTTGGTGGTTCCGGTGCCTATGGAGAGCTCCTTGGTTATCGTCGCCTTGTTGCCGTAGAAGTCCTCGGCTACGATTTCAAGCTTGTAGTTGCCCTTCTCAAGGGCGGGGAGCTCAAGGATGTAGAAGTTGTCACCGGGCTTTCCACTGGCGGGTTCGGCCGGGAACTTGGTGACCTTTCCAAACTTAACCGGGTTGCCGTTGGAGTCATAGATGACCGC
The DNA here is from genome assembly GCF_027008145.1 of Thermococcus sp. Taxonomy (GTDB): domain Archaea; phylum Methanobacteriota_B; class Thermococci; order Thermococcales; family Thermococcaceae; genus Thermococcus. The sequence goes on along the minus strand of NZ_JALTCZ010000106.1, from coordinate 5,871 downwards.
GTAGAGGTTCCTGAGGCCGAGGTTGTCGCTGGCCACTATGTAAGCCATGAACGGCGAGTTCGGGCGCGGACGGCTCGGCTGGAGGTAGGCTATCTGAACCTGAGGTTTCTCTGTGTCCTTGGCGGTGTCAACGACTATCTGAGACACTCCGGTGGGCACGGTGAGATTGACAAGCATATAGTACCTGTCGCCGATCTGTCTCTCGCCGACAACCTTGTAGGTGACGTTGGTGACGCTCGGGTCAACCTTGGCCCCTTTGGGTATCTCCAGCACTATTGGCCCGCTGACAGTGTGGTTGAGTTCGTTGATAAACTTTACCGCCGAACCAAGGTTGCTCTCGTGCCTGAAAACTATGAATTCCTGCGGAACCGGGATGCTCATGAAGTCGCTCTGAACCTTGTTGCTCTTTATATTCACGTGAACGTAGGGCATCGAGACGCTTCCGTTTTCGCTTATGACAACGAGGTTGCTTCCGTACCACGTCGGACTGTGAGTCTTTATGGTAGGTGGATTGGTCTCCTTGTCGGGTGCGCCGGTAGCCGTAAGGGTCAGGAAGTAGTGTTTGTTGCCGTTCTTGTCGATGTAGAGCCAGAACATGTCGTGGTGGATGTGGCCGCTCATTGTGAGTGGGATGTTGTACTTGACAACATCCTCAAGGAAGCGTTTGGCAACCTCCTGGTTGGCGCCCCAATAGCGTCCGACGTAGCCCCGCAGCTTGTCCCAGTCGGTGCTCGGGTCGAGGCCCTTTATGACACCACCGAGGTAGTTCCAGCGCGGGGCAAAGAAGAACGGGTGGTGGTAGAGGATTATTGGAGTGTAACCCTTGTGCTCGTCGAGAACCTTCTCCATCCACTTTATTTCATCCATCGTTGGGTAACCTCTATCGCCACCTGTGTCAAGGCCGATTATTATAAACTTCCCAACGGTCACGTAGAAGTAAGTCGGTCCGAGAACCTGGGTGTAGATCGTCGGCGGATCGTCGTGGTTGCCCTTGATCCCGACAACAGGCAATCCCGCCGCGGTTGCTCTCTTGACGATGTTGAACATGATGTTGTACCCGGTCAGGTCACTGCTCGTGTCAACCTCGTCTCCGGTGTTGATTAGCAGGGTTGCGCCCTTCATCGCCCAGTATGTGTAGGCGCTGTCGGTGGCGACGACGCTGTGGAGAGGTATCGGATTGGAGCACATCTGCTCGAGCTTGTAAATGTCTCTCTGGAAGTATTTCCCGCAGACGAAGCCGACTTTGGAACCGCTGGTCACGTGGGTGTCGCTCACCCATGCTAACTTAAGGGTCTTCGGCCACTCCTTAAAGACCTTAAGTCCATTCGGGAGGACAAGGGTTCCCTTATTGGTCTTGATGATCAGGAAGTAATCATCGGGGACTATGTCATCGGGAACCGCTACCACCGCATAGTTTTTCCCTCCTTTACTGAAGCTCGCCTCTAGAATGTGGAGCTGGTAGGGGCCGTGAAGTATCGAAACGGCGGTTATTGAGTCTATGCTATTGATATCACCCTTGAGGTAGAGGGTGAAGTTTCCTCCAGGAATCGCCATCGCGGGAACGACCGGGGCTGGCTGGTAGAGGAACTTGCTGTAGGTGTAAGAATACTCGCTCGCCGAGACCGTCCCCACGTTGGCGATGGCCATTGCACTGAACAGAACAACGAACAGGGCCAACAGGCGCCTCATGGTACCACCCTATAGAGGGGAGAAAAATTACTTAAAACCTTTCCCTACCCATTTTTGGGTAACACTACCTATTCGCTTTGGTTCAGGTGTTGTACAATGTAATCAGCGCTCTCTGAGGAACCGCCGAGGTGGCGGTAGGTGGTGTACAGCCTGAGTATCCCGTTCCGGAGAGAATCCTTGGGGCAGATAAGGTAGCGGGTGAAGAGAACTGCCATCTCCACGAGGAGGCAGTCCGCCCTGGTGAAGGGTCTCTGGGGAAGTCTCCCGGGGATTTCCCCCTCGGGCTTTAGGCTACACTTTAAAACCCTAGTCTCGCCGATATCGTCCCTCCATGTTTCCTCGGCACACGTTGCCTTTCCCAGCCATCCCGGAAGCCCTTTAATCCAGCGGTAAGGTTCTTTCTCCTCGAACTTCAGTTCAACGGGAAGGTTCAACGCGGTTCTCACGAGGAGTTCGGGATCGTTGGTGGCCTGGATTGCCACGTGTCTGTCCCTTTGGAGCTCCCCGAAGCTCTTTCCAGGAAAGAGCTTGAAGTTCAGAGAATCCCCCTTCCGGACAACTCCAACGGGTGTAACGTTCGTTCTCGTAACAAGGAGCATCTCATATACAAGGTTCTCCTCGGTCAGCAAGGCCACCACCAAAAGAAAAGGGATTAGAGCTGCTTGGGGAGGACTATGATGTCGTCCCTATCTATGTAGAAGGTCACCGGGTTGGTTGGCCTCAGGCCGGTCACTTCCCTGTCACTTATCGTCCTGGCGATTATCCTGAGCTCGCCCTCGAAGAGAGCGATTATTTCAGTGAAGAAGCCGTAGTATTCAACAAGGTCAACCGTGCCGGTAAGGGAGACCGTGTTTTCACCGGACTTGAGTCTTATCCTCTCGGGTCTGATAACGAGGACGACGTTGTCGCTCTTTTCTGTGTAGTGGAGACCATCGAGACGGAAGCTACCGAATTCAACTGTAATGCGGTCACCGTCCCTCTCAACAACCCTGGCCGGGATAACGTTGGTCTTGCCCATGAAGCTTGCAACGAATTCCGTCCTCGGCTTCTCGTAGATTTCCCTCGGCGTTCCAATCTGCTCTATCGTTCCGACGTTCATCACCGCTATCCTGTCGCTTATAGCCATTGCCTCTTCCTGATCGTGGGTGACGTAGATAACCGTTATCCCGAGCTCACGCTGGATCCTCCTTATCTCCGAGCGCATTTCAAGCCTGAGCTTCGCGTCGAGGTTGCTCAAAGGCTCGTCAAGCAACAAAACTTTGGGCTCAACGACGAGGGCCCTCGCTATTGCAACGCGCTGCTGCTGTCCACCGCTCAGCTGGGTTGGATAGCGGTTCTCGAAGCCCTTGAGCTTGACCAGTTCGAGGGCCCATTCGACCTTCTTCTTTATTTCCTCCCTAGGAACCTTCCTTATCCTGAGGCCATAGGCGATGTTGTCAAAGACAGTCATGTGAGGCCAGAGGGCGTAGTTCTGGAACACCAGCACGGCGCCCCTTTCGTAAGAGGGGAGGTAGGTGACCTCCTCATCACCGAAGTGGATGTGCCCGGTGTCCGGGTAATCGAGGCCGGCTATAATCCTCAGCGTCGTTGACTTTCCACACCCGCTCGGCCCCAGCAGGGTAAAGAGCTCCCTGTGCTTTATGCTGAGGCTTATACCTTTGAGGGCAGTGGTTCCATCAAATGTCTTGACGATGTTTTCAAGCTTGACATCAACCATCTCAACCACCTCATGTGAGACCGATGAAGGCGTACCTCTGTTTGGTTATCACGTTGGCCACCACGATGGCCGTTATCTGAACCGCCATCAGGAACACGCCCAGTGCGGCGGCGAGGTTTGCGCTACCGACAGCGCCTATGATCAGCTCCTTCATCTTCGCCGTTATCGGATACCAGGTCGAGTTTATCGAGCCGAGGGTGATGCCAACGCTGGTCTCGCTCATACAGTAGACGAAGCTGAGCATTGCGCCGCCGAGGAGGTTGAGGTATATCAGCGGTAGCAGGACGCTTGTAAGGGATCTCCACCTGCCGGCCCCGAGGTTCATCGCCGCTTCCTCAAGGGACACGTGAACCTGCTGGATTCCAGCGGAAATGGAGCGCGCCGCGAAGGGAAGGCGCCTTATCGAGTAGGCAAGGATGAGCGCCGCTCCCGGGAAGAAGTAGAGCAGGTTCGTCGGGTCTAGGATGCTTCCCTTGAAAGGAGGCACTCCAGAGAAGAAGAAGAAATAGCTCATCGCTATAACTATTCCAGGAACCGCTATAGGTATCGTCGCGAGGCTGTCAAGTATCGGGGAGAGCTTTGCCTTTTTGAACCTTCCAGCGGCATAGGAAGCCGTCAGCGAGAGGAGGATTATTATAACGATGGCAACCGTCGAGTAGAGCAGGCTGTTCTCTATAACCCTGACTATGTCAGGCTGGGTGAGGATTGCCTTCATGTTCTCCAGTGTGAACCCGGTTGGCCAGGTTCCATACCAGCTCTTTGAGAAGGCCAAGAGGATGACACCTATCTGGGGAAATATCGTGAGGAGGAGCGTCGGCACCGCCACAAAGGCTATCAGGAGTGCCTGCCACCACTTGGGCTTTGCAACCCTCGGCTTCCACCTCCCGCCCTTGCTCAGCATGGCGTACTGCCTCAGACCCACGTACCACCTGACGGTGAGGAACATTATGAGTGCTATCGTGAGCATTACCAGTGCCAGCGCCGCCATCTGGGGGTTTCCGACGGCAAAGCCAGAGACGAAGGAGCTGTAAATCTGGTAGGACATGAGCTTTTTCGCGATGTTGCTGCCCTGAAAGACGATTGGAGCTGCAAGGTCTTCCAGACTGAAAATCCCGACGAGAATCGCACCGGCGGTTATACCCGGAAGTGCGAGCGGGAAGGTCACCGTCCTGAAGAGGTGAAAGCCCTTGCTCCCAAGGTTCTCGGCCTGCTCTTCAAGGCTGGGGTCGATGTTTATGAAGCTTGCATAGGCGTTGAGGTAGACTATTGGATAGTAAGTTATGGTCTGGGCTATAATAACACCTATTAAACCGTCGATCCAGATGGGTTTGGGGAAGAGGTGGAGGTGCTCATAGAATATCCAGTTAATGAGCCCATTGGGCAGGAACATCTTCTTGACGACGACAACATTGACGAAGGGCGTTACCAAGAGCGGGATGAAGAGAAGAACCCTCATTATGTTCTTGCCCGGGAAGTCGTAGCGGGCCATTATGAAGGCGAAGCCTGTTCCGAGTATGGTCGTTAGAATCATGACACTTATCGAGACTATTATCGAGTTCAAGACAACGCCGAAGTCTTTGCCAAAGAGGTAGTATACCTCGTGATTCCCGTAGGGCCTAGTTGTCACGAGATAGCCTTCCGGATGAAACGGGTTGAAGTAGTAGCTCGATCCAAAGATGCTCTTGAACCAGTAGAGCGATATGTGCCCGTTGTACTCAAAGGCAGTCGCCAGCATTACCAGCACCGGTATCACGAGGAACATTACGAGGTACAGCAGGGGGAACAGAAAGGATGTCATGACGACGGCATCTGGGAGGGGCGTCCCAAAGAGTCTTTCGCTCCACTTGCTAACCTTCATGGCAGAACCTCCTCGCGTTTTATAGCCACTCTCAATCTAAGCAGGGATTGGCAGAAAACATTTAAATGTTTCTGAAAAGAGCATGAAAAGATGAAGAAAAATGGAGGGGGGTCTTGACTGCTCCCTGTAAATCAGCTACCCTCCATGCTCTTGAGGTCGCTCAGCACCTTGTTGTACTTGTTGATTGCTGCTTGGCGCCACTCCTGCATGAGCTGGCTCTGGAAGTCGGCGTTGGTGGCTATCTTGTCGTTTATCTTAGCTGCGTAGCTCTCGGTGAAGGTAACGATCTGACCGCTCAGCGGATCTTTGAACTTTATTGGGTCAGTCAGTTCTTTCTTTAGCTTCTCGAACTGATTCTTATTTATTTTTCCACTCTTGTAGGCGTTGACAATGGCCATCCAGGCCTGGTGAAGCGGGCCGTTTGCGTCGATGAGCGTGGCCTTGAAGTAGTACTGGAGGGAGTTTACTGTTTTGAGAGCCCTTGTGTCGTTGAAGGGTATTCCCTTGCTGTGTATAGCGATGTCGTAGGCCTTGAGGAGTGCGGGCCTGGCCTGGGCGTAGGTTTCGCCGACGTACTTGCCGTTGAAGAGTATCTTCGCCTCCTGCT
>NZ_JALTCZ010000105.1 GCF_027008145.1 Thermococcus sp. | reverse complement strand
TACCCTGGGCTTTCTCTATGCCCACCTGCATCGTCTTCCCTAGAGCTGGATATATCACGAGGGGGACTATTATGAGACCGAATATCAGCTTCTTGTCCCTCAGGAGGTTCTTGAGCTCCTTCATTGCCAGAACCCAGAAGTCCGACATCCTCACACCTCCGCTCCTATGGCCTTCATAAAGACCTCTTCGAGGTTCTCCGCGCTGTACTCCTCCTTCAGCTCCTTCGGGGTCCCGATTTCTATTATCCTGCCCTCGTTGATCAGTGCAACGCGGTCGCAGAGAAACTCAACCTCGAGCATGTTGTGGCTTGAAATAAGGAATGTCACGCCCTCTTCCCTTGCGAAGCGCTTTATCGTCTTCCTTATGGTATAGGCGTTTATTATGTCCAGCCCGCTCGCCGGTTCGTCGAGTATGGCCAGCTTCGGCCTGACCATGAGGGCTCTTGCCAGGAGGAGCTTCCTCGTCATGCCCTTCGAGTAGGTCGAGATCTTGTCCCTCAGTCTCTCCCCGAGGCCAGATAGGTCTACCCCCAGCTCAAGCATCTTCCTAGCTCTCCCATCGTCCTTGGCGTAGAGCCTCGCCATGAGCTCCAGGTACTCCCTCCCTGTCAGGTTCTTATACGCCCCGGCCTCCTCGGGCAGGTAGCTTATTATCCTCCTAACTTTCGGGGCTTCCTCCACGACATCGTGGTTGAAAACCTCGGCCTCTCCCCCGCTCGGCCTCAGGAGGGTGGCGAGTATCTTGAGGGTAGTGCTCTTCCCGGCCCCGTTGGGGCCGATAAGGCCGAAAATTTCCCCTTCCCTTATCTCGAAGCTTATCCCCTTGAGCGCTTTAACCTTCCCGTAGTCCTTCTCAAGGTTCTCAACTTTAACGGCCGGCACGCTCCCACCTCACAGCAGTCCTTGAGTCAGAAAATGCCCCTCACCCGTCTTCATCTCCCTCGTTGATGAATATGTCCTCAATCCTGACGTTAAAAAACCTCGCCATTCTAAAGGCGAGCCTCAGGGAGGGGTCGTAGCGACCCTTCTCTATCGCTATTATCGTCTGCCTCGTCACTCCAAGGGCCTTCGCAAGCTCCTCCTGGGTAAGGCCCTTTTCCTCTCTCAGCTCCCGGAGGCGGTTCTTCATGGGGATCCATCACATCCTCCTTGAGTAGTAGGCCCTGAAAGCTAGATTCCCAAAGAATATTGTAAAAAACACCAGCCCAACTGTGTTGGCACACGCTTCGTTCCGTTCAATTGTCCAAAAGTACAGAAGCAGAACTACTGTAACAAACAGAACCAACTCCAGCGTCCTCATAGCGGCGAGCTTGGAAATCTCAAGACCTCTTTCGTCCAAAGGGACTCCTGTGTTTTCTACTATCGTCTTCCTCATGAAGTATCCAAGAAGCCCTCCCCCGATGAGTGCCATCAATGACATCAACGCGAGCTCGTTCATTCAAGTCATCCGCCTCATGTTTCCGTCATGTAAAGTTTACTTTACGTAAAGTTTCCTTTACGTCCTTATAAGTTTTGCCCCTCAAAGTTTTTAAAGCGCGAGGGACAAGAGGGGAACACGCGGGGGTTGCCGAGCCTGGTCAAAGGCGCGGGATTTAGGGTCCCGTCCCGTAGGGGTTCGCGGGTTCGAATCCCGCCCCCCGCACCAACACAAACTTCGCTTGGGCGAAGTCTGATCAAAGTTGGCGGTTTGTATTGGAGATGCCCTCCGGGCGTCGGTTAAAATTGAACTCTCATTAAAGTCAAGTTGATGAAGGCAGAATTCGAGATTATTTCAGCGTTTTTCAATAGGATCCCTCCCACCCTGGAGAGCTAAGAGGAACCGCGAACTTTTGATGAAGTACGCTACTCTGCCAGTTATGAAAGAGACTCCTTTGGCCGAGCATGAAGGAAATTCAAGTTCAAAACAGCCAGTAGGTGGAATCCCCTGGGCTTTAGCATTTCAAAAAGAGCCATGAACTTGATCAAAACTTCACCTGCGCGAAGTTTGTGAGTATGGCGCCCGGGCCGGGATTTGAACCCGGGTCACGGGAGTGACAGTCCCGTATGATGGGCCGGGCTACACCACCCGGGCGTGTGAATAGTGGCCGGCGGCGTTCTCGGTTTCCCGCCCCCTCTCGGAGGGCAGTACACCCGGGAACGCTGGCGGGCTTAACTTCCGGGGTCGAAACGAGACCGGG
>NZ_JALTCZ010000104.1 GCF_027008145.1 Thermococcus sp. | reverse complement strand
CAGGACGGCCGTTGACCGCTCGATCCTCCATACGGGGTGGGTGAACGAGAACATCAAAGGCAAAAACGACGAAGTTCGGCTCCTCAAGAAGTTTTTGAAAGGGATTAAAGCCTACGGAAGCGAGGTTTATATCAGGGGCTTTTCGGGCTACCTAGCGGAGATACTGATAATAAAATACGGCTCCTTTCTGGACGTTCTAGAGAAAGCTGACTTCATCCTGAGGCAGAAGATAATCGATCCGGGAAATTGGCTGAAGAGAGAACCTGAAATAGCGATGAAGACCGTGAAGAGAGAGATCGATGAAGACAGGCCGTTGATCGTCATAGACCCCGTTGATCCAAGGAGGAATGTTTCGGCAAACCTGAGCTGGGAGAAATACGGAGTGTTTTACTTCAAATCTGAGGGTTTTCTGAAGGAACCATCAACCGAGTTCTTCTTCCCGCCCAGCGGTGTTTCAGGGAACTACCTAAAGGAGCTCGGGAGGAAGGGAACCCACCTGCTAACCCTCCTCTTCGAGAGGCCTAGGCTGGTGGATGACATCCTTATGCCCCAGCTTGAGAAGAGCGCCAGGGGAATCGAAAGGGCCCTGGGACGGGAAGGATTCAGGGTTTTCGGCTGGGACTACGGCTACTCGGGCGAAAAAGCCTTCATAATGCTTGAAGTGGAGGGAGTTGAGAGACCAGCAGTGAAGGTGCATCCCGGCCCGGAGTTTTTCACTGAGAGGGGCAGGGACTTCTACAAGAAAAACGGAAGGGTCTGGCTGGTCGGTAAGAGGCTCTACGCCGAAAAAGAGGTTGCTGAAAACATCCTAGATGTACTTCTTGCGCTCATTAAAAAGAACCAGGTCTCCATTGGGAGGAACCTTAGGGAGGTGATAAGGGACGCGGACTTCCTCCTTGACTACGTCCCGAGGGATCTTGAGCGGGAGGCCTACCTATTCCTCAGCAGGAAAAAGGACTGCCTGAAGGGCTAAGCGCGATGCTCGCACCATTCATTGTTCTCCCATTGGCCGTGGGCCTCGCCCGGGATGTGGCCGGTATCTGCTACCGCCCATTCGAGGTTGTAGGGTTCAGTGAGGCCCCTCAGCTCACCTCTTAAGTCCATCTTCCCAACGTAAAGGCCGGCCCTCGTGACGACGTTGTATCCACTGTTCGGAACCTCGGGACTTAGGGCTTCCTCCCAGGCTTTCCAGCTCGTCTCCCAGCCCTCTAGGGAAGGCATTGCGGAGAGGTTCCAGACGTGGTAGAGATTCTCGAAGTTGAGAACCCTGAGGTAGGCATTGATGAAGAGGCTCTGCAGTTCATCTCCATCGAAGTAGTTTATGAGCTCTATGAGGGCCTTAGTGATGGTAGAGACGTTTCCGAAGGCCACGCGCGTGTCAAGGTTCTCCCAGAAGCGCGGACAGGAGTGGTTGGCGAGGAGCATGAGGTAGTATACTCTCCCGAGTTTCAGCGCCTCTCTTTCTCCGTTTGCCGACTCAAGGACATAGTCAAGGGAGGCGTCGACACCAAAGTACTCGTAGTAATCCCTAAAGAAGACCCTCGCGTAGCGAACTAGAAACCCCTCCCTTGAAGGGCCCTCGATGCCGAGCTTTTCTAGGCCCTTCAAAACCCCAAGGCGGATAATCCTGTTGAGCTCCTCAAAGAGCCTTGTGAAGGCCACCTTCCATAGCTGGCTAACCTTCCTCCCATTTACTTCCCTCGCGAAGACCTTTCCATCGGCCCTGCGATAGCCGAGCCACCTTGAATCGCTCGTCTTTCCGTCGAGGCTCAAATCGAAGTAGTCGCTCCAGCTGGAGTAGTCCTTGACGCCAATCCCAAAGGAACACTCACCCTCAAGACGCTTGAACTCCCCGGAGAGCTTTTTGGCAACAAAATCCATCGCGGAGACGCGCCCAACACCCTTCCTTTCAAGTCCCTCCATCCACGATGTAAAACGGTCGAGCTGTCTCGGGTTCCCGAGGAGGCTCTCCAGGTCGCTGGCAGTGAAGACAAGGTAAGGAACGCCCAGATTCTCCTTGTAGTCGTCGCGGTAGCTTAGGGTAGCTGAGATAAGCCCGGAAACATCGAGGGTGTTGAAGGCAAATGCATCGCTTATATGCCACTCCCTCCCGAAGACAAAGGCGTTTCCATAGCGGTTGCAGGAGTGCTTTGCCTGGGGGAAGTCGTAGAGGAGCTGTCTCTCATCTAAGAGGAAGACGAGCTTTTTTTCTGTGGAGGCCTCGACTATGGAAGCGCTCTCCCTCGTTATCACCGCCTCGGGGAGCCAGTAACCGAGGACTTCTCTTCCCCCGGTTAGGGGAGCGTAGAAGTCAAAGGAGACTCTGGCGAGGATTCTCTGTTCGAACCCGTCGAGGTGGGGCACTATCGGGTGAAATGGTGTTGTCGGAACGGCATCAAACTTCTTCAAGAGTCCAACGGCCTCTTCGAAAGCCTCCTTATGGTACCTCAGGAGCATGAGGAAGGTGAATGGCTCTATGTCGATGCTTATTCCCTTCATCCTTGAGAGAACTTCTGAGATGTGTTCGTAGGAGTAGAGCATGGCCCTCGTCCAATTCTCACCCCTGACGTCTTCCTCCCGAATTTTAATCGTCACGGGGCTTTTTCTCTCCTCGTATTCTATCGGCCCCGAGCCGTCTCCGTCCAGAGTGTAAACTATATCCCCCGGCTGGTAGGCATGGAAGTGGTGGGCGTACTTCATGAACATGGTCTCACCGTGGGTGATACTGGCCTTTGACTTATTTCACTTTCGGCACCGATGACACGGACATTTCTACCCATTTTTGTCCGACAGATTAATAAAGGTGTACATCGAGCTGATGGCGGTGAAAGGATGAGGAGGGAGATCAGGAAGTTCCTCGGTGAGGACTTGGCCAACTACCTCGAACTGCTCCGAGCCAAGCTGGCGTTTGCAGAGGAGCTCTACGGGGTAAAGATGAACTACGTGCCACTCATCACCGAGGGAGAGATAGTTGTCCTCGACAAGAACGACGGGGAGATAAAGTGGCTCCGAAACAAGAAGCCACTGACGGGCGAGGAACTGGGGAAGCTCATCGGGAAGATTAAGGAGAACCTTGAAAGCGGTTACATCGAGATGCTTTTAGCTATGAACATGTCCTGTGTGAACCCACCGGGCGAATAGCTTTTAAATCCCCCCGGCAACTTGGCCCGATGAAACGGGCCGAACTGATACTTTTGGGGGCCACGGCCCTTTGGGGCTTTACCTTTCCCGCGATGAAGGTTAGTCTTGACTACGTTCCACCGGTTCTCTTCCTATCGTATCGCTTTGGGTTGGCCTCCTTTCTGATGCTCCTCCTCTTTGAGAGTAAGGTTCTGAAGAGGGAGACCCTCTTCGAGGGCTTCATCCTCGGTCTGACGCTCTTCTTTGGTCACGGCTTCCAGATAGTCGGTCTCGAGTACACAACAGCCTCAAACTCGGCCTTCATAACCTCTCTCTACGTCGTCTTTACACCCTTCATAGGTCACTTCCTCATAGGGGAGAAGGTTAAAGCCAGGGACTTCACATCCCTCGCTGTGGCCCTCGCTGGTCTTTATCTGATCTCCGGAGCCAGCGGGAGCATGGGACTTGGGGACGCGCTGACTGCACTCTGTGCGCTCAGCTTCGCCTTCCAGATAGTCTTCGTCCAGCGCTTTGGCTACAGGGATTATCTCAGCCTCTCCTTCTGGCAGATATTCTGGAACTTCATCTTCTCAACCGTTTTTGCCCTCTTCTTCGAGCCTTTGAGTGTTCCCACTTCAGCCCTTCCCTGGGCTGGAATAGTCTACACGGCAGTTTTTGGGACGGTCATAGCGTTCACCCTGCAGGTGAGGTATCAGAGGGAGACGACCGCTTACAGAGCTGCTCTTGTATACTCGATGGAGCCGATATTCGGTTCTCTATCGGCCTTCCTCCTCCTTGGGGAGAGGTTCACGGGGAGGTCCCTCCTTGGGGCGCTCCTCATCATGGCAGGCGTCTGGAACGAGATAAGGAAGGCCGATTAAAGCGCTTGAAGTTTTAAGAACAAAAAGTTAATAAAGGTTGAAGGGATAAGGTTTCTGGAGGTGATACCATGGTGCACGAATACATAAAGGGCAAGGTCAAGGAGTTCTCGAAGGAGGAGAAGGAGAAGCGCTACAAGTACCTCGGCAAGGAGGTCATCGACGTCGGCGATCCCGGGCTCGACAGCATACCCGAGTTCTACGGCATTGCCAACGCCATCTGGCGCGACTGGAAGAACGGTGAGATAAGCACGAGGACGGCCCTTGGAAGGCTTGCCCTCCTGAAGTTGCTCACCTACAAGACGAAGAACAGAAAGATAGCCGACATCTCAGAGGAGGATCTCGAAGAGGTCAGAAAGTTCATAGACTACGTGAGGCAAGTCATAAAGAACGAGAGCAGGAGGAAAGGCGACCCCGAGGAGGAGGGGCAGGTCGAAAACGCTTAAAATCCCCCCTAACTTTCACCGCCTTCCCCTTCACTTAATCAGAAAACCTTATAAGGGAACCCCCCAATTTCCCCCGATGCCCATGAGGGGGGAGTGTTTTATCCTCCGCTTTGCCCGTTTCGGGGCTTAAATCTCCTTTTGGGTTAGCTTTAACTATCACTTCTGGAGGGATTCTCCATGATTAAGGAGCCTGAACTTAGGGAGTACAGTCCAGGGAAGCTTGAAGAAAAGATAGAGCGCTTTTGGGAGGAGAACAACACCTACGAGAAGGTGAAAGCCAGCAGGGCCAACGGCCCGAAGTACTACTTCCTCGACGGACCACCCTACGTCAGCGGTGCAATACACCTCGGCACCGCCTGGAACAAGATCATTAAGGATATGATAATTCGCTTTAGAACCATGCAGGGCTATAATGTGAGAAGACAGCCGGGCTTCGACATGCACGGACTGCCTATAGAGGTTAAGGTAGAGCAGGCCCTTGGACTCAGGGTCAAGAAGGACATAGAGACCGAGATAGGCGTTGACAACTTCATAAGGAAGTGCAAGGAGTTCGCCCTCAACAACCTCAAGGTCATGACCGAGCAGTTCAAGATGCTCGGCGTCTGGATGGACTGGGATAAACCGTACATGACAATAAAGAACGAGTACATCGAATCCGGCTGGTTCACCCTAAAGCGGGCTTGGGAAAAGGGCCTTCTCGAGAAGGATAAGAGGGTTTTGCACTGGTGTCCAAGGTGTGAAACGGCCCTAGCTGAACACGAGGTTCGCGGCGAGTACAAGCTCAGGAAGGATCCAAGCATATACGTCAAGTTCCCAGTGGAGGGCAAAACCAACGAGTACCTCCTCATCTGGACTACAACGCCTTGGACGCTCCCGGCCAACCTGGCCGTTACCGTCCACCCCGAGTACGACTACGCCAAAGTTAGGGTCGAGACTGAAAACGGAGAGGAGTACTGGATAATAGCGAAGGCCCTTGTTGAGAGGGTTCTCAACGAGGTCGGCGTAAAGGGTGAGATAGTTGAGACCTTCAAGGGCGAGGAGCTTGAAGGAATAAGGTACGTCCACATCCTCATGGACGAGTATCCGACCCAAAAAGAGTTCCGCGAGAGGTATGGATGGGCCCACCGCGTAATTCTCGGCGAGCACGTAACGCTTGAGGACGGTACTGGCTTAGTCCACACCGCCCCGGGCCACGGTGAGGAGGACTTCGAGGTTGGGAAGCGCTACGGCCTGCCAATTTACAGCCCGGTTGACGACGAGGGACGCTACACCGAGGGATTCTGGAAGGGAGCCTATGTCAAGGACGCCGATCCTGAGATAATCGAACACCTTCGCGAGAAGGGCTACCTCGTTAAGGCTGGAACAATAGAGCACAAGTATCCCCACTGCTGGCGGTGCAAAACCCCGCTAATATTCAGGGCGACGGACCAGTGGTTTCTCAAGGTCAGCAGGGTCAAGGACAAAATCATAGCCGAGAACGACGACAAGGTCACATGGTATCCCGACTGGGTGAAGGTCAGATACGACAACGGCGTCATGAACAGCGGGGACTGGGTCATAAGCAGGCAGAGGTACTGGGGAATACCGCTCCCGATATGGCAGAGCGAAGACGGAGAAATCTATGTCGTGGGCAGCTTTAAGGAGCTGGTCGAGAAGAGCGTTGCAATAGAGGTGAACGGCGAGAGGATAGAGCTTCCGGAGAGCTACGAGGAGAAGCTCAAGGTCATAGAGGAGAAGCTCGGTCCTGAAGATCTACACAGACCCTACGTTGATGCGTTCATAATAGAGGTCAACGGCAGGGAGATGCGTCGCGTTAAGGACGTCGTGGACGTGTGGTTCGACAGCGGAATAGCTAGCTGGGCCTCCCTTGACTACCCGAGGAACACGGAGCTCTTCGAGAAGCTCTGGCCGGCGGACTTCATAGTCGAAGGAGAGGACCAGGTCACCAAGTGGTTCTACTCCCAGCAAGCGGCCTCGGTTATAGCCTTTGACACCGTCCCTTACAGGAAGGTCGCCATGCACGGCTACGTCTTAGATGAGAAGGGCGACAAGATGAGCAAGAGCCTCGGCAACATTATCCGCCCGGAGGAGGTCGTCCAGAAGGAAGGCAGAGACCCCTTCCGTTTCTACATGCTCTGGGCCACCAATCCGTGGGAGAACCTCCGCTTCAGCTGGAAGGGCCTTGAACAGGTCAAGCGCATGTTGAACATACTCTGGAACGTGTATGTACTTAGCGCGACCTACATGAGCCTCGACAGCTTTGACCCAACGAAGGTTCCAGAGGAGCTTCCTTTTAGGGAGGAGGACTTCTGGATTTTGAGCAGGGTCAACAACCTCATTGGGGAGGTTACCGAGGGGGTAGAGACCTTCCGACTGACCAAAGCTACCAGGGCAATCTACAACTTTGTAGTTGAAGACCTCAGCAGGTGGTATGTGAGGCTCATCAGGAAGCGCATGTGGGTTGAAAGCAACGACCCCGACAAGTTAGCGGCTTACTACGCTGTCTGGAAGGTCTTCGACGTTCTCCTAAGGCTCATGGCACCGTTTACACCCTACATATCCGAGGAGATATATCAGAATCTTCTGAGGCCGTTCCTTGGAGTGGAGAGCGTCCACCTCCTCGACTGGCCGAAACCCGACGAGAAGGCCATAGACGGGGAGCTTGAGCGCGAGATGGAGTACGTTAGGAGGATCGTCGAGGCAGGCTCAAGCGCCAGGCAGAGGGCCAGGATAAAGCTCCGCTACCCGGTCAGAAAGATAATCATCGAAACAGATGATGAAACCGTCAAGAAGGCAGTCGAGAGGCTGAACA
>NZ_JALTCZ010000103.1 GCF_027008145.1 Thermococcus sp. | reverse complement strand
CCTCCTTAACGAGAACCCTCAAAACCTTCCCAGGCATTGGAGCAGTAACAAGACCCTCACCAGCTGAAGCCGAAGGCTCCCCCACCAAAACAGACGAAGAAACAGAAGCCGGAGCAGAAAGAGCTGACTGCTCTACCTGGACCTTTGCCGGAGCCGACAGCGTTGTACCGGTCACATGAGGCAGGTACTTAAGGGCGCTAAGGTCAACCCCTTCTATGCCTACTTCAACCTCAATCCCGTTCACGTAAAGCTTGAGCCTCTGAGCGCTCGGCGGAATCTCCGGGCCCTTTCTTCCGATCTTCCTCCTCTCGAAGAACTCCTTGGCTATCTGTGGGAACAGGCAGTAGGTCAGAACATCCTCCTCGCTCCCGGCGCCAAAGCTTTTGGCCTCTTCCCTGCATTTCTCAAGGGCCGGCTCAAGGAGCTCACCGGGCCTCACCGTTATCGGCTCCTCCTCGCCGATGGCGAGCTTCCTTATCTCGGGCTTTATCTCCGCCGGTGGTTTTCCATAGAGTCCCTTCACGTAGTTCTTGACCTCCTCGGTCACACTCTCATACCTGCCGAAGAGGACGTTGAGGACAGCCTGAGTCCCGACTATCTGACTGGTTGGAGTTACTAATGGGGGCCAGCCGAGGTCTTCCCTAACGCGGGGTATCTCCTCAAGAACCTCCTGGAGTCGATCTAAAGCTTTCATCTCCTTGAGCTGGCTTATCAGGTTGGAGTACATCCCGCCCGGAACCTGGTACTTGAGGACGTAGGGATTGACCATGAGGGTCTCCTTGCGGAACAGGCTGAAGTACTTATTGTCTAAAAGATGCCTGAGGTAGCGCGAGATCCTGTGTATCGTCTCCCTGTCGAGGTGACTTCCCACTGCCTCTGGCAAGGCGTGCCATATCGTCTGTACCCCTGGCTGGGCAGTTCCGAAGGCGAGCGGGCTTATGGCAGTGTCTATAAAGTCCGCCCCAGCTTCCACGGCCTTCATGTAGGTCGCGACCGCCATCCCGGTGGTGGAGTGTGTGTGGACGTTGACGGGAACGCCATAGCGCTCTTTTATCTCGCTTACCAGCTCGTAGGCTCTCCAGGGCGTTAGCAGGCCGGCCATGTCCTTTATTGTTATGACATCAACCTCGAGCTTGAGAAGCTCCTCGACCTTCTTCATGTAGTATTCGAGGGTAAAGACCGGGCCGGTTGTGTAGGCTATCGCCCCCTGAACCTCAGCACCGACTTCCTTGGCCTTCTTTATCGCCACCTCCATGTTCCTGACGTCGTTGAGGGCATCAAAAACGCGGAATATATCGATTCCATTTTTGTGGGCCAGCTCCACAAAGCGCTCGACGACGTCATCCGGGTAGTGCCTGTAACCGACGAGGTTCTGACCGCGAAGGAGCATCTGAAGCTTTGTCTTCCTTATGTTCTCCCTTAAAAGCCTCAGTCTCTCCCAGGGGTCTTCGTTCAGGTAGCGGATGCAGACGTCGAAGGTTGCCCCACCCCAGACCTCCATCGAGTAGAAGCCGACCCTGTCCATGTCCTCGGCTATCTTCAGCATATCCTCAGTCCTGAGGCGGGTCGCTATGAGCGACTGGTGAGCGTCCCTAAAGGTCGTGTCTATGATCTCAACCTGTGCCATTTTCATCACCCTTAGCCGGGTAAAGAACTGAGGCTTTTAAAAGTCTTACGACGTAAAAAGAAGGAGAGTTAGACGGTCGACGAAATCAGAGAAGACCTTCTGCCTTCGCGGCCTCCTCTGGATCCTCGTTCCTGTGGACGACTCTCAGGAGAGCCTTTATGAAAGGCTCGGGGTTCTCACGCTGGAAGATGTTTCTGCCAACGACAGCCCCAGAACCTCCTGCCTCAACGACATTCCAAACGACCTTCAGAAAGTCAACGGGGTTGTCCTTCTTTGCCCCCCCGCTGAGGAGAACTGGAACGCCAGCAGCTGCATCAACGACCTTGGCGAAGGTCTCCCTTGAGCCCGTCCAGTAGGTCTTTATCATGTCAGCCCCGCTCTCGGCTGCGGCCCTCGCCCCGTACATAACGACGCGGTAGTCCTCCTTTTTACCATAGCGCTCGTCGATGTACGGGCCGCGCGGGTAGGCGAACTGCACAACCGGGAAGCCGAGATCGTGGGCGTAGCTCGCTATCTCCGCGAACTGGCGCATCATTATGTCCTCCTGTGAGGAGCCCCAGTAGA
>NZ_JALTCZ010000102.1 GCF_027008145.1 Thermococcus sp. | reverse complement strand
TGATAAAACAGATGCTCAACTTGCCAAACATCCGTGAAGTTATTCTTTTCCCAAGGGACAGAAAAAGACTAACACCGTAATGCCTTTATACCTTCCATCCATCTTTTCTTTTAGACCAGTTGCTCAATTGGTATGGAGGTAATGGTTATGAAAAAGCAAACCGCCCTGATACTCATGGCTTTTCTTGTGCTCCAATCAGTGGCAATCCGGGATGCCAGCGCAACCACAATCGAGTACGCGAGCATTTCGGTTACACTGGGGCTTAAGGACAGCGCAATACTCGGCCCCTATAACATAACCTTCACCGACGCCAGTATACAGTGGGACTCGGTGGTGATAACCATCAAGGGCCCAAGTGGCTCCTATTCAAACCCTCTGAAGGTAGGGGATACGATGTACTACCCCTCAAGCTCGCCCGAAAAGATGATGATAGCCGTTAAAGTCCTCTGGATTTACAAGGACACCCAGTCGGTTCTGCTCTCCATACAGTCACCGCTCGCACCGGTGTACTCCAATAAGACTATGCTCGTCGGCTCCCAGCTCCAGCTTCCCGCCGGTTTTCCGCCCATACTGATAGAGCTTGAGGCTTCCTCCTCATCCCAGGCAGTCTTCAAGGTCACAACCCCCTACCAGGAGCAGTACACCCTTTCCATCAACAAGGGCGCCACGAGGGTCATCTCCTACAGGCTCGATTCAAAGCACGTCTACTCAAACTACCTTGCCATAGAGGTCGTCAACTGCACCTCCAACAGTGCCAAGGTCAACATTTACCTGCCCAGGGTGGCCTCCGTGAACTTTAGGGTTGTCAGGTGGAAGGAAGCCCAGAAAACCCCCGCCCCCGCGGTGAGCACTACTCTAATATACAACGACATACTCTACACCGGTGAAAAGCTCCCCGTGACCTACAATAAGACCACCTACTACTTCGAACTGCTCTCAGTCATCCCGGACGTCGTTAAGGTGGAGGTCTACAAGGGCAATGAGTCGGTGGGAACCTACACCCTCAGCGTTGGGGACATCCCAAAGACCGCTGACGGAACACCTTTTATGCTCGCAGTCCAGAAGACCGACCCGAACTACAAGAGGGCAATAATTAGAATCTACGGCCCAATCGAGTCTGAAGTTACGCCGATCCTCAGGCCGGCCAAGGTTGTCGCAAACATAACCGCCGTTCCCAAGCAGGTTCTCCTCGGGCAGGATATAGTTCTATCCATCGGCGTTGAAAACATCGGAAGGGGGAACGCCTACCAGCTGAACGTGGCAGCACCAATACCAAGTGGCTTCGAGCTCATAAGCATGACTAAGAGCTGGCAGATAAACAACCTTCCAGCATTTACAAAGCTTCCAGTGCTCGTGTACGTCCTCAGACCGACGAAGGTCGGGAGGTTCAACGTGGGGAAGGTCATCGTTACCTACTATGACGACCAGAGCCTTGAGACAGGCAAGATGAAAACTGTTTACTCCGCTCCCCTGGGCGCGATAGTCGTTTACAGCACTCCGGAGATGAGCGTTAGTGGGAGCGCCTACAACGGAACCTGGAGCGACTACGTAAACGCGGAGGTCAACAGCACGGTTAAGCTGAAACTAACCGTTACTGCATCAAAGGGAGACCCGAACTACGAGTTCGTTAAAAACGCCACCCTCTACCTCGAACTCCCCAAGGGCCTTACCGGACCGAGCCTCCTGAAGGTTGGCGACATGAAGGCCGGCGAAAGTAAGAGCATTACCGTTGAGCTGAAGGTCACAAAGGAGGCCCTCCTCAACGTAAAGGCAACGCTCATCTATCAGGACCCGCTCGGGAATGAACACAGACTCTCAACTGGGAACCTCGTGAGTATCAACAGCATCCCTCCGGAGGTCGTTATGAAGGATGTAAAGGTCTGGCCCAAGCCGAGCGAGCTACCGGCCTACCTCAATAAGACCCTCTCAGGAATGAACAATCCAGCGCCCCTCGCCCAAGAAGTGGAGGAGATAGCATCCCGCTACCTCCCGCCGAAGGGCAACCCCTGGAAGCCAACGGCGGTCGTCTTCATCTTGGCCACAATAGTCCTCGGTGGGCTGACCTACAACTACTACAGCCAGCTTGAGAGACTCAGGGAGAAAGTGCTCAGGAAGAAGCAGAGAAGACCGGGAGGGCTGCCTAAGAAAGAGGAAGAGGAGACCGAGCTCTGAGGCAGCTTTTTAAATTCCTTCCCTCTTCTCTTTACGGTGTGGGTAATGTTCAGGTTCA
>NZ_JALTCZ010000101.1 GCF_027008145.1 Thermococcus sp. | reverse complement strand
GCTCCTCCCTCTTTGAGTAGGCCTCAAGGCTCTTGAGGTAGAGGTACATGAAAAGTCCGCTCAGGGAAATCTGGATGATCGCCAGAGCGGCCCCAGTCCGGAAGTCTAGGAGAGTCATGACGGAGGTGAATATGTCAACCTCGATGGTGGCGTAGCGGTAGCCCCCGAGGATGAGGGGTATCGAGAAGCTAAGAAAGCAGAAGACGAAGGTGAGCATTGCGGAGGCAAAAATAGCTGGAGAGATCAGCGGTAGTGTGACCTTCCAGAAGAGCCTCCAGCCTCTCGCCCCAAGGGCCATAGCCGCCTCCTCGTAGTGGGGGTTTACCCTCTGCCAGAGCGCCGAAACCATCCTGACAACAATGGGAAAGTTGTAGAAGGCGTGAGCGAGCAGGATCGCCTTCCAAGTGTAGATGATCCCAAGCTCGTGGCCGATTAGGTCCGCTATAATTCCGTCCCTCCCGAAGAGGATGACAAAGCCTAGGGCGACCATTATGCTCGGCATCACGAAGGGAACCGTGAGCAGGGCCTTTATGGCCCTCTTGCCTGGGAATTCATAGTTGGCGAAGATGTAAGCCCCGGGGAGTCCCATGGCCAGAGTAAGCAGGGTCGAGGCGAGAGCCTGGCCGATAGTGAAGGCTATTACCCTCCTGTGGTAGCTGTTCCCGATGACCGAGATGATGGGGGAGAGGGTGAACCCATTCTCCCAGAGGCCCAGCTTGAGCACGCTGGCTATGGGGAGGTAGAAGAAGACCAGCAGGAATGCAACCGGGACGAGGAGGACGAGGTGAGCGATCCTGAACCTCATGGCCAAAACTCGGTTTTGAGGGTTTATAAGTATTGATTAGCAAAGCCCTTAAGTTCATAGACCAAGTTCCTCCGGTGATGCCATGAAGGCTCCGGATCTTGGGATAAGGATCGGACTTTATGATCATGGGAGGAGAAACTCTATAGGGGATTTGGGCATTAAGGTCGGCCACAGCACCCTCATAGAAGGAGAGAGCATCAGAACGGGCGTTACCGTTCTTTTGCCACCGGTAGAAAACCCCTACCACGAGAGGCTCTTCGCTTCAACCTTCGTCATGAACGGCTTCTCAAAGCCGATAGGCTTCGTTCAGGTTGAGGAGCTTGGCTACATCGAGACGCCGGTAGCTCTAACCAACACTCTGGGTGTCTACACAGTCGCGAGCGCAATGGTAAAGCACATGATCGAGCTGAACCCGGATTTGAAGAGCGTTTCTCCAGTTGTCATGGAGTGCAACGATTCCTACCTGAGCGACATAAGGAAGATGCCCGTTCGTGAGGAGCATTACTTCGAGGCAGTGAAGAACGCAAAGCTGGACTTCGAGGAGGGCTCGGTTGGAGCAGGAACGGGAATGAGCGCCTTTGAGTTCAAGGGTGGAGTAGGTTCATCGTCGAGGGTCGTTGAGATAGGAGGGGAAGAGTACACGGTGGCATCCCTCGTCCTAGCGAACTTCGGGAGGAGGGAAGACCTTACCATCGCTGGAGTCCCGGTCGGCCTTCACCTGAGGGACTACCCCAGAAGGGGCACCTCCGGCAAGGGGAGCATCTCGATAGTTGTAGCGACGGACGCCCCGCTCACTGCGAGGCAGTTAAGGAGGCTCGCGAAGAGAACAGTGGTAGGCCTCGCGAGAACTGGTGGCTACGCCTATCACGGGAGTGGTGACGTTGTTTTAGCCTTTTCAACGGCCCAAACCGTTCCAGTTGGGGAGGAGCCCGAGCTTGTGAGCTTTCTACCGGACAATTCTCTCAGTAGGCTCTTTCGGGCAACGGCGGAGGCAACGGAGGAGGCTATACTAAACGCCCTCCTCCAGGCGGAAACAATGAAGGGCAACAAACATGTGAGGTACAGGTTACCCATTGAGAAAATTCTCCCGTTACTAGAAGAGCGCTCCAAGAGCTCTGGGTTTTAGATTGAACTCTACTTCATACCTTGGTTTTACGTTATAACTACGGTGCTTAAAGCTCGTAAGAGGTTTAAACTTTGAAAATCAAAATTCTTAAATATGAAGATATTCTTTCAGAGATATGGTGGTGAAGATGACCAGGATCGTTTTAACCACGGACGAGACCCTAACAAGCACCTACCACGACGTCCCCCTACTTGACTTCCTCGGCTGTGCTCCCTACGGCAAACTCCCCACCTGGATTTACAACTTCCTCGACACACAGCTACCCGACGAGGACGGGGTTTTACCCCAAGCACCCTACGGACT
>NZ_JALTCZ010000100.1 GCF_027008145.1 Thermococcus sp. | reverse complement strand
TACTGATCAGGGGGCATCTCTATCACCGCCGTTGCGTTGGAGGGAGCCAGCGCCCTGTAGGACTTAACAATCGCCTCAACACGCTCTTCAAAACACTTCAGCTCGGAGCGGTATTCCTCTGCGTTGGCCGGGTCTGTTTCCTCAAGCGCCTTTTCGGTAGCTTTCGCAATGGCAATGGCATTGGTAGGGTCGAGCCAGACGCCATGGGGGTTGTCCTTCCCGCTGTACCAGTGCTCCCTGAGATAGCGGAAGCCTTCCCTTTTGTAGTCGTCGATCAGGAGAACCTTCCCGGAGAAGAGACCTTCACCTTTCAGTTCGGCTATCTTCTTCTCGATGGGGAGATGCCCCCCTGTCGTTACAATGACGTCCGCCTTCTTGAGGAGCCCTATCTGCTCGGTTGTAAGCTGGTACTCGTGTGGGTCAACGCCGGGCGGGATTATATAGACGACGTTGACCGAGCCGTTGAAGGCATCCTCCACTATGCTCGCCAGTGGTGCTATCGTGGTGACTACAAGGGGCTTTTCGGCGTTCTCCCCCTTAACGACGGGGGCGGAAAGGAAGAGTATGAGCAAAACTAATATAACCTTTTCCTTCATTTCGGTCACCCTAACTCCCTTAACGTGACACTTTAAAACTGTTGGCCGAAAGGATTTAAAGTCTCTGGCCGAAATACCACCGGGTGTTGTCATGAAGAGGGAAGCATCCTAATCCTCTCGGCAGTCCCGGTATCAGCCCTTCAGGTAAGCCAGAGGGTCAGCGTCGAGATAAACCCAAACGCCGGGCTTCTGGGGGTTGTTTACTACCTTACCTTCGGCAGGAACGACTCCTTCGTGATAAACAGGGGGCATTAGCTGGAGGACGTTGACGAGTGGTTCGGAAACTACAGCGATCATAGAGTAGCGGGCCTCCTAAGGGAGTTTCTCTCGAACCTCTCAATCCCCTGGAGGGACTACAGGCTTATGATTCTCGAATACTACCTCCTCCTCTGCTCGAACCCTCCAGAGCTCAGGCCAAAGGTTAGTCTCAACTTCCCTTGGTTCGAGGAGGTCTTCCTGCCCGCCCTGAGGGGCTTCGCTGAGAAGACGAACTTCATGGCCTTCTACAGCTCACACAGGGTCGACTACACGGAAGACCTTAAAATCTACCGTGGGGGCCCTAAAGCTCCTTCCTCCGGACAGTTTTATGACCAACTACTCGGGCCTTTCGGGTGTGAAGTACCGCTTTGAACACCCCTTCCTCGTGGCCGTTCATGGCCACAGCTTCAACCCGGTGATAAACGGGACTCAAATCTGGGGTGCTGGAGGAATGCTCCCACTTGTCAGAAGAACCACTTAGAGAACTCTCTGGAGCTGCAAAACAGCGAGGGACACGATATTTGGACTTCCCTCAACAGGGACTTTATAAACTCCACACGCCTCGACGAGCTCCTCTACCTCGGCTTTATCTACCACAAACTCGGGCACGACGTAACGGTGCCCGTCCTTCATGCGAATGAAGGCCTCCTTGGGAACCTCACATACCTACAGGAAGCCATCGAGGGGGACATGCCCTATCTGGCGAGGTACGACATCCACTTCTGGAGCCGGGACGGAATGCTCTACGAGGGGGTTTGCCGACGCGTTGGAGGACTTTGCCTTGGCGCACGTTGGCCCGGCCTATGCGTGGCTTGAGATGGAGATGCAGAAGGCCTGGGGCGAGTTCTGGATAGAAAAACTCTTCTATGGGGTTCAGGACTGCACCCTTAAGGTCATGACAATGGAGGTCTCAAACTTCTCAGCCTGCGTTTCCGAGCTCATCAGAGAGCTTAAGCGCTTCGCCTCCCCCTAGAACGCGAGCGAGGTGTACGCCAGAGAAGTTCCAGTGACCCCTCTGATGGCCTTTGACAGGGGAGTTCAGGCAGAAAGGGGTTCTCGTAGTTTACGGCACCCAGAATCCCGATCCGAGTGGAACTGAGTACGACAGGAAAACGGCCGAGGAGATAGCGGACAACTTGAGGACCTTCTACTCCCTGTGGCCCAGGGAAGGTTGAGGTCGAGATCAAGGCCGATAGAGAAGTAGAGCCTTCGGAACTCGGTGAGAGCATCGCCATCGTAGGCGGGTCGGTCGCCAACTCCCTCGCCGAGAAAATGCAGGCCTACTTCCCGTTCCAGTTCAGGAGAATAGGCAGAGACTGGTACCTCTGGAGGAACGAGAGCTGGAGAGTTGAGTGGAGACCCGTTTATTTCCTCCTCCAGGCAAACTCGACGTTGCAGGGCTACTTCGGCTTCGTTGATAGCGACCATCAGCAACTCCTACAATCCAGAGAACTACGTCGTGTAGATAGCGGACACCGGCAGGAAAACTGACGGCCCTCTTCCAGAACCCGACCTACTACCTCAGCAGTTATGAAGTGTGGAATAAAGAAGGAATAGAAATCGGGTTCTACGTTCAGTCTTCCTGATTTTCGGTTATTTCCCTGCTCTTTATGTGGGGCTTCCCAATGGCTATCGTGAAGCCCTTGAAGGAGTCGTCCTTCCTGTTGAACTCTATCGCCAGCGGAAGGTCGTTGTCCTCGTTGAAGACTATCCTGACGATCCTCGCCCGGGAGTGGTCGTTGAGGTAGTCCTCCTTCAGGGACTCGTAGTCCTCAAGAACCCGGTTGATGCTATCACTGTGCATCTCGTAAATCTCACTGGCGTAGATGCTGTGGTTTTTGATTTCCTCGACCTTTTTCTCCCTGTCCAAGCTACCACTCCCTCAGGCCCTGCGCCACTTGCCGTCCCTGAACTTAAAAATCTTCCTGTACTCAGCCATCGTGAGGGCCTCTTCAAGCTTGCCCTTCGGAACCTCCAGGCCGTGAAGCTCCCTAAAGAGCGCCACGATTTCCTCCGTGCTTACTGCCTCCTTCTCCTCGAGAAGGTTGCCAACAAGGTTTATCATGTCCTCGACAAAGTTCCAGGGGAAGACTATCCAAGCCCAGTCTATCTCTTCAGCGTAGTAGTCCGGTTTAAAGCGCGAGCCCTTTATGGTTAAGAGAGTCGCGGTTCTTATCTCAGCGGGCCTCTGGCTTTCGACGTAGTTCTTAGCGAGGGTAAGGCTCTCACCGGTGTCGCTGATGTCGTCCACTATGAGAACCTTCCTATCCTTAAGGCTGTAGGTGCTACCGTACTTCAGCCTGGCCTTTCCATCTGGAGTTGCCGTAACTCCCCAGTGCTCCACCTTGAGGCTGACGAGGTCTTTAATGCCGAGGTAGTCGCAGTAGAGCCTTGCCGAAACCCAGCCACCCCTGGCTAGGCCCACAACGACATCCGGCCTCCATCCTTCCTCAAGTACCTTCCAGGCGCCTTCCTTCGCCCACCTTTCGATATCTTCCCAAGAAGCGAGCCTTGCCGGAAACTTCTTCATTGGATTTCCCTTAACGATGCAAAACCGAGGTTTTATTTAAGGTTTTTGGAGGGATTTTTGACCCAAACATGACAATAAAGGGGGAAAGTGAAGGGCTCAGAAGAGCCACTGGTTCTCGATGCACTCGTCGCACGGCGGTTTTTCGCCGGCTATCGCCTTGAACTTCTTGTAGATGCACTCCGGCAGGCCGAGCGGGCAGTGGTCGGGATACTGTCCGGGCCTGACCTTCGTCGGGTCGAGTTTTATCTTTATGTAGGCCTCGTACTCCTCGACTTTCTTCCAAGGCAGAATCTTGGCGCCGTAGATAACGAGGTCGTCCCTTATCTTGGCGTAATCGCCCACAACGGCGTTTTCCTTGACTATCACGTTCTTCCCTATGACCACGCCTTCACCGAGTATGGTGTCCTTGAGCTCGGCGCGCTCCTTAATGATGTCGTTCCCCAAGAGTATGGAACGCCTGAGGTAAGCTTTGTCCTCGATTACGCTATTCGGCCCTATGTAGGTGTAAGCCTTTATCTTAACGCCGTGGCCAATCTTGACGCCATCGTCGATGTAGGCCGGCCCCTGAATCTCCACATCATCGGGAACCTCTGCCGTTTCTTTGATCAGGAAGTAGCCGTTCTCCCTCGCCATCTCATCGAGGGCAATCTGATGGGCGTAGAAGAAGTCCCCAGGCGTTCCCAGGTCAACCCAGTAGTACTGCCTGGGCATCCTGTAGGCGTAGACCTCTCCTCTGGCGACGAACTTCGGGAGGACCTCGCGCTCGAAATAAACCTCCTTTCCTACCGGAATCTCCTCAAGAACCTTCTTGTTCACGACATAAATTCCAGCATCAACAAGGTTTGTCTTTGGCCTGTGGGGCTTCTCCTCGAAGTGCAGAACCTTTCCTCTCTCATCGGTCTCAACGACACCGAAGCGCTCCGGGTCATAGACCTTCGTCACGGCAACCGTTATTAGACCATCGTTCTGCTCGTGGGCCTTTATCAGCTCCCCGTAGTCGAAGTTGGTGAAGACATCACCATATACGACAAGAAAGTCGTCGCTGATGTAATCCTCGACGTTCTTTAGAGCTCCACCTGTTTCGAGGGGCATCGGGTCGTTAACGAAGCGTATGTACTTGGGATAATCTGGCATCTTCTCGTCTATGAACTCCCTTATCTCGCCCCTCATATAGTGGACCGAGAGTATGACCTCATCAATCTCCTTGATCCTCTCAAGGGCTTCCAGGATGTACTGCAGGTTGGGCTTGCCGAGAACCGGTATCATCGGCTTCGGCCTGGTCGAGGAGAGTGGCCTGAGCCTCGTGCCAAATCCACCGGCCAGTATGACGGCTTTCATGGTTACTCACCGGTATGGGATACACCCAAGGGCTTATATGTTTTACGCTCATAAAATATATAACTGCCAGTGAAAGAAAAACCGGAAGGTTATAGCTCAAACTTGACATTGAGAACCTTAACCTTGGGAACGAAGCACTTGCCCTTGCAGATCTTCCTGAGGGGGCAGGTTTCACAGGATGGAGAGCCCTTCTGGACTTCCTCGATGTAGCCGAGACCCTTCAGTACCTCTATCGCGGCTTCAACATCTTCCTTTTTCATGTTCAGCTCACGTGCTATCTCATCCGGTGTTCTCTTTCCCTCCTGGATGAGCTTTAAAATCTTCTCCAATGTGTTCATGCTCACCACCCCAGGGCAATGCCCAGATGCCAGATAATGATTCCAATCAGCGACGCGATGCCTATCATGTAAAACGTAACCGCCGTTGCCCACTTCCAGTTGCTCTCGGCCCTTATAGCCCCAATGGTCGCTATGCAGGGGATATAGAGCGTTGTGACTACCGCAAGAACGTACGCCTGTAGGGACGTCAACGCCTGCTTGATGGCCTCCTCACTCCCGTAGAGGACACCGTAGGTTGAAATCACGTTCTCCTTCGCTATTATCCCGAAGAGCAGACTCACAGCGGCTTTCCAGTCAAGGCCCATCAGCTTAACGTAGGGCCCAAAGAAATGCCCCAGTTTTTCTGCATAACTCTTACCAGTCCCAATAGGCGCTGGGAAGGTGCTGAGATACCATATTGCTATCGCACCGACCAGTATAACCGTGCCCGCTTTTCTCACGAACTCTTTGCTCCTCTCCCAGGAGTGGAGCAACAGGGTTTTCCAGCTCGGGACGAGATATTCCGGCAGTTCTATAATGAAGAGTTCGCTCTCACCTCTAACAAAACGGCTAACGAGCCAAGCTGAAAATAGGGCAACAGCAAAGGCCAGCAGGTAGATGGTAAGCGCCACAAGGGCACGGTCAGAGCTGAAGAACATGCTCGTAAGGAAGCTTATGACGCTTAGCCTGGCAGAACAGGGGATGAAGGGGTTAACGAACATTGTAACCAGCCTGTCCTTCTGATTGTCGAGCGTCCTGGCGGACATCACCGCTGGAACGTTGCAGCCGAGGCCGAGGATGAGGGGGATTACTGCCTTTCCTGGGAGGCCAAACTTCCTGAGGATGCCCTCCATTAAGACCGCCACCCTTGCCATGTAGCCTAAATCCTCGAGGAAGGTCAGGGCAAAGAACAGGAGGAAGACGAGGGGGAAGAAGCTGAGAACCATCCCCACGCCTCCGATGATGCCATCGACGAGCAGACCCCTGAGCGTTTCGTTTGCTATATGCGGGGCGAGCCAGTTGCCGAAGTCTGTGAAAACCTCAGCAAGCCAGTTCTGAAGAGGGAACCCAAAAACGAATACGAACTTGAAAACAAAGTAAAATACGACTGCCATCGCTATGAAGCCATAAACGGGGTGGATGAGGATCCTGTCAAGCTGGTCACTGAAGGTCTCTCCCTTGGACTGGCCGTAGCTCATGAACTCGTGGGTGAGCCTGTCTATGAACTCGAACTTCTGGCCGGCTATTATGAGGTCTATAGCCCTCCCGTACTTCGCCTCAAGCTCGCCGATGTGGGTCATTATCTCGTTGAGCTTCTCATCGCCCAGATGCCTCCTCACGAGCTTTATGATCTCATCATCACGCTGGAGGAGCTTTATTGCGAGCCAGCGCAGGGGGTACTTGGAGGCCATCTTTGTCCCTTTCAGACATTTTGATATGTGCTCTATCTCCCTCTCAACATCGGCGTCGTACCGGGGGATTATCGGGGCGCCAACGAGCTCACCGTGGGCGACCTTCAGGATGCTCTCCTTCAGCTCGTCCAGACCTTTTCCTTCCTTGGCGTTGAGGGCAACAACCGGAACGCCGAGAACCTTCGACATCCTCTCGACATCTATCTTTATGCCCTTCTTCTCGGCCAGATCTATCTTGTTGAGGGCTATGACAATGTTTTTAACGCCCATCTCAAATATTTCCATTGTCAGATACAGGTTTCTGAGAACGGAGGTCGAGTCAACAACATCCACAACAACATCAGGGTTTCCGTTGAGGAGGAAGTTCCTCGCGACGAGTTCATCAACGGAATGAGCCGTCAGGGAGTAGGTACCGGGAAGGTCAACAACGAGAAAGCGCTCACCTTTATATTTGAATACTCCCTCCTTCTTCTCAACCGTCACGCCGGGCCAGTTGCCCACGTGCTGCCTCATTCCGGTGAGGTCGTTGAATATCGTGGTCTTACCAACGTTGGGGTTCCCAGCTAGGGCGATCACCCTCATCGCCATGATATCACCTCACAGCTTTCTCACAAGAACCTTTGATGCCATCCCCTTCCCAAGGGCGAGCCTCGCTCCTCCAACCTCAATAACAACCGGACCGGGGTTATAGACGTTGACAACCCTAATTGTAACCCCCGGAACTAGACCCATTGCGTAGAGTCTGCTCCTGAAGTTCGGCCCGCCCTGGAGATTCACGACGATTCCAACCTCTCCGGGACGAAGGGAAGTTAATGGAACAATCATGTTCATCACCGTTAGGTTTTCCTAATCCAGTTGTCTCTATACACGAGGCTTAATAAATCTTTGGTGAGCCTAACAAAACTCAGTGGTTCGAATTAGGGAAATCAAGCTCAGAACTTCGAACCGGGAAGGGGTTATAGGGGATGACGCCCTTTTTACTAGGGGAGGCGATCCCAT
>NZ_JALTCZ010000099.1 GCF_027008145.1 Thermococcus sp. | reverse complement strand
AGGCATAAAGCTTTAAAAAGGAATCCAGTCTATTTATAAAGGGTTTTTAAACCCACCATTCGGAGGTGTAAACCTTGGTGGACATGAGCAATGTAAAGCTCAGGATAGAAAACATCGTCGCTTCTGTTGACCTCTTTACGGATCTGAACCTTGAGAAGGTCATAGAGATATGCACGAACTCCAAGTATAATCCCGAAGAGTTCCCTGGGATAATCTGCCGCTTTGAGAAACCCAAGGTTGCTCTGCTGATATTCAGCTCCGGGAAGCTTGTCGTCACAGGAGCTAAGAGCGTTGAGGATATCGAGAGGGCCGTTAGTAAGCTCATCCAGCTACTCAAGAAGATAGGGGCCAAGTTCCACCGCGGGCCACAGATAGACATCCAGAACATGGTCTTCAGCGGTGATATAGGCATGGAGTTCAACCTCGATGCTGTTGCCCTAAGCTTACCCAACTGTGAGTACGAGCCGGAGCAGTTCCCCGGTGTCATCTATCGCGTTAAGGAACCTAAAGCTGTCATACTGCTGTTTTCCTCCGGAAAGATAGTCTGCTCCGGCGCAAAGAGCGAGAGCGACGCCTGGGAGGCCGTGAAGAAGCTCCTCCGTGAGCTCGAAAAATATGGCCTTATCGAAGAAGAGGAGGAATGGTGAGGCCCTTGGCCTTTTCCGTTATCTACTCCCCCATATTCCTCGAACACAAGCCCAAGAACTACCACCCCGAGAACCCCAGGAGACTTCTGAGGGCCATCAATGTCCTTAAGAGTACCAACCTGTGGGAGCCCATCGAGCCGGAACCAGTTCCGGAGAGGGAACTCCTCAGGGTTCATCGGGAGGAGTACATCAAGCTCGTCAAGGAGGAGAGCCGCTCTTTTACCTACCTTGACCCGGACACATACGTTTCCCCCGGTACGTTTGAGGCTTCCCTTAAAGCTTTCGGCGCCTCTAAGAAGGCCGTTGAGCTGGCACTTGATAGGAAGGGACTTTATCTGGCGTTGGTTAGGCCCCCGGGCCACCACGCGGGCAGGAACGGGAGGGCCTTGGGCGCCCCTACCTTGGGCTTCTGTATCTTCAACAACTCGGCCTATGCCGCGAAGGTGGTCGAGGAGAAGCTCGGAAAAGTCATCGTCATAGACTTCGACGCCCACCACGGCAACGGGACTCAGGAGATACTCTGGGACGATGGCAAAGCGGTACACATAGACCTCCACGAGCGCGATATCTATCCGATGAGCGGGTACGAGTACGAAGTCGGCGGGAGGGATGCTGAGGGAACAAAAATCAACATCCCGATGCCTCACTACGCCGGAGATGACGACTATATTTACGCTTGGGATGAAATCGTTCTGCCGGTTCTGGCCCAATTCAAACCCAAGCTGATAGTTATCTCGGCCGGCTTCGACGGCTTTCTCGGCGAGAACCTGACGACACTTCGCCTTAGCGAGGTCTTCTTTGCCTATGCAGGCTCAACGCTCTCGCGCTACCCCCTTGTGGTCATCTTCGAGGGTGGCTATTCCGTTGGCCTCGACAGGGGTTTGCCTGCATTCATCAAGGGATATCTGTCCGGTGAGATAAGGGAGATCCCCGTTACACCGTCCTACGAGGCACTAACGACGGTTTCGGCCATAAAAGGGATACAGACCCAGTGGTGGGAGCTGTAGTTTGCGCATAGGTTACTTACCGGGTAAATTAAAGGTTCTTTACAACTTCCTTAACGACCGGATCGGGGATTGAATGCTCGTTTCTTCTCTTTTCAAGGTAGCCGTACTTGAGGAAGTTCTTGAGGGGCTGTTTCATAGATGATTAAAAGCGTAAAGTTTAAATATTTTCGCCTCATAACTTCTTTTGGTGCGGGCTGAATGAGGCTTTATCGGACTGGGAAAGCCTCACAACTCTTGGGCATCAGCAAGCCAACACTCCTAAGAAAAATCAAAGCCGGCGAGATTAAAGCATACAAAGTCGGCAGAGAATACCGCATTCCAGAAAGTGAAATAAAGAGACTTCTCGAAGGAAAAACACTTGATAAAGTTGTCATTTA
Organism: Thermococcus sp.; assembly: GCF_027008145.1. Classification (GTDB taxonomy): domain Archaea; phylum Methanobacteriota_B; class Thermococci; order Thermococcales; family Thermococcaceae; genus Thermococcus. The sequence goes on along the minus strand of NZ_JALTCZ010000099.1, from coordinate 26,928 downwards.
CGCCAGAGTCTCAAGCAGAGACCAGAAAGAAGATCTTGAGAGGCAAGTCGAATACCTCAAGAACTACTGCTCTTCCAAAGGTTACCAAGTGGCTAAAATTCTCACCGACATTTCTTCAGGCTTGAATGAGAACAGGAGTGGTTTAAAACAGCTCTTCAAACTCATCGAGAGCGGAGAAGTTGGAAAAGTTGTGATAACTTACAGAGATAGGCTCACCCGATTCGGCTTTAAATACCTCGAACAATACTTCACCTCCCACGGCGTTGAAATTGAAGTCATCTTTGACGACGAAGACAAAACACCAGAGAAAGAGCTGGTCGAAGACCTCTTAGCCATTGTGACTTCCTTCGCCGGAAAACTTTATGGTATGCGTTCTCACAAGAAAAAACGTCTCGTTGAGGCGGTAAAGAATGCCCTCAGAGACGATTAAGCTCACGGCAAAATTCAAACTCAAGGGAACTCCCGAAGGGTTAGACGAGCTTTTCCGGACTTATCGTGAAATCGTGAATTTTCTAATCAGCTATGCCTTTGAGAACAACGTTACGAGCTTTTACCGGCTGAAGAAAGAGACTTACAAGGGCTTACGCGGGGAATACCAAGAACTGCCAAGCCATTACCTTTACACGGCCTGTCAAATGGCAACAACGATTTACAAGAGTTACCGGAAAAGGAGAAAGAAGGGGAAGGCCAAGGGAAGACCAGTCTTCAAGAAGGAAGTTGTTATGCTCGACGACCACTTGTTCAAACTCGACCTTAAGGTCGGAATAATCAAACTCTCCACTCAGGGCAGGAGGATTCAACTGGAGTTTTATCCTGCAAAATATCATGAGCGGTTCAAGGACTGGAAGGTTGGACAAGCGTGGTTAGTGAGAACTCCAAAAGGAGTCTTCATAAACGTTGTTTTCTCGAAAGAGGTTGAAGTTAGCGAGCCTAAAACCTTTGTTGGCGTGGACTTGAACGAGAACAATGTAACACTTAGCCTTCCCAATGGAGAGTTTGTCCAAATCATCACTCACGAGCGGGATGGAAAACTTCGCGTCGTTTACCGGCCCCATCTTGAACTCCACATAATCCTTTATGGTGCTCCATCTAACGTTTCCCATGGCGACGGCCTTCAAGATAACCCTGTACCGTCTGCTGTTCTGTATGAGGAACGAAAGATTCTCTTGGATAAGCTTTTCGGCCATGTTGAACAGCTCGTCCATGGCGTGGATGTGAGAAAGCTTCCTAACCCCGCGGAGATAACCGTACATCGTGAGCCAGCCGGCTATGCCCTCGAGCCTCTCAAAGGCTTCCTCGATCTCTTTCTCATCCGATTCGATGCCGACCTCTTCGAAGCCCCTTCTGAGGAAGTCCGTGCTTCCCTCCCGCTTGAACCTTCGAAGCACTATCTCCCTCGCGTATCTTCCGAAGAGGGATTTTTGGGATCCTCAAGGCCAAGGAAGTCGTGGAGCATTCCAACCTCCGAGCCGGTTAAAGCGAAGGTTATCCCTGGCAGATTGTCCACCGCGTAGGCTATCAGGCTGTCGTACCTGATTCCCGAAAATCTGAGGTACTGAGCCTCATCAAAGGCAATTATTACCCTTATACCCTCGTTTTCGGCCCAGGAGCTTATCTTTTCCAGGATTTCTGCGAGGTCGGGCTTTCTATCAAACTCCACACCCAGACCCGAAACCCTCCACCCTTGGATGGAACTCAAAACCTTTTCAAGCTAGTGATTTACGCCCCCGAGACAGTTGAGAGGAGGGAATCAAGGATTTTTCGGGCAAGAATCTCCTGGGGTATTGAGCCGTGAGTGAAGTAGAGAGAGCGGATATCGATTTTTGCGCATGGCATTCCCGATTTCGAGAGCGCAATGTTGAGGAGGGAGCTTTCCCGAGACGTCTTATGCCGAGCAGAAGAATCAGATTTCCCCCCAGTTTACTGCGCTCTGAAACTCCCCCAGTTCATTCTCCCTATCGTACAAGTCCTCGCGTCTGGTTTTGGGCTGAAGATCAACAGCAACTTACCCCATCGTAAGTTACTTTACCAAAAGGCGAAAAAGCAAAAATTAAACTAAAGCCCCAGCATCTCTTTAGCTGCCTTAACTCCCAGGTCAAAGGCCTTCATGTTGACCTCTATCGTCTTGGGTGGAACGCTGACCTTTATGACCTCCCTGACGTGCTCGGCCGAGAGCGGGAAGCCCGGTGTCTGCGTTAAGGCCCCTATCAGGACGACGTTGGTGGTGACTATGTTCCCGGCTTTGAGGGCTAGTTCTTCAGCATCGAAGGCCATGAACTTGCCCCCGAAGTCCTCCTCAATGATCTTCCTCATCTCCTCTAAGGTTGGGTAGGTAGCGAGCCCCATAGAGACCTGGACTGGAGGAATCGGCCTCGCATTGGTGAAGACTAGGCCTCCTTTCCTGAGGTAGTTGATGTACCTCAAAGCCTCAACCGGCTCGAAGCTGAGTATAACGTCTGCCTTTCCCTCTGGAACCATTGCTCCATAGACGTCCTCTCCAAAGCGGACGTAGGCGATGACGCTTCCAAAGCGCTGGCTCATGCCGTGAACCTCACCAACGCGGACTTTATAGCCGGCCCTCAAAGCCGCCCAGCCGAGCAGGTTTGCCGCGGTGAGAATTCCCTGACCTCCAACGCCGGTGATAACGATGTTATATTCTCTCATCTCACTCACCCTCCTCCATGGGCTCGAAGGCTCCGAATGGACACACCTGAGCACATCCGCCGCAGCCCCAGCACATCGTCGGGTCTATCTTAGCCTTCTTTGCTTCGGCATCCCAGTAGATCGCCGGACAGCCGTAGGCGTTGATACAGATCTTACAGCCGGTGCACTTGTCCTCGATGACGTGGTAGATGGGCCACTTCTCTCCCTTCCTCCTCATCTGGCCTATCCTGTAGAGTGCACAGGGCTGTCTGGCAACGACGACACTCACTCCCTCCACCGCCAGAGCCTCCTTGATTGCCCTCTCGGTCGCCTTTATGTCGTAGGGGTCAACAACCTTAACGAAGTCGGCTCCCATCGCCTTTGCAACGTCCTCTATGAGTATCCTCCTGCCCAATCCGTGGGGAGTATCGCCTGTTCCCGGGTTCGGCTGGTCGCCGGTCATAGCGGTAACGAGGTTGTCGAGGACGACTATGACAACGTTGGAGCGGTTGTAGATGGCATTTGCTAAGGCTGGGAGGCCCGTATGGAAGAAGGTCGAGTCGCCTATCGTTGCCACGATTATCTTCTTCTCCTTTCCAGTCTTCCTCTTCTCCTCGCCGGGAACGCCGTTCAGGGCAACGTCGAGGCCGTGGGCCATGCCTATCGAGCCGCCCATCGCTATGGTCGTGTCAACGGTCTTGAGCGGTGGGAGAACGCCGAGGGTGTAACAGCCTATGTCGCTCGGGAATATAGCTCTAGGAGTTGCGGCCCTCCTTATAGCGTAGAAGGTGTTCCTGTGCGGGCATGCAGGACAGAGGCTCGGTGGCCTCGGCGGGACTATCTTCGAGACCTTCTCGTACTTTCTGTCTATTTCCTCGAAGTTGATCGGCGTTTCCATGTCGAGGAACTTCGCTATGGCCTCAACCGCTCTTCTCGCGGTCATCTCGAAAACCCTCGGGACAATGTCCTTCCCGTGAATCGTAATCCTCAGACCCTTGTCGTAGGCCCAGACCTTTACCTGCTCCTCAACGACCGGCTCAAGCTCCTCAACTACGAGAACCCTTTCAAGACCGTCGAAGAACCTCTCAATCAGGCTGTAGGGGGCAGGGAACGGAGTGCCGAGCTTGAGCAGTTTGACGTTCTCAACGCCGAGCCAGGCTAAGGCCTCCTTCACGTAGGCGTAGGCAAGGCCTGGGGCTATTATACCGACCCTCGCGTTTTCGTCACCCTCGATCCAGTTGAAGGAGCTCTCGCTGAATTCCTTGCGGTACTTCTCCACCGTTTCGAGAAGCCAGGGGTGCTTCTTCCTCTGGAAGGCGGGTATGTCGACGTACCTCTCCGGGTTCTTCTTGAAGTTCCCAAACTTCCTCTTGGCTTTTCTTATCTCCTCGGGGAGCTCCCCGAGGACTACGTCACCGCGCATGTGGGAGCTCCTCGTCGTCGTCCTGAGTATCACCATCTGGCCGTACTTCTCGCTTACCTCGAAGGCATACTTCGCCATGTCCTTTGCTTCCTGGGCGCTTGAAGGCTCTAAAACTGGAATCCCGGCGTTCTTAGCTATTGCCCTTGTGTCCTGCTCGTTCTGGCTGCTCCACATGCTCGGGTCGTCGGCGACAACGACGACGAGACCCCCGTCAACGCCCATGTAACTGGCCGTCATGAAGCTGTCCATGGCAACGTTCAGGCCGACATGCTTCATAGCGGTCATGGCCCTTAAACCGCTCCATGCTGCAGCCAAAGCCGTCTCAAAGGCCACCTTCTCGTTGGTGGAGTACTCCATGTAGACTCCAGCCTTCTTAGCGACGGCCGCCATCGTGTCGGTTATCTCGGAGCTCGGTGTTCCTGGGTAGGCAGCAAAAACCGCTATGTTGCCCTCCAATGCACCCCTCGCTATCGCGTGGTTTCCGAGGAGGAGAACCTTCTCTCCCGGTTTGTCCCACAACACTATGTCGGTAACCTTCGCCATCTAAACACCTCCCATTCTAAATGATGAAAAATGAAAGTCAGTCCTCTTCCAGAACTCCCGCGTTCTTCGCCTGCTGGACGAGTGCGTAGGCACCAGCGGCTACATCCTCCGGCCTCTCGTAGCTCGGTATTCCGTTCTTCTCCAGGAGCTCCTTGGCCTTTTCGCTGACGTATCCAGCCATGAAGAGACCGAGAACGGGCTTCCCGTTGTTTACCTCCTTAACGGCTCTGATGACTCCCTCCGCGTGCTCTGTCGGCGTCATTCCTGCGAAGGTCGGGACGACGCATATCGCTATGAGTATGTCAACGTTCCTGTCCTGGAGGAGGGCCTTTGCCGTTCTGTAGTAGTCCTCTCCTCTGGCTGAGGCTATCATGTCGACGGGATTCTTTAGGGCAGCCATCGGAGGAAGGAAAGAGCGTAGCTCCTCAACAGTTGTCTCCTCAAGGTTCGCCAGCTTCAATCCGCGCTTGTCTATCTCGTCAGCGGTCAAAACTCCCGGGCCTCCTGCGTTGGTCATTATCGCCACGCGCTTTCCTCTGGGCAGGGGCTGGGTAAAAGCGCGCGCCATGCTGAGCATGTCGTCTATTGTCTCAGCTATCAGGACTCCGCTCTGCTTGAAGGCAGCTTCGTAAATCTTCCAGCTTCCGGCTAAGGAACCGGTGTGGCTTGAGGCCGCCCTGGCTCCGCTCTCGCTCTTTCCGGCCTTTAGGGCTATGACAGGTTTTTTCTTGGTGACGCGCTTCGCAACCTCTATGAACTTCCTCCCGTCCTTAACTCCTTCAATGTAGAGCGCTATGGCTCTGTCTTCCTCGGTGTTGGCAAGGTATTCTATGAGCTCCGCGAAGTCGAGGTCGGCCATGTTGCCAACGCTCACGAACTTGGAGAAGCCTATTCCTTCTTTCACAGTCTTGTAGATTATTCCCGCTCCCAAAGCCCCGCTCTGGCTGATGAAGGCTATGTTGCCCTTCTTGGCATCCATTACAAAGGTCGCGTTCATATCCTCCCGGGTGTTCATAACGCCGACACAGTTCGGGCCGATGAGCCTCATGCCGTACCTGTGGACAATCTCTACCAGTTCGCGCTCCTCCCTCTTGCCCTCCTCGCCGGTCTCTCCAAATCCGGCAGTGATGATGACAGCTCCTCTAACGTCCTTTTCGCCGCAGTCTATCAGGGTCTGCTTTACGAAGCGCTTGGGCACGATGATTATCGCAAGGTCTACCTCTTCCGGGATGTCATTCACGTTTCTGTGGGCCTTAACGCCTTGAACTACCTCGTCCTTGACGTTCACGGGGTAGACCTTTCCGGTTTTGTATTTTTTGAGGTTCTTGAAGACCTCGTAGCCGAGCTTCAGCGGATCGTTCGATGCACCGATCACGGCTATACCCTTCGGTTTGAAGAAGTAGTCTAAATCCATAAGCCCCACCGTTTAAACCTCCACCGAATCGTATATAAGCTTTCCCAAAACGGACATCGGAGATGGTTGGAGCATCGCTGAGCCCAACAAGTGCATCAATGGGCTTTTTTGAGCCATCGAAAGGTTTAAGTAAGCTCGTGTTATTTTAAGTTTGAGGTGATGAACGTGGTGAAGGTGCGCTTTTTAGGCCATGCCGCCTTCTACATCGAGGGGAGCAAGAAGATCCTGATAGACCCCTTCCTCAGCGGCAACCCGCAGGCGGCTGCAAAGCCCGAAGAGCTTGAGGCAGACCTTATTCTGGTCACCCACGCCCACGGCGACCACATCGGCGATGCAGTCGAGATAGCCAAGAGAACCGATGCCAAGATTGTTGCCATGTATGACGTGGCCAACTACATCAGCCAGCAGGCCGACGGCGGGATCGAGACGGTGGGGATGAACTACGGGCCAACTGAGATAGATGGCGTCTTTATCGTTCAGGTTCCGGCCTGGCACTCAAGCAGCGATGGAATTCACAGCATAGGCAACGCCTCGGGCTTCGTAGTCAGGCTCGACGGAAAAACTATCTACCACGCCGGCGATACCTTCGTGTTCTCTGACATGGCCCTGTTCAGCGAACTCTACGGGCCGATTGACGTTGCCCTGCTACCGATAGGCGGGCACTTCACGATGGGGCCGAGGGAAGCGGCAAAGGCCGTGGAACTGCTCAAGCCGAGGAAAGTCGTCCCGATGCACTACAACACTTGGCCGCCGATTTCAGCTGACCCGGAGGAGTTCAAAAGGCTCGTCGGCGACAGGGCTGAAGTGGTAATCCTCAAACCCGGTGAGGAGCTTGAGCTTTGAGCTTCCTCAAAAACCTTTTAAGAGCCTTTTCTTATCTTCTTTTCAGGTGGTGAAATGGGCAGAAAGGTCTTGGCTTTCATCGTGCTGTTAATTCTCATTCCTTCGCTCCTTCCGGCTGTTCATGCGGCTGGAGAGCCTCGGTACGACCTTATAATAGTCAGGAACGACAATCTCATTGACTATATAGTTGCCCTCCCCTATTCCAAGCTCCTTGGCGTCCCGATTCTTCCGGTTAATCCGAAGGAGCTAGACTACACGACGATGGCCCAGCTCCAGAGCTATGAGCAGTTTGGCTGGTACAAGGTTCTCGTCATAGGTGACTACCAGGCCATAAGCCAGAAGGTTCAGGAGCAGCTTATAAACCTCGGCTTTCAGGTGACGAGGCTTGGAGGGGCAACGAGAGTCGACACGGCCGTCAAGTTAGCTGAGGAGTTCTATCCGGAGGGCTCTGAGACAGTCATCATAGCGAGCGCCAGCGACTATGGCTCGGCCCTAGCCGCGGCGAGGTGGGCGATGGCCTACAACTACCCCCTCCTCCTCACTGCTCAGAACAACCTCTCCACCCAGGTTGTGGATGCCCTCAAGAGACTACACCCGAGGCTCGTTGTCCTTATCGGTGCAGGTATGTCAAAGAGCATAGAGGGTCAGCTTGAACGCCTCGGCTATCAGACTTACTGGGTGAAGGAGAGTATAACGATAAGCGTTCCGACTTCCACCGTGCCGGAGAGAACCAACTGGAGCCTCGTCATTCTAGCGGTGATAGTCTCGATCGGTGTTGCCGTCCCGGCGTCCCTCTATTATGCTAAGAAGCACTGGTCAGCCAATAAGGTTCCGATAGAGGTTCTGACGGAGAAAGAGCGCATAGTCGTGAAGGCTATTCTCGAAAGGGGCGGTATCGTAAAGCAGGAAGAGCTCCCCGAGCTCACCGGTTATTCGAGACCGACGATAAGTAGGATCATCCAGGAGCTTGAGAAAAAACAGCTCGTCGAGAGGGAGAAGGTCGGGAAGACCTTCATAGTCAGGCTCACAAAAGAAATAGTTATGAGGGAGTGAGCGGTCGGGGAAGCCCTCCGCTCATCACTTTTCAGGGCCCTAGCTCTCTTCATCCCGTTTTTCCTTTCATTTCCTGCGGAAGAGATGGCCGTGGGCCCTGTTGACGTGCCTCGTAAAGGACTTTGCGTCGCGGAAGACCATACCACAGCGCGGGCAACGGAAGAATATCTCCCCGTCCCTGTCTCTGACTCTAATGGCTTTCAACACCGCCATCTCCTCCACCCCCCGATGAGCCGTTTTCCGTTCATCTTTTAAAGTTTGCTAAACCCATACCCTGTTGCCCTTGACCTTGATATAGCCCAGCGTTTGGAGGGTCTTGAGGAAATCCTCAACCGCATCCTCATCGTAGTAGATGTTGACCCTCCCGCTCCCGCCCCTGACGACTATAGGTTCCATCTCCATTACTGCTTCGATGAGCTCGTTCTTCTTCCTGTGCTTCTCGGTCAGCTTAAGGATTTTCTCCGCCAGAACCGAGCGAGCGATGCCGTCGAAGGTCGCCCCGACCATGCTCTCCTCAGTTGCGTATTCCCTAGCTATATCAAGGGCCTCCTCTATGAGTTTCCTCTCGACCTCAAGAACCTCGACGCAGTAGCGCTTTTCAAGGGTGTATTCCGTTACCATCGTCGGATTGAAGCGTTCGTCGATCTCCTCAAGGTATTCCTCAATTTCATCTATCGGGAAGCGTACCTCAATCCTCAGGACGTCAAGCGGTGGCTTTTCCCTGAGAACGAACCTTCCGTCCTCTTCCTCTATTGAACCTGCCTCGATGAGGGCAGAGACTAGCATAAGCTTCCCGAGGTCAGACTCGTCAAAGAGCTTCTCGGCGGGCCTCTCCTCGCCCGGTCTCCAGCTGGAGAGTAGCTCATCGTAGGCTGAGCGGAGGGCTTCGAGGTACTCTTCCAGGGGCTCTATTCCATCGGCCCTCTCAAGGAGCCCGGCGTAGGTTCCCTCTATGACGATATAGTGGGAAATCTCGCGCGAGAGCTCTTCCGCAGTCCTGTTCATTATCCCCGCCTGGCTGAGCTCCCTTGAGAGGGCGTTCATGTCCTCCTTGGTAAGGACCTCAAACTTCATTCTCTCACCAATATTCAGAAACGGTGAACGGCGTTATAACATTACCTTTTCCTCTTGAAAGCCTTACCCTTTAGGTGAGGATGTAGTAAACCGCCCAACAGCCCTTTAAACCATCGGAACCCCTTTAAAATGTTTGCGGCCTATTAAGGCCCAGGAGAAGTCACTCAAGGGCAACCCGATGAGAGGAGAGATTTCGCGTTACCACCCCTCCTTGGAGTGGTTGACACTGTTAAGCGTCCTCTCAAGAACCGCTCTTGAGCGGTTTGAAACTCAATGAGTAGCCTTTGGAATGATAACCCCGAACCACTCCGATAGGGGTAACGGGCCCGGCCCGGGCTCTCGGGCTGAACCAAACTCGCGGGAGGAGGGGATGATGGGCTCGTAAATCTTCCCGTTGGCGAAGAGTTAAGCCAAACCCTCGCCGTTTACGGCAAGGAGGAGATCAGTCCCGGATGAGGCTTGAGAGGAGGGTCCTCAGTGGTTTGTTGGTCATCTTTTTGAGGGCTTCCTCGACTTCCTCCCTAAGCTCGGGTGAGTAATGGGCGTATAAGTACAAGGCATAGGCGTTCATCTTTGCATCCCCCTCGTTTGCGAGCTCCACTGCTGAGGCAAGCCTCGGGTCGTCTAGGAGTCTATCGGCTATCCTCGTGAGCGCCTTCCTGTCATCCTCCTCAAGCGCCTTTTTCAGTGGCCTGTAAAAGCCTGAAAGGGTAAGTCTGAGGGCCGAAATCCTCTCGACTGCCGGTTCTTTCTCCTGTTTTCTCATCAGGAGGTACAGGAAAGGTGGGAGGAAGATTACAAGGGCTATCAAAGCGTAAAGGCCGATTGGGACAGTAACGGTGGGGGCAAGCCTGCTCCGCATGTACGCTAGGATGACCAGCCCACCACCCGCCCAGAAAGCCATGAACGTTAAGTAATAAACCGAAGGAGTCTCTGTCTTTGGCGGTTTTTTCTCCATCTCGGCCCTCTCAAGGTCTTCTTCGAGGAGCTCAAGCTCGGCTTCCAGCTTCTTTATTCTCTTCTCCACTTCCCTCAGGACTTCTTTCATGGCTTTCATCCAATTTCCCTTTCCCCTCATCCGTTAAGTCTTTTACCCCAACCTCTGTCAGGACGGAGCGGTAGAAGGCAACCGCTCCAACGAGAGCGAAGAGGTACTGGTTGAGGAACTTAAAGGTGAAGGCTATGAGGACGTTCAGGCCTGTGTTGCCGATTGCCATGAGGACACCAAGTTCGTTCCCTCCAATCCCCCCTGGAGTCCCGAGGACGCTCCCAAGGACCGTCGAGTACAGTATCGCCTTAATGGCATCGCCCAGGGGAATTGAGATGCCGAAGGCCATCCCGACGCTCATAAGGACGCCGGCGTTTATGAGGATGAGCAATGCTCCCAGGATGAGCGCCGCGAGAACCCTGTCTGCTCTGGATCTGGCCGCATGCCAGCCGGCGTAGAACTCCTCGGAGATGCCCCCCGCCCTGATCCTTGAGAGAACGGGGACGAGGACATGGTATACCCGGTTGTCAGCGATAAAAGTGAGGAGGAAGAAGAGGAAGGTCAGGAGGGCCCCCCAGTCGTGCATCAGGAAGACCAGCATTGCAGAACCCACCATTAGCTCGGTTGCAACCCCTGCGAGGTTCGTTGCTAGAACTTGAAAGTAGCTCGCCCCTATGAACTTCACCTTGATAAGCGTCCCAATCGCCGCGTTGAAGGAGAAAGAGAGGTACGTCCCCGAGAGGTTCGCGAGGAGGACACGCTTGAACTCTACATCCACGAGGTGGGTGAGGTAGATGTGCCACAGGGTGGTGTATATCAGGTAACCAGCAATACCGAGGAGGAGGGCCAGGAAGAGATAAGGGGAGAGGAGCTGTGAGGACCTGATCTCTATCTTGGACGCCTCGGAATAGACCCGATATATCAGGTAGGCGGTTATCCCAATGGTTAGAGTTGCGGTTAGGAGCTTTTTTTTCCTCTGGGAAAGCACTTTCTCACTGCCCCTCTAGGAGTTTTCTGACGTAACGTGGCATCTGGAAGAGTGTTTCATGTCTCTCCGGGTCGTAGTAGTAAAGTTCAAGCCCCTTGGCCCTCTCAAGGTCTACTTTCGTAAAGTCTAGGCTCCCCTTTACGCCCACGAGGAAGCTCCAGGGTGAGGCGTAGCCTATCACAGGGAAGCTGAAGTAGTAAACCCTATCGAAGACCTTCTTCATGGCTCTGTAAGCGTCGAGGAGCTCGTTGGTGAAGAGATAAACGCTTCCGGCCTGGGTAACGTATATTCCCGGGTTGTTGAGCCTCGCGTAGGCGTTTCTGTAGAACTCCTCCGAGAAGAGCAGCTTTGCCGGACCGACCGGGTCAGTTGAATCGACTATTATTGCGTCGAACTTCCCATCGTTTTCCTTAAGGTATTTGACGCCGTCTCCAATGATGACCTTTGCCCTCGGGTCATCAAAGGCTCCTCCCGCAATGTCCAGATACAGCCTTGCGACCTCAACGACGATCTCGTCTATCTCGACCATCGTAGCTCTCTCAACAGTTTTATGTCTCAGAACCTCCCTCAGGGTCCCCCCATCGCCCCCGCCTATTATCAGAACGTTCCTGGGATTCGGGTGCGCCAGGAGGGCCGGGTGTACGAGAACCTCATGATAGCTCTCCTCTCCAACCTCAACGAGCTGTATCGTGCCGTCCAGAACAAGCAGCTTGCCGAAACCTTCCGTCTCGTAGAGCTCAAGCCTCTGGTACTTCGTCTGAAGCTCTAGTAGGCGTCTCATGACCTTGAAGCCGACGCCGTAGCCCATTGGATACCACTCGATAAAAGCCATCTCCTCCTCGTTGTAGCTCATGTTTCCCACCTGAGCTTAGGTAGGGCATCGGGTTTTAAAACTTGGGGTTCGCCAACTCGGACTCGGAAAGGTAAAAGTTATTAAGCACCATTCAAAGTTTAGGAACGATGACAGAGGTAAGGTTGAAGAAGGAACTTACAGAAGTCCTTAAGGAGCTCTCTCCCCAGATAGAGGAGGCCCTAAAGTACGGTGTCCCCCACGTTGTGGGTGAGATCAGGAACAACAGCGGCCAGCTGGAAGTGAACGCAACAGTCTCCATCTTCGAGAGCTCCCACCACTTTCTCCGCCTCACATCGAACGGGGAGTTACTCTTTATATACCCCGCCGAAGATTCTCATCCCTACAGGCTTTTCCTTGATATCTGGCGCTTCCTTGAGGGTAAGAAGTCAGGAAGTGCTGTCCTTGGGCCCGGCAGTATGATAAAAGGTAACCTCAGGGAGAACCTCAGGAGGCACGGCTACGAGATACTGTGGATGAATGTCCAGCCAACTTCCGAGGGCGAGATGATAGGGGTCTGGGCAAGAAAAGGGGAGGTCAGGTACAACTTCACCTTCAAAAAAGCTGGAAAAGATAAGTTCCTCCTTGTTGAATTCTCCCGGGTTTAGTACGGGAACATGACGACGACTGCAACGGCTGCGGCCGGTTTCTCCTTCACGGTTATGCTCGCGCCCGCGACTTTGAACTCCCCCAGTTCCCAACCGCGGTTGGCGAAGCCCTCCTCGACCATTCTCCTCACTACCCTCTCCGCTTCTTCCTTCGTGCAGTAGCCGGCGTACTCGTAGATCAGGCCACCCTCGTTGTTACGGCTTATCCCCACGCCAAGGGCGGCGCTGATGGTCATTCCAGGTTCGTCGCTCTCAATGTGTGCGTACACCGTCGGAAGGAGCATCCCTATCGGAACATCGTGGACTTTCTCCATCCACTCAATGTGTGCGGGGATGACACTGCTTAGCTTGACCAGATTAACGTTACCTATTCCCAGCTTGAGGAGGGCGTTGTCAAAGGCGTTGAGCTTGGTTCCGCCCTCGGCGGCCGCAGCACCCATGAAAGCCCTCTTGGGAGTTGTCCAACTCATCTCCACCACCCCTCTCCCTTTTAACTACTCCACCGCTCAGTAGACTGCTTATAAAGCTTTCGGGAAAGGCAAAACTCTCTCTTGGGCCTCTTAAACTTTGTTGGGTATTTCCCATCTGACTTTTATTCCCTACTGGCTTTTCCCCTTTCTCCGAACAGGGTTAGGGTTCTCCCCACGGTCGCGGCCATGAAAATTCCGGCAACAGAGGTGAAGGCAGTTGTTGAATAGAGAACGCCGTTAAGAACGCCGTATCTGTTCCCGAGATCAGCCACTAGAAGTCCGAGTATCCCAAAGCTAACCAGCCCCGTTGCCTTGGCGACTGAGCTTACTCCGGAGCCGTCCCAAGTTAACATCACGCTGAGAACGAAGCGGACGATATATATCACCAAGAAGAAGTAGAGAATGGTTAGAGTTACCTCAGCCCTGAAGTTCATTCCACGCCAGGCAAAGAAGATAGGGGCGAATATACCGCTTGTAACCCCGCTCAGTATGGTTTTCAGCCTTTCGTACTGTTTTGTCCCGACAAGGTCGCTGTGGAGTATCAGGCCAGCTAGAAAGCCACCTATCGTGAAGTGCATTCCCACCTCTTCGCTGATAAAGCCGAGAAGGGATGCAAATATCATGAAGAGACCGAAGACGGCCTCGTCGCTCCTAAGTTTTCTGAGCTGCGTCATGAGCCAGACTTTGTGTTGGATCCCGATCTTGTAGTTCAAGTATAGAACTGCGCCTATGAAGAGGCCCTGTTCCCCCAGGAGGAGAGTGAGCTTTGGGAAGCTAGGTGCAGTTTCAAATCCCGCAAGAACGTAGACGAGGATCAATATTGTTACCTCACTTATTATGGCATAGGAGAGGGCCACGTGGAGGTAGTCCTCGCCGAAGAACCTCTTGAGCCTGACGACTACAGGTGCACTCGCAACGGCCAGTATTGATGCGGCTAGCAGGTTGCCGGCTCCAAGGGAGTAATTGGTCATTGGGAGGGTTAGGAGGAGCATCACAGTGAGGGTTATCAGATAAGCTGGAAGGGCTTTCTTACCTCCGACGTGAAGCTCCTCAGGGGTTATTTCCAGCCCTGCGGATATCATCAGAAAGAATATCCCGAACTCCGCAAGGAGGTTCATTTCACTCGCCGGCGCTCCACTAAGGAAGTAGCCAAGGATGAAACCGGCCGTTATCTCCCCCACCAGTCCGGGGTAGCCCAGTCTCTCAAAGATCTCGGCCAGAAACCTGCCCACCGCTATGATGATCATGACGTAGCCGATTATCTGCACCACATCGCCCTCCTCAAAACTTCACTCTCTCTTTTTGGGGGGGAGATATAAGCCTTTCCTTTTCGAGAAAGGTTTAAATGGTCAAGCCTGTTATACCGAGCGGTGATGTTCATGATTGAGGTCGGCGAATACAAGGTCAAAGAGGGCCTCTACTACACCAAGGATCACGAGTGGGCCCAGGTTCTTGAGGACGGAACAGTCCTAGTTGGCATAACCGACTACGCCCAGAAGGAGCTCGGTGATTTGGCCTACGTTGAGCTTCCCGAAGTCGGGAAGGCTGTCAGCAAGGGCGATCTCCTCTGTGAGATTGAGAGCGTCAAGGCCGTCTCCGAGGTCTACGCCCCGGTGAGCGGCGAAGTCATAGAGGTCAACGAAGAGCTTGAGGATTCACCCGAGCTTCTAAACGAAGATCCCTACGGGAACTGGATTGCCAAGCTCAAGCCGAGCAACCTTGAGGAAGAACTCAGGGAACTCATGGATGCAGGGGCCTATGCCAAATACCTCGAAAGCCTCTGAGGAAGGGTTAAGAACCCTTTCTCCTATTCTTCTCAGTGGTTTCCATGAAGGTTCTGAAGGAATGGAGTGTTAAGGTCAAGCTCGTGAAGGCCAAAGGGGGAGCGCTCCTCCACATGATAGAGGTCGAACCCGGGCACTTCTACATCGAACAGAACCCAATGAAGGAATCCAAGTACGGCGTGGCCTATAGGAAGATAAAGGGGAACTTTCCGGAGTTCTACATGTTCTGGGAGATTAAAAACAACCGCTACACAGGGAAGCTCCTGGCTGGGGCTTTCCTTGAGAAGGCCGAGATAGACGAGTTCGTCACGCTTCTAGCAAAGAGCGAGGACTTCAAGGAGTTCGAGGAAATCTTTGAGGAAATTGAGGAGCTGGAGGAATGAGCTCAGCTCTCTTTTTTCATCATCCCCTCAGATACCCTAGAGGTCGTCATCGCTCGTTTTAAGGTGGAATCGGAAAGTTAAAAGCGTTTGGCTCGGTCAGTATGCCCTTCATCATTCCTCAGCCACTCCAGGGGTCGCCATCACCACCATTAATCTGCCCGACACCTTAATAACTTCTGCCCCAGTAGTTAACTATTGGGAAAGAAGTTGGGAGGAAAAGAGAAAATCAGGCGTTAGCTTTCTCTTCCCTCTTCTTCGTGAGGTACTCGTGGATGGCCTTTGCGGCCTTTCTACCGTCGCCCATTGCTAGGATAACTGTCGCCTCGCCCCTTATCGCGTCTCCGCCCGCAAAAACACCCGGAATGCTCGTCATCATGTTCTCGTCGACGACTATCTTACCGCGCTCAACCTTAAGCCCTGGAGTGTTTATGATTAGCCTGTTCGGGTGCTTTCCGATGGCTATAATGACCGTGTCTGCCTCTATCGTCACGTATTCTCCAGTTCCCTCTATCTTCCTCTTTCCTCTCGCGTCCCTCTCCTCGAGGGGCCTCATCTTCTCGAACTTAACAGCCCTAACGTTGCCGTTCTCGTCGCCTATAAAGCCAGCGGGATTGACGAAGTAAACGAACTTTATGCCCTCCTCCTTTGCGTGGGCTACCTCCTCTTCCCTGGCCGAGACGTCCTCCTCACCGCGACGGTAGGCGATGGTAACCTCCACTCCAAAGCGCCTCGCACTTCTCGCCGCGTCCATCGCTGTGTTTCCGGCGCCTATGACAATGACCTTCTCCCCAACCTTGACCGGTGTGTCATACTCTGGGAACCTGTAGGCCTTCATTAGGTTGATCCTGGTAAGGAATTCATTGGCAGTATAGATGCCGTTGAGGTTTACTCCAGGGGCGTTAACGAGCCTTGGAGTCCCGGCACCCGAGCCTATGAAGACCGCGTCGTACTCCTGAAGGAGCTCTTCGATGGTTACCGTCTTACCAACGATGTGGTCTGTAAGGATTCTAACGCCGAGTTTTCTCAGTTTTTCGATTTCCTTCTCGACGATTTCCTTCGGGAGTCTGAACTCGGGAATACCGTACATCAGGACTCCCCCAGGCTCATGGAGGGCCTCGTAAATTGTAACATCATAACCCAACTTAGCCAGCTCTCCAGCAGCCGTAAGCCCCGCCGGGCCTGCACCGATTATTGCAACGCTCTGGCCCATTTTCTCTATCTTGGGGACTATCTCAAAGAGGAGTTCCTCGTCTATGCCCTTCTCGCGCGCGTAGTCTGCTACAAACCTTTCGAGCTTGCCGATGTTTATTTTGTCACCTACTCTGCCCATGACGCAGTTCTTCTCGCACTGGTCTTCCTGCGGGCAGACTCTACCTGTTGTCGCTGGGAGCGAGTTGCAGGCCCAGATGACGTTCAAAGCTTCCTTCACAGCCTTATCCGGGTTGTCGCGGTATTCGACGAGTTTGCTTATGAAGCCGGGGATGTCTATGTGAACCGGACAGCCTTTAATGCACGGGGCGTACTCGGCAGGACACTGCAGACATCTCTCAGCCTCCTTAACTGCAAGCTCGAAGGTATAACCTAGGTTAACTTCCTTGAAGTCGTGAATCCTCTCTTCTGGAGGTCTTTCTATGGTTGGAACCCTCTCCTTGATGAGCTTCGGCTTCTTCCTCCTCGCCATCTCACTCACCCCTCAGGGACTTGAGGTACTCCTCAAGGGCCCTCCTTTCCATGTCAGTGTAGAAGCCGACCCTGTGTATGAGTTCATCCCAGTTGACCTTGTAGGCATCGAATCCGGGGCCGTCTATACAGGCGAACTTGACCTCTCCGTCGACGGTTACACGGCAGGAGCCGCACATGCCGGTTCCATCTACCATTATCGGGTGCAGGTCGGCTTCCATCGGTATGCCGTACTCCCTGACGACCTCAAAAACGGCCTTCTGGCCACCGGCGGGACCGACTATGAAGACCAGATCCCAGTGCTCGTCCTCAAGGAGCTCCCTGACCTTTGCAACAGCCCTCCTAACGAGCTCCTGGGCAATCTCGTTCATACCCCATCCGGGTTGGAGTGGGTAGTCCTCAACTATGTGCCTCGAAACGCTCTCTTCAAAGTCTTCCTTGAGGATTGCCATCGGCTCTGGGGTAACGTGGAGAGTTGTCACGTCGTTCCCTATCTCCTGCCACGCCCTCGCTATCGGGAAGACCTCAACCATTCCAGTTATGAGGCCTATCGCCAGTATCTTCCCGAACTTCTTCATTGGGGCAGGGTTCCCGAGCGGGCCGGCTACGTTGAGAAGCTCATCGCCGGGCTTCAGTTCGTTGGCCATCCTGAGGGTCGTCTTCCCGCGGACGAAGGTGACCAGCTCTATCCAGCCCTCCTCCCTGTCCCACCTTATTGGTGTGAGGGGAATTCTCTCACCGTTCGGGAAGGCCCTGACTATGACGAACTGCCCGGGCTGAACCTTTCTGGCCACGTGTGGCGCGTGGATTTTGTACCACATCTCCTTCATCGCGAGCTCCTTCTTGTCGAGTATCCTGTACCCCACAATGAACACCTCCGTGCATGAGCTCAAAGCTGAGCATCTGGGAGAAGTACACCTTAGGTGTTTATAAAGATGTGTTCAACCTTTGGTTAACAACCCCGAAGGGATTTCGGGGTGAGATTTTAAAAGGTGAAGGAAACACTTTTAAGCCACGTGGATAAGGGGGAGAGGTGGTACGATGAGAAGGGCCGTTTATCTGGCCTCAGTGGTCGCTGCAGCCCTTGGGATGTTCCTGCCAATTTTGTACGGTAACGTGAGATTTCTCAGGAGTGTCATGGAGGACCCCCTCCCGGTCTCGGTCGCGGTCATGGTAGCTGCCTGGCTTTTCGCATACCTCCTCTACACCGAGGACGAGCCTACAGCTTCCTGAGGAAAGTGATATAGCCGGTGTGGGCTAACATAGTCGTCTTCGGCCTTATGCATTCCCTCTTGACTTCCTGCTCCCTTACGAGAACCTCCACGGTCTTGACCCTCAGGAACTGTCCCCCGAACTCCTCAAGGGCTCTGTAGAAGCGGTGAACTTGGTTCGAGCAGGGCGTGTATGCGACAAAGTAGCCACCGGACCGTAGAACGTCAACCGCATGCTGAAGCACATTTTCAGGCTGGGGGAGGTCGAGCACTATGTGGTCGGCACTCTCCTCGTCTATTCCGTCATATATGCTCTTATTCTTCAAGACGACCCTGTCGGAAAAGCCCGCCAGTTCTATGTTTCCCTTTGCTATTTCGTAGAAGTCCTTCCTCACCTCGTAGCTGATTACTTTTCCAGACGGACCGACGGCGTTGGCCAGAAAAAGGGTAAGCGCCCCGCTTCCTGCTCCCGCTTCTATTACCGTATCGCCCGGAGAGATGCCCGCGTAAGCTATTATTATCCCAGCGTCCTTTGGGTGGACTATCTGGGGGCCCCTCCTCATCTTGGCGATGATGTCGTTGATGCTCGGCTTTATGGCCACGAAGGTCCTTCCCCTATGGCTCGCTATCCTCGTCCCGTAGGGCTTCCCTATGAGTTCTCCAAGCCGGAGTATCCCCAAATCGGTATGAAACTCCCTCTCCTCGGCCCTAACGAGGTAGCGCTTGCCCCTCAGGTCTATCAGGAGAACTGGGGAGCCCCTCTCAATCACCGATCCCACCGTCCTTGAGAATCCGCACCTCGGTATCGCTGATGTCTAGGACAAAGGTTGCTATCTCCTCGAAGACCGCAAGGTTCTCCCTGGAGATTATGTCCCTGTTGACGAGGTGAACCCCTATGAGGTCCTCCATAGGGATGTTCGTGACCGCGGTGATTATGGATTTTAGCGCTCCATCTGGGTTGAAGCGGGCGTAGTGGCTCAGACCAAAGCTCATCAGGAACTTGGGCTTCTGGGGTAGCCTGCTGATCCTGCTCATCACGGCGTGGTAGTTCTTCAGGAAGATGTGGGGGTCGTATGTTGGGACTATCTCGTCCAGTATGTCCCCGTAGGTTGTGGCTCCAGGGCCTATCTTGATGACCTTGACGTCCTTTACCAGCTCCACAAACTCGGAGTAGGTCTTTCCCGGGAGCCTCCTGAGGTATTTCCTGAAGAGGGCATCGCCTACGCCGAAGAAGTCGGTTATCACGAGGTTTCCATTGGCCTTGAGGAGCGGAACGAGTTTGCCCCACGCAGTTTTCTCCACCGGCGTGAGAGAGGAGTATTCGAGTATGACCATGTCACCCCTGAGGGCCTCCCCTAGGAGGAGCTTCTCAAGGATGCCTTCCATTTTTTCCACCGGAAGGGTTTTTAACGCCCGGTCTTTTAACCTTGTCGGGTGGGAGAATGAGATTTGTCCTATGGCCAAACGAGCTGGACGCACGCCTGAGCAGGAAGTATGGGAGGGCGGTCAAGAAGAGCGTTGCGGTTGATTCCCCAGGGCTTGAAGAGGTTGAGGATGCAGTGCTGAGCCTTGGTTTCAAAGTCGTTGAAAAGGTCCCGGAAAAGCTGAACCCAAGGCTCTCGGGACTTGACGAGGAGTTCAGGACTAGGGGAATGCTCGTCGTGGAGAGCCCCTACGGAAAGGGCAAGACCCTTAAGCTCATAGCAGAGAAGATTAGAGAGCTTAGAGCCCGGACTAGGGCAAAGGGCAAATCTAGGAGGAAGAGAAGGTAGTTCACTCCTCTTCTTCCACTTCGACAACTATTGCGGTCGTCGTGTCTATGACGCCGTCTATGTTGTGGATGTCGTGGAGTATCTTTCTGGTCAGTTCACCAAGGTCTTTGGCCTCTATGTGGACTATCGCATCGTAGGGGCCGGTCACTGCATCGGCCTTGGTAACACCCGGTATCTGCTTGAGCGCCTCAATGACGCTCTCGACCTTCCCTATTTCTACCGTAAGCAAAACATACGCCCTGACCATGGCCATCACCGTCGGAGTTTTCTCGTTTCTTATTTGTCCTCCTGCTCATTTAAGCTTTTCGTAGGTGGTTCATCTGTCTAAATGTTTATCATTGTGATAATAGTTGCATCGAAAGATTTAATTATGGGTGGGTGGTATCATGATACGCCTCACTGCTCAGAGGTGAACAAAATGAGGGCTAAAACGACTCTGGCCCTGTTAGTCGTTTTTTTGGTCGCTTTTAGCGTAGCGGCCAGTGGATGTATAGGTGGTGGCCAGAAGGGCACCACCACAACCATCGAACAAACAAGTGGAACGTCCTCCACGACTCAGGCAACTCAGACGACCTCCTCAAGCGTGAGTGTAGCCTCTTCGGAGGCAGTAAAATACATTGAAGCGCACCTCTCCAACGCCACAGTTATTAACACCGAGAAATACGTCGTCGTTGTCGGGCCCGAGGGAAGCGGTGCCAAGGTCTCAGGCTTACCGAACAAGCCCGTCATTGTGGTCTCCTACAAAGCCAACATGAAGAAGACCCCGACCATTCAGGAGCTGATGAAGAACCAGCAGGGGTTTGGACAGATAAACCCCGCCTTCCTCCGCGACCCCAGGATGGACGCCCTGATACAGCTCGCTAGGAAGGTCACCGACCCCAACATCAGGGGGGCTCTCTACAATGCCCTATACATACTCGCCAACAGAGAGGTTCCCGAGATAATCCTGGGTGACGCCAAGGCGGCCCGTGTCTACTGGAACTGGGTGCACAACTGGTACTACAACCCGGTTCTAGCACCGCGCTGGGATCTCGTTATGGAGGATAAGAACGCTCCGAGCGTCTCGATAGGGATAGGAAACTACAAGAACGAGCCAGGAACGATAGTCGAAGCAACCTTCGGCTGGCCGAGCTCTTTCGATCCGGCCTTTGACTACGAGACCTTTGGGTGGGCGCTCTACCACAACGTCGGCGACACGCTCGTCACCTACTGGGAGAACGAAACCAAGAAGGTCTCACCCGACCTCGCGGTTGCATGGGCCCACAACAAGGACGGAACCGTCTGGTACTTCGTCATAAGAGGCGGCGTTAAGGCCTACGACCCGAAGAGTGGAACAACCTACACTATCAACGCAACCGACGTTGAATTTGAGTTCTGGCGTGTCCTCAGGGCAGGCTACTCGGTCAACTGGATGCTCGCCACTTACACCGACCTCAACAAGAGCTATGCTATGAGCGACAGCGAGTTTGAGAAGATCCTCCAGAATGGCGGCGTAATAGCGGACTTCAACGGCAAAACCAAGGAGGTTAAGAGCCTCAAAGATCTCCTCAGCTTCTTCGGCTACTCCGGACCGACCGCCGGTGTCTACAAGCTCGTCCTTCCGCACCCATACGGAGGTATCCTCAGCGTTCTGGCCGATCCATACCTCATGGTGATTCCGGCCAAGTATATGCTCGGGGACAAGTACGAGGAGGCCATGAAGGCCTCTGACTGGGGCAGAAAGCCCTGGGTCTGGAGTAAGTATGTCCAGCCGGGTTCAAAAGATCCTATACACACAATGCTCCAAGACAACATGATCGGCGTCTTCACCGGGCCGTTCTACATCAAAGAGGCCAAGCAGAACAGCTACATAGTCCTCGAGAGGAACCCCTACTACTGGAACGCCAGCGTATGGAGCAAGCTTGAGCAGAAGTATCCGAACTACGTCGTCACCAAGAGGGTTATCTATATCATCTCAAGCGATGCAACAACGCGCATAAGCCTCTTCCAGAAGGGGGTTGCGGACATAGCGGCCGTTCCAGTGGACAGGCTCAACGCCGTCAAGGGCCTCACTCTCGGCAAGTTCCAGTCCAAGATCGATTCCTTTGTCACGCCCGACATGGTGTTCATAGTCCTCAATGCCGCCAAGAAACCACTCAACAATGAGCTCGTCAGGCAGGCGCTGGCCTGGGCAACGCCCTACGAGCAGATATACAACGCCGTTTACAAGGGCTACATGGTTCCGAACTACGGCCCGATACCGATTGGATGGCTCGGCTACACCGGGTACAACGTCATCAAGTACAAGTACAACCTCGCCAAGGCCCTCCAGCTTATCCGGAAGTCTGGAATTAATCCGAAGGATTACACCCTGACGATATACTACAACACCGGAAACACCCAGCGTGAGAAGATAGCAACGCTCCTACAGAACACCTGGGGACAGCTCGGCTTCAAGGTATCGGTTACTCCACTCTCATGGCCTACACTGCTCAGCAAAACTGCCAGTGGTGACTTCGACGTCTACATAGTTGGATGGGCCCCGGACTTCCTCGACCCGGACGACTACGTTGGTCCATTCCTCCAGAGTGCAGTGGTCTTCGACAGCCTGAACTACAAGGTAATATCCGGCTGAAGGTTTAGTTTTCTTTCTTTTCCTTTAAAATCTCCACGGAGGGAACTGTGGTGGCAGGGCTTGGAAAATTCCTGGTGAGAAGGGGCTTAACGTTCATACCGACGTTGATAGGTGTAACTCTGATTGTTTTCATTATTGCCTACGTCATACCTGCAAACCCCGTGAAGGCCTGGGCTGGTGGTGAGAAGGCTTCCCAGGCTGCTGTTGAGATGATAAAGAAGGAATACCACCTTGACCAGCCTTGGTACGACCAGTACTGGTTCTTGGTTAAAGGTCTCTTTACAAACAGCCTCCTCGACCCCTTGAATCAGGAGCCGGTTTTTACTAACATAGGTAATCGCTTTATAGTGACCTTCCAACTGGCACTCTTTGCTTTTCTCTTCGTTGTAATAATAGGGCTTCCCCTAGGTATAATATCCGCCCTCAAGAGAAACTCGGCGACCGACATGACCTTGAGGATCCTGGCCCTGATCTTCATCTCGACGCCAATCTACGTCATAGCTTACCTCTTCATATGGCTGTTCTTCCTTCACTGGAGCACTACGACGCTCGCTGGAATACCGCCAAGCCCACCGCACAAGATAACCCACGTGCCGGTCATAGATGCACTCCTGACCCTGGACTGGAGCAACTTCGTCCAGCAGGTCGAGCGCTTCTGGCTTCCGGGCTTTACGCTCGGAATAGCTGCAGCGGGCGTGCTCATGAGGTTCACTAGGAACTCCTTCCTTGAGGCTTACAGCAGGGACAGCACGCTCTTCCTGAAGGCCAAGGGGGTTCCAAAGGGGAGGCTCTATCGCCACGTCCTGAAGAACGCACTCGTCCCGGTCATCACAATACTGGCCCTCCAGTTCGGTGGCCTCCTGGCCGGGACGCCCATCACCGAGACGATATTCAACCTCCCGGGAATAGGTCGCTACGCCCTCCAAGCGATAATGTACCTCGACTTTCCCGCTTTGATAGGCGTCACCTTCCTCTACGCAATAGTCTTCGTCACCGCTAACCTGATAGCGGACATACTCTACGCGATTATAGACCCGAGGGTGAGATTCTGAGGTGGTCACGATGTCAGAGAAGGTTGAAGAGCTCGAGGCTAGGGAAGAGTACGAAATGACGATACTCGACAGGGTGAGCGACAGGATAATAGACGCCTTTGCCTCCTTCATCAATATCTTCAAGAAGGACTGGAGGAGGAGAAATCAGTCCAAGATAAAGGAATGGAAGCTCATGGCCTACGCTATGAACCGCTCTCCCCCTGCCCTACTCGGCCTTTTTATAGTCATAATCTACATCATCCTGGGAATATTCGGCCCCTACATGGCCCCATGGTCCTATGACTTCTTCCCAGTGAACTACAACTTCTCCACCCAGCTAGCCCCACCGGGGTCGACGTACTTCCTCAACGTGACCACTATAGAGAACGGATACATCGTCCACTACACAACAAACATTCACTACCTCTTGGGTTCTGACGTTTACGGAAGGGACGTAGTCAGCATACTTCTCGCAGGAGCTAGGACTGCCTTTGTGCTCGACATCTTCATCATACTCATAGGCCCGACGATAGGGATCATCCTCGGCCTCATCTCGGGCTACTACGGTGGTAAGGTCGACGAGACGATAATGCGTATAACCGACATGTTCCTCGCCTTCCCCGGGCTCATACTGGCCATAGCCCTCTCGGCTGTCCTGCCAACTAGGATACAGAACTTCCTTAACGCTCACACCTGGGCCCAGACGCTCATGCTTAAGCTCTTTGCCCTGCACGCGAGGGACGTCAACAACCTCGGAAAGCTTCTCGCCGTTTTCGTTGCCCTCGTTATAGTCTGGTGGCCGGGCTATGCAAGGGTGTCCAGGGGATCGACGCTGACTGAGAAAGAGAACCTCTACGTTGAGGCCGCAAGGGCGGTCGGCCTGCCGACGAGGACGATACTCTTCAGGCATATACTCCCCAACATAATCGGCCCTATCCTGGTTATGATAACCATGGACTTCGGGGGGGTTATCCTAACCGAGGCGGGCCTGAGCTTCCTCGGCCTCGGTGCGGTGCCACCAATACCCGACTGGGGTAACCTCATCAACCAGGGCTCCCAGTACTTCCCCCAAGCTTGGTGGCTCGTCGCCTTCCCGGGGATAGTCATCGTCACCGTCGTCCTCGGCTGGAACCTCCTTGGAGATGGTCTCAGGGACGTCCTCGACCCGAGGACGAGGAGGAGCCTTGAGTTCAAACTCAAGAAGAAGTCCAAGGGAGGTGAGTCCAGTGCCTGAGCCGATCATAGAAATCAAGAACCTCAGAGTTTACTTTTACACCTACGCCGGCGTCGTCAAGGCGATAGAGGACGTCTCCTTTAACATATACCGCGGTGAGACACTGGCCCTGGTCGGTGAAACAGGCTGTGGAAAGAGTGTAACATCGAGGGCATTGACACAGCTCATAGAGAGCCCTGGAAGGATAGTCAGCGGGCAGGTTCTCTACCACAGAGACGATGGCTCAACGGTTGACCTTCTCAAGCTGAATGATGAGGAGATAAGGGAAATAAGGGGCAACGAGATAGCCTACATCTTCCAGGATCCTCACTCGTCTCTCGATCCGCTCTACACGGTCGGCTACCAGATAGGTGAGGCAATGGAAGTTCATGGAAAGGTCAAGAACATAAAGGAGGGCATAGGAAGGGCCGTTAACATTCTCAGGGAGGTTCTCATACCTGACCCCGAGAACCGCGTTAGGAACTACCCCCATGAGCTCAGCGGTGGAATGAAGCAGAGGGTAGTCATAGGGATCGGTATAGCCAACAATCCAAGGCTCCTCATAGCTGACGAACCGACCACGGCCTTGGATGTTACAGTTCAGGCTCAGATACTTGAGCTTATCAACGAGCTGAAGAGGAAGTACAATGCGACGGTTCTGCTCATCACCCACAACCTCGGTGTCGTTGCCGAGACAGCACAGCGCGTCGTGGTCATGTACGCGGGAAAGGTGGCTGAGATAGGGAGCATTGATCAGATATTCCACAACCCTCTCCATCCCTACACGGTTGCACTGCTCAGAGCGGTTCCAAACCCACTCAAGAAGATAGAGAAGCTTGAGAGCATCCCGGGGACGGTCCCAAACCTTATAACCCCTCCAAAGGGATGTCGCTTCCACCCGAGATGTCCCTTTGCCGAAGAGCGCTGCAGGAAGGAAGTCCCCGAGCTCAAGGAGATAGAGCCCGGCCACTGGGTGGCCTGCCACCGCTACTGAGGTGATGACGATGGAGCCAGTACTCAAGGTTGAAGGCCTGAGAAAGTACTTCCCAGTTAAGAGCCTCCTCAGGACGATCGGCTGGGTGAAGGCCGTTGACGGGGTAAGCTTCGAGATATACCCCGGTGAGACCTTCGGCCTCGTCGGCGAGAGCGGCTGCGGAAAGACCACAACCGGAAGAACGATACTCCGCCTCATCGAACCGACAGAGGGGAAGATAGTCTTCAACGGGAAGGACGTTACCCAGCTTAAGGGCAGGGAGATGCTCTGGTTCAGGAGGCACGCCCAGATAATGTTCCAGGATCCCTATTCTTCCCTCGACCCGAGACAGACCGTCTTTAACATAATAATGGAGCCCGTGAAGTTCCACGGGATAGAGGTGGACGACCCCGAGGAGTTCGTCATAAGGCTTTTGGAGAGCGTCGGCCTCAACGAGATGCATCTCTACCGCTATCCCCACGAGTTCTCGGGAGGGCAGAGACAGAGGATAGCCCTCGCCAAGGTACTCGCCTTACAGCCGGACTTCGTAGTTTTGGACGAACCCACCTCGGCCCTCGACGTCTCGGTTCAGGCCAACATCCTCAACACCCTCAAAGACCTCCAGAAGAAGCACGGCTTCTCATACCTTTTCATAAGCCACGACCTCGGTGTCGTAAAGTACATGAGCCACAGGATGGGCGTTATGTACCTCGGCAAGCTCGTCGAGGTCGGCCCTGCTGAGAGGATATTCGATAACCCCCTCCACCCCTACACCCAGATGCTCCTCTCGGCCATACCGATACCCGACCCAGAGCTCGCGAGGAAGAAAAAGAGGATGGAGGTAAAGGGTGAGCCCCCAAGCCCCATAAACCCACCCTCCGGCTGCCGCTTCCACCCAAGGTGCCCCTTTGCCAAGGCCGGCCTCTGCGACAAAGAGGAACCGCCGCTGGTCGAGGTCGAAAAGGACCACTACGTTGCTTGCTGGCTCTACGGGAAGGCCTGAGCCCTCTCTTTCATTTCCCTGAAAGGAGCGCATCCCTGAAGAGTGCCGAGAAGAAAGCCGTTCTGAACACCGGATCCTTCTTGAGAAGGCCTGTGTAGACGGCGTCCTTCCCGGTTGGGCTTTTGACCTCTCCCGCCTCGACCCAGATTTTTCTGTAGGCGATGCCCTCCTCGACTATTGGAATGCCTTCAAGCTCCTCTGGGGAATTAACCCCGGTAATGCCCTTCAGGAGGGCAAGCCCGAAGGAGTTCTCTCTCTCAATCTCTCCCAGCCTCTCCTCGGTTGCGACGTGCCTGCTGTGGCCAGTTGGTATCCCTATGATCCTGAGGACGTTCCACTGTCTGATATGGGACACCCTTTTCTCCCT
>NZ_JALTCZ010000098.1 GCF_027008145.1 Thermococcus sp. | reverse complement strand
CGAGCTGTTGGACGTTGAACTTCTCCCGGGCAGAGTGAGGTTAAGACTGAATCTGGGGGGAACAACCATAACGGCCGAGCGGTTTATAAACGAGCTCTTCTTCGACCCCGAAAAGCCACCGTCTAAGGTCGGTCTGGAGGTAAAATCCTACGCTCTTCTACCCTCCCCTCTTTGACTTATTTTTGTTAAGATAAGACTTATAAATTAGTTTTATCGCCATGTTAATGTCAAGATAACCCGGGGTGATAACATGGGCTGGTTTGAGAGATACTTCGAGTTTGAAAGGTACGGCACCAATATGAGAACCGAAGTTCTGGCCGGCATAACGACCTTCATGACGATGGCCTACATACTCTTCGTGAACCCTGCCATACTCAGCGACGCAATCGGCAAGGATGCCTTCAACTCCCTCGTCGCGGTAACGGCCCTCTCGGCCGGCCTGACGACGATTCTGATGGCGCTCTACGCTAGGAAGCCCTTCGCCTTAGCCCCAGGGATGGGACTTAACGCGTACTTCGCCTACACGGTGGCTCCAAAATACGGCTGGAGGGTTGCCCTCGCGGCCGTCTTCGTCGAGGGGCTGATATTCATAGGCCTTACCCTAACCAAGGTCAGGAGTGCTGTGATACATGCCATCCCCATGAGCCAGAAGTACTCCATCGGAGCTGGAATCGGCCTGTTTCTGACACTCATCGGCCTCAACGACGTTGGGCTCCTCTCCGCGGCAGTCAGCAAGACAGGTGTCCTGAAGTTCACCGGTCTCAATGCCCCGGCCCTCAAAACAGGCCCGATTCTGCTCTTCCTCTTCGGTCTCTTCCTCACGGGAATACTCATAGCGAGGCGCATCAAGGGCGCCCTCTTCATCTCAATACTCACGACGGCCCTTCTCGGCTGGATAACCGGCCTCGCCCCCTGGCCCAAGCAGGTATTCTCCATGCCCAACATAAGCTACACCTTTCTCAAAATGGACCTCCACGGCCTCATCAACGCCGGGGTCCTCGGAGTCGTCTTCGCCTTCTTCATGGTGGACTTCTTCGACACCGTGGGGACCGTAACGGGGCTCAGCGCTAAGGCAGGATTCCTGACAAAGGAAGGGAAAGTCCCCGACGCTGAGAAGGTTCTCCTTACAGATGCCATTGGAACGACCCTCGGCGCCATCCTGGGAACTTCGACAGTTACGACTTACATTGAGAGCGCGGCTGGAATCGAAGAAGGCGGGAGAACCGGGATGACGGCCCTTGTCACAGGACTTCTCTTCCTTGCGATAGGCCTCTTCATAGCCCCGCTCGCAGGTGCGATACCCTCCTTCGCAACTGCCCCTGCACTGGTCATAGTCGGCTACTACATGCTCACGGCGTTGAGGGGGGTTGACTTCAGCGACCACACGGAGGCCCTGCCGGCTTTCCTAGTGCTCATAACGGTACCTTACACCTACTCAATAGCGGACGGCATAGGCGTCGGCTTCATAAGCTACACACTGCTCAAGGTCTTCAGTGGACGCTGGAGGGAAGTGCACCCGCTCATGTACGCGCTAGCACTGGTCTTCGTGGCCTACTTCGCCTACCTCGCAGGGGTCTTTTGATTAAATTTGAAGAAGAGTTCAGCCCTTTTCTTTTTCAAGCTTCTCTTTAAGGAACTGCTTGAGGACGTAGGGACACTGCTCCTGTATGAACTTGGCAAACTCCTTCATCCTCTGGACGGTTATCTCGCTCACGTAGTGCTCGAACTGACATGCATCGTGCTCGGCTGTCTCCGGAGGGATGCCGAGTATGTCAATGAAGAACTCTGTAAGGAAGACGTGCTTCGAGTACGTGTCCTCCGCTATTTTTCTTCCCTTCTCAGTCAGGAGAATCCTGTCGTACTTCTCGTACTCGACGAGGCCCTTCTCAGCGAGCTTCTTGAGGGCGTCAACAACGCTCGGGGGCTTGACGTTCATCAGCTTGGCTATGTCCTTCACGCGGATAACGCCCTTGTTCTTGCGGAGGATGTACATCGCCTCCAGGTACTCCTCCTCTCTCTTGCTGATCTTCACGGGTCCCACCTGTATTAGGTTTGCCAAAAACCTTTAAGTAGTTTTCCCAAGGCTTAAAAGTTTTAGGAGAACTCCCGACGGTGATGCTATGGCGCTCTACTTCATAGGTATGGGGCTCTATGATGAAAAGGACATAACGCTCAAGGGACTTGAAGTGGCGAGGAGATGTGATGAGGTCTTTGCCGAGTTCTACACCTCCCTGCTGGCTGGGACGACCCTTGAGAGAATCGAGGGGCTGATAGGGAAG
>NZ_JALTCZ010000097.1 GCF_027008145.1 Thermococcus sp. | reverse complement strand
GAAATCCGAGAGGAGTTTGGGAGCGAGGATGAGGCGAGCAGGGCTTTGAAAGGGCCTTTCTGGATAACTGGAATCCCGAGGGAGTTCTATGACAGGGAAATCGAAGGAATCTGGAGGAACTACGATCTCTATCTCCCAGAGGGTTACGGCGAGGTTTCGAGCGGTGGAGAAAGGGAATGGGAATACGAGAGGATACTGGCAAAGATAAGTTCCTCGGGGTTGAGCGAAGAGGCCTTCAGACCCTACCTTGATGTAGCTAAGGCCGGCCTGCTTAGACCGAGTGCGGGAGCTGGAATAGGCGTCGAGAGGCTCATCCGCTACATGGTTGGTGCCAAGCACATAGCGGAAGTCCAGCCCTTCCCGAGGATTCCCGGTGTTCCCGCGGTCATCTGAAGACCTCGAAATTGACTTAAACTCCTTCTCAATTTTTCTACTGGCGATGCCAATGAAGAAGTCCCTCTTTCCTGCTCTGAAAAAGTTTAAGGTCTATCTAAACACGGCAAGTGCAGGTTTGATGCCTTCAACCGCCATCCTTGAGGTAGCGAAGCTCCTCGGTGATGTTATCGAGTTCAACGGGGAGGTAAACTCCGTTGACTACATGGACGAGCTGGTCCTGAAGCCCCTCCTGAGGGAAGGGGCAAGACTGCTGGAAGTCAAACCGGAGAACGTTGGCCTCTCGATTCAGACGACCGAGGGCTTAAGGCGAATCCTAATGGCCATTGAGCCAAGGAAGGGCCAGAACATTGTCTCCCTTGACACGGAGTTTCCGACGGTACCCGCCCTCCTGAAAAGTTACTCGAGGAGGTTTGGGCTTGAGCTCAGGGTTGTGAAGAACGAAAACGGCCTTCATCCCCTCGAAGATATTGAAAAGAGTATAGATGACGACACCTTCACGGTGGTTCTCAGCTCGGTTAACTGGGTGACTGGCGAGCGGATAGACCTTCGGGAACTTTCGGGGGTTGTCCACGAGCACGGCGCCTGGCTCATTGTTGACGCCGTTCAGCACCTCGGCTCACTGAGGCTCTATCCCCGGAAGGAAGGTGTTGATGCGCTCTCTGCCGGCTCGGAAAAGTGGTTGCTCAACCCGGACACAGGGGCGGGCTTAGTATATGCCTCCGATGAGTTCATTGAGGAAGCAAAACCTGTAACCGGTCTGCTCAACAAAGAGCCACCGAGGGGGGACTGGGGTAGCTGGTGGGGGCTACCTGAAAAAGACCCATGGAGTGAGCTGAGGCCCTCCATAGGGGTTAGAAGGCTCGATTTCGGCGGTGGGCCTCCATATTTACTTGCCTCGGCCTTCTTGGCATCGCTGAAGCTCATCAACGAAATTGGAATTGGGAGGATAGAGCGCCACAACCTTAGACTTGCAGGGATCATTGCAGACGGGGTTGTCAGTTCAGGCCTTGAAGTCTTCTCAACGGACTCGCCGATAGTAACTGTGAGGACTGGTTTGGACTACCCGAAGGAGGAGGAGCTTTACCTGAGGCTCGCTTCGGAGGGTATTGCTGTAAGTCACCGCGGTCTCCTTGGCTACTACGGCATTAGGGTCTCGCCGCATCTCTACAACGATAGAGAGGACATCGAGCTGTTCCTTGGGTCTCTGATGGGGTAAGCATGAGAAAGAGCTTCACAAGGCTTCCTCTCTCGGTCGTTCCTCCACGACATCGAGCAGAAATGTCTCGTAGGGGATAAGCTTTTTCTGTCTTTTCTCAGATTTTCTTCGGTGGGAGCATGGGTCTGCTAGATTTTCTAAGGGGGAAGAAGACGAAGACAGATGGAGAATTCATAGCGTCCAGAAAACCGGTCGCTACATTGGGGGTTGAGGGGGTTATGAACGTTCTGGGTAAGGAGACAGTCATCGGAACGGTCGAGGGTGTGATTTACCCCGGCTACAAGGTGAAGGGAAGGGGAATCGCGATAATCCGCGAAATCCAGAAGGGCAGAAAAAGGGTGGACTTCGCTGTTGACGGTGATAGGGTTGCCCTGATCCTTGAGGGGAAAATAAACGCTAAAAAAGGGGAGAGAGTTGAGGTCTACCAGTCGTGAGGTGGGAGGTATGATAATCTGGGACGATCACTTCCATGTTGACCCTTACCACGGCATCTTCCTTGAGGCTGTAAAGCAGTTCCACCGCGCTGGGGGAACGCACTTGGTGGTGGTTTACAAGACCGCCCACGATTACGGCTTTAACGGAATGAAAGCCGAGGATTTCATGAAGGCAATGGATTTTCACATTGCACTCGTTGAGAAGATCAACAGGGAAACTCCAGTAAAAGCCTACGCCGTTGTTGGAGTTCATCCTGCGGAGTTCGATTACCTTGCCAGGGAGAAGGGGATCGAATATGCGAAGAATGAAGTCATGAAAGCCTTAGAATACGCCCAGAGGCTCTGCCTTGATGGGAAGGCGATAGGCATAGGCGAGATAGGCAGACCCCACTACGATGTTCCTCTTGGAATCTGGGAAGCAACCATTGAGCTGATGAAGTACGGGATGGCGCTGGCGGGGGATGCTGACTGTGCGGTTCAGCTCCACACTGAGAGCTTCGACGAGGCCAAATTCAGGGAGCTTGGGGAGTATGTGAAGGAAGTTGGAATAAAGCCTTACAAAGTTGTTAAGCACTTCTCACCACCGCTGGTTAAGGTGGCTGAGGAGGTGGGAGTCTTTCCCAGCATAATAGCCAGCAGGAAGAACATCGAGGAGGCCATCAAGCAGGGCAATCGCTTCATGATGGAGACTGACTACATAGACGACAGGAGAAGACCAGGGGCAGTTCTCGGACCGAAGACCGTGCCTAGGAGGACAAAAGCTTTTCTCCAGAACGGCCTCTTTACGGAGGAGGATATCCATAAAATTCATGTGGAGAACCCGGAGAAGGTCTACGGTGTTGAGTTGGAGGAGTGAGTCCTTTCCTCCCCGGCGGGT
Source organism: Thermococcus sp. (assembly GCF_027008145.1). Lineage (GTDB taxonomy): Archaea > Methanobacteriota_B > Thermococci > Thermococcales > Thermococcaceae > Thermococcus. The sequence continues at coordinate 26,148 of NZ_JALTCZ010000097.1, read as the reverse complement.
ATTGAGATGCAAAAACTTAATAAAGTCTGGGGCGTTCAAATGGGCAGGCGGGGCCGTGGGGTAGCTTGGTCTATCCTGCGGGCTTTGGGAGCCCGTGACCCGGGTTCGAATCCCGGCGGCCCCACCACGGCAACCCTTTGCTGACGCAAAGCGTTGGCGGAAAGCTTGTAGCTCTTTTTTGAGAAGCCGACTATTTGGTGATTTCATAGTAAGTCTTTTTGAATTTTTGCGGAGCAAAGTTTGAAAGAAAAGAGAGGAGGGTTCAGCCGAAGAGGGCGCCGAGACCGGCGAGGGCCTCTTCTTCCTTCTCCTCTTCCTCTTCTTCTTCCTCTTCCTCCTGAGCCGCCTCGGCCGGAGCCTCGGCCGGTGCGGCGGCGACCGCTACAGGAGCGGCAACCGGCATGGCAGCCTTCTCGATGACCTCGTCTATGTTGACGCCCTCGAGAGCTGCCACGAGGGCTTTTATCCTGGCCTCATCTGGGGTAATTCCAGCGGCCTCAAGGACTGCCTTGAGGTTCTCCTCGTTTATCTCCTTACCAGCGGCGTGGAGCAGCAGAGCGGCATACACGTACTCCATTTTTCGCACCTCCAATCATCTTCATCCTTTTCTTTTCATCTAATGTGGTTAGGGAATGCAGGGAAAGGAAATCAGCCGAAGAGGGCTCCCAGTCCGGCAAGAGCCTCCTCCTCGGAGGCCTCTTCTTCCTCCTCTTCCTCCTCGGCCTCTTCAACCTTTTCCTCTACCTGAGGCTGTGTGGCAACTGCCACTTGAGCCTGGGCGTTTAAAAGCTCTTTGGTCTTCTCGTCAAGCAGCTCCTCCGGCAGGTTCTGGGCTATGAGCAGGAGAGCGCGTACAGCCCTGCCGAAGACATCCTCAATGGTTTCCTTGGTGATATAGCCAGCTTCGACGGCGACGTTCTTCGCCCCAATGAAGGCCTTCTGGATGATTGCTTCGATCGTCTGCTTGGTCGGGTATGCTGTGTTAACGGACATGTTGAAGGCGTGCATGTAGGCCTGCTGGAGCATGTTGATGTACTCGCTCTCGTCTATTGCAAGGACTTCGGGGGTGTATATGATGCCGTCCTCGTAGGCCGCTAGGAGGTTGAGGCCGACCTCAAGGGGCTCTATTCCGAGGGCGTTGAGGATCCTAGCGAGCTGGTCTGTGATGACCTCCCCGGCTTTGAGGACGGTGTAGTCCTTCTGGATGCTCACCTTACCCTTTTCGATCCTCGCCGGGATTCCAAGGGCCTGCATCTCACCGACGAGTGGGCCCGGGGCGATTGAAGTAGGCCCGGCTGGTATGACGACGTCATGAGGAACGACCGCGCCTGGTTTGGCCGGGGCGGGAGTCTTGCTCTCCTCAAGGAGCTTGTAGAGCTTGAAGGGGTTCATCTCTGTTGCAAGTATTCCAGCCCCACCCTGGATGTAGTCGGCGAGTTTCTCAAGCTCAGGGTTGCTGAGCTCCTCTGCGGCCCTCTTTATGGCGAGCTCAATAAGGGTGTTCCTGCTCACACGGAGGAGCGCCTTTCCGCGAAGCTTCTCACGCATCTTGCTGAGCGGGTAAGCTGGGACGCCGGCCACGTCGACAAGGGCTATCACTGGGTGGCTCTTGATGATCTTGGTGAGCTCTTCAACTTCCTTCTTCTTCCACTCGGCTACGTGGGCCATCTCCCTCACCTCTCAACCTTCACGGCCGGGCCCATTGTGGTCTTGACGTACACTGACTTCACCTGGTTCTCACCGCGCTCCAGCTTGTTTATGATGGCGTGGAGCACTGCTTCGGCGTTTTCAGCGAGCTTTTCCTCGTCCATGTTCTCTGTACCGATCCTGGCGTGAACTACAGGGTTGTTCTTGAGCTGTATCCTGACGGTCTTCTTGAGCTTCTCCACTATCGGCTCAAGGTTCGTCATAGTCGGCGGAACGACCACTGGCATCTTGTTTCTCGGACCGAGGTACCTACCGAGGTACCTACCGATCTTCGGCATAAGCGGTGCGGCCGCTATGAAGAAGTCGTAGTTCTTTGCCAGCTTTCTAGCCTGCCTTGGGCTCTTTGCGAGCTCCTCAAGTTCCTCTCCACTAATCACATCAAGCCCGAGCTTTTTAGCCGCCTCGGCAACGGCACCGTCAGCGATGACCGCGATCTTTGGCTCCTTCCCACGACCGTGGGGCAGTACAACCTCAAGCTTAAACCTGTTCTCTGGCTTGCGGAGGTCTATATCTTTGAGGTTGACTGCTATCTCGATGGTCTGTGTGAAGTGCCGCGGCTTAGCCCGGGCCTTTGCCTCCTTCACCGCTTCCACGAGTTTCTGCCTGTCGAAGGCCATTTACAGCCCTCCTCTTCGTTGTTGATTTAAGTCAAAAGGTAAACACAGCACTCCCCCAAAGTTAGGGGGTTCGAGGGCACAAAGCCCTCTCCCTACCGGCAAACCGGATTGCGGGTTATCGTTCTCACACCTGTGAGGAGATTTTTAAAGTTTTCCCTCACTCCTCGGCTTTTTCAAAAAGCTCGTCGTAGATGCCCTCGTCGACCTTCCTCTGAACTTCCCGGGGATCATTGCCCTCTATGGTGACCCCCATGCTCAAAGCGGTTCCCATAACTTCCTTGGCCGCAGCCTTAAGCGTTGGAGAGAGCATCTGGTCAACCTTCATCTTCGCTATCTTGATGACCTGCTCCATTGTGAGGTCCCCGACGATGTTATGGATTGGCTCGCTGGAACCTTTTGAAAGGGAAAGCTCCTTCTTGATGAGCTGGCTTGTCGGTGGTATTCCTACCTCGATTCTGAAGGTCTTCTTCTTTGAGTCCTCGACGATGACCCTAACGGGAACCTGCATCCCCTCGAACTCTTTGGTGGCTTTGTTGATCTCGTCAACGACCTGCTTAACGTTAAGCCCGAGCGGACCGATTGCCGGACCGAGTGGCGGTCCGGGTGTGGCCTTTCCACCTTCAACGAGAACTTCGACTACCTGCGGCATTCATCTCACCTCTTGACTTTGTCTCAGCCGTCACTCCTTTTGGCGTTTGCTTATAAGTCTAACGTATTCGCCCCTCACCGTGACGGGTATGGGGACGACGGAACCTATGAGTTCGACAACTATCTCGTCCTTGCCCTCATCGACCCTGACTACCTTGGCCTTTTCGCCTTTGAAGGGTCCCGCTATAAGCTCGACAATGTCCCCCGGTTCGAAGCCACTAACGGCGGGTTTCTCTTCCAGGAAGTGTTCTATCTCGCTGAAGGGTATCTCCCCTGGAAGAACGCGCTTAGCGTGCCTTATTCCCCTGATGGCCTCGTCGACGGCACTCTTGCTCGGGGCTTCGACGAAGATATAGCCCCTGACCTTACTCGGCGCGAGTATGGCATATATCGGAAGGTTGTAGGTCTTGACCTTGCTGTATATTAGGTTTGCCGTCGTGATCTCCTGGCCTACGGTGACGTTGACTGTGAATATCTTACCCTCTGCCATTGTCGACCCCTCATGAGCCGGTAAATAAGTAGCCTATTATGCGGATTATCATTCCTATTGTTCCTATAAGGATCATTCCTATGCCCGTTATCTTAACGGCCATCTTAAACTCCTTCATCCCGGGCTTCCGGGTAACCAAGAGAACCCTCCTAGACTCTGCCAGGAAGCTCTTGACTTTCTCTACCGTGCCACCCATTTCCTCCCCTCCATAAAGGCTCAGAGCTCTTCGAGGTCGAGCTTTATGGTTTTCTTTTCCTCCTCACCGAAGTATGAGGTTGTCTCCTCCTCTTCAGCAACGGCATAGGGCGAGCTAACGCCCGTGACAACGAGGAGGATTCTGATCGTCTTGCCGAGCTCCTCATCAATCTGGACGCCCCAGATGACCTGTGCCTCCGGGTCGAGTTTGCTGGTGACAAGTTCTATTATCTGCTGGGCCTCTTCAAGCTTTACGTCGCTTCCGCTGATGCTTATCAATGCCCCCTTGGCACCGCTGATGTCGACGTCAAGGAGCGGGCTGTTCAGGGCCTGCTGAGCGGCTTCCAGAGCCCTCTTCTCGCTGTCGCTCTCACCTATGCCTATCATAGCAACGCCGCCGTCCTTCATTACTGCCCTAACGTCGTTGAAGTCAAGGTTGATGAGACCCGGCTTGGTTATGAGCTCGGTTATCCCCTTAACTGCCTGCACGAGTATTTCGTCGGCGACCTTAAAGGCCATGTGTATTGGCAGGTTCGGGGCAACTTCCATGAGCTTGTCGTTCGGGATTACTATGACGGTATCCGTGTTCTTCCTGAGCTTTTCAAGGCCATATTCGGCGTTCTTGATGCGCCTTATTCCCTCAACTGTAAACGGAAGGGTCACAACAGCGACGGTCAATGCGCCCATCTTCTTGGCCATCTCAGCGACAACAGGAGCGGCGCCGGTTCCGGTTCCACCACCGAGTCCACAGGTTATGAAAACCATGTCGGCCCCTTCAAAGGCCTCTCTGATTTCCCTCTCACTCTCCCTTGCGGCTTCTTCACCCATCTTCGGGTTGTTCCCAGCCCCAAGTCCCTTAGTGAGCTCCCTACCGAGGAGTATCTTCTGGTGAGCCTTTATCTTGAGCAGATCCTGGGCATCGGTGTTAACTGCTATTATCTTTGCCCCCTCGATGCCGACCTGCATCATCCTGTTAACGGTGTTACAACCGGCACCACCGATACCGACGACGTATATCTTGGCCTGTATCTGTTCGAGAAGCTTCTTAAGCTCCTCATCAATATCCGACTGCGGGGCTACCTCCGGAACCTTGGAGGGGGTAGCGGAAGTCCTCTCGATGGCATCCTCAATCAGCTTCAGCATCTTTTTCACCCTCCGGAGAGTTTAACACCCTTTGTGGTTTGCTGGAGGTGGTATATAAACTTAGCTAACCCGAAACTGATTTAAACTCTTGGCCCCTCTCTTTAAAGCTTTCGCTTCAATCCTTGATGAACTCAAGACCGAGCTCCTCCGCAAGCTTCCTCGCGAGCTGTCTTGTCTCTCCTCTGCTTCCCTTCCAGTCAACGTATATCGCTTCAACATCCAGGGAGCTCCTTTCAATGGCCTTCAGGAGCATTTTCCTCGAAACAGGGTGGGTGTACTTTGGAGCTATATGGCCGAAGGCTAGGTCGCTTTCCAGTGCCCTCTTAGTTTGCTTCGGCGCGTAGTGCCCGCCCCCTATTCCGACCGCGACCTTAAAGTCAGCTCTCTCGTAGTTGTTGAGGACATAGTTTATTGTCTCGGCTATTATTTCCCCTGCCCTGTCGTTTACCCACTCCTCCTCGCTAGAACCTATCTCTATAAAAAAACTGGGCACACTGAGCTCACTCGGGCCGTGATGGGTGGCTTCGTAGCAGACGGTCCAGTTAAGGTCGTTGAGCTCGTTCATCTTGAGCAGGGCCAGCTTCATCGCGTTGGGCTCTGCAATGGCTAAGCTCCCGTCTTTTCCGCCGTACATGGCCTTCCCCCAGTTCCCGGTAACGTGGGTGGTTAAGGCGGGAAGCTTCTGCTTGCTTGAGTGTCTTGAGGCGAAGGCTATTATCTCGGGCCTTACCTTGAGTTGCCTCTCTACTGACTTGTCGAGTTCGTCGTAGTATATCATCTCCCCGTTGGTCGTGAGGATTAAAGCATCTCCCCTCCGGTAAACCGGGTTTCCGTCAAAGGTAAGCTCGGTCTCGGTAAAGCCGAAGTTCTCAATGAGCTTTTCTCTGATGTTCATCGAGGCCTTGTCAACCTTTGTTGTCATTATTACCTTCATCACCAGCACCACATCCAGTTAGGGTTGTAATTATAAAGCATTCGGCTCTGTCCCTTGATTTTCAGATGGTTACAGTTATGTAAAATAATCATCGAAATTGTCACGAGTATGATCCTCAAATCCTAGAAAGTTTTTCAGACTTGTAACAAAAACTATTTAAAAAAGAAAGTTCCCTAATATCCTGATATGGCCATATGGCCATTGTTGTCCATTAAGTGGAGGTGTTGAATGTGAAGAAACTGAGTGCCATCGCCCTCGTGGCGGTGCTGTTCCTGTCGGTCTTCGTGGCCGGCTGTGTTGGGAACCAGAGTGCGACCTCAACCGCAACCAAGAGTTCCAGTTCCGGTGTTAGCTATACCGGCACAATAACGCTCTACACCGGGGGAACCAGCGGAGTTTACTACCCGCTTGGCTCGAAGTATGCGGAACTTCTCAACAAGGCAGGGATTAATGCCAAAGCAGTCACGAGTGGCGCAAGCGTCTCAAACGCCAAGGCAATCGGTGATGGAAACGCTCAGGCGGCTATAATGCAGAACGACGTTGCTTACTATGCCTACAACGGTCTTTATATGTTCCAGGGCAACCCGATAAAGAAGCTCCGCGGTGTCGCCGCGCTCTACCCCGAGACCGTCCAGTTTGTTGTCAGGGCGGACAGCAACATAAAGACCCTCCAGGATCTGGCCGGTAAGAAGGTCGCCATCGGCGCCCCCGGAAGCGGAACGGCCGTTGCAGCCGAGCAGATACTCAAGGCCGCTGGTGTTTGGGATAAGATACAGAAGGTCAACCAGAAGTTTAGTCAGGCCGCCCAGGCCCTCAAGCTCGGTCAGATCGACGCCGCAGTTATAGTCTCAGGTGCTCCGACCCCAGCAATCACTCAGATAGCAGTTACAACTCCTGTTAGGGTTCTCTCAATCCCGGATGCCATACTCAACAAGCTCAAGAACGAGGGCTACATATTCTATGTCCGCCAGGTTCTCCCGAAGGACACCTACAAGGGAATGACCGAGGACACGCCAACACTCGCAGTTAAGGCCATCCTCGTGGTGAGCGCCGACCTCCCGGAGAACGTCGTCTACGAGATGACAAAGGTTCTCTTCGATAACGTTGACGCCCTCAGGGCCGTCCACCAGAAAGCCCGCTTCATAAGCCTTAAGACTGCACTCGACGGTATGAGCATACCGCTCCACCCAGGAGCGTACAAGTACTACAAGGAAAAGGGCCTCAGCGTGCCCAACAAGATTAAACCACCCAGCGGGTGAAGGCCTTGAGAAAGGCCCCTTTTCTTTTCGTTCTTCTGCTTTTGATGGCGTTTCCCGTTAAATCGCTTGTAATAAGTCAGTCAGGTCATTCTCAGGCCTTCATCCTGGGTGATAGGTGGCTCCGGATTCAGTACAACCACAGCGTTGAGCATAGTGAGGTCGTTGAGATAATTGAGGTTAACCGGAGTGGCATGTTCGTCCGGGAGATGCTGTGGAAGGACTTCGGGGCCGGCCTTCCCGAGGACATCCAGGGGCTGAAGAACGGCTACTATTACAAGAAGATAGACCAGCCCCTTGGTAACAGCCTCGATTACTGGTTTATACCCTTCAACCGGCCGGAGATTATCGTGGACAACGAGACGATGATAAAGCCCAAAACCCCCGGCCTCGTTCATTTCAGGGTCAAAACCTGTCCGGTGATCCTTGTATTGATAGGGAGGTGTTAGAATGGAAAACCCGAGGGATATTGAAAAGCTGGAGGAAGTTATAAGCAGGACAAGAGAGTTGTCCCCCAGCTTGGAAAAGGTAGTAAAGGTGGCAGCGGTTCTCATTGGAATCTACGAAATCCTCTTCATTTTCAATTTCAACGGTGCCCTCTACGACATGCTCTCAAGACTTGGAATAAGGCTCCAGTTCCTTCTTTACACGCTCCAAGATCAGCAGGGGGAGGCCTTCGTTCTGGCAATGATACTCATAATAGCATTTATGCTCTACCCCTTTAGGAGGAGTAAGCGCTTCAAGAACGTTGGTTTGCTTGACTACACCTTCATATTCCTCGGCCTGCTAACGATGTTCTACCTGTTCTTCAGGTATCCCAGCTACGCTGAGAATGCAACGGTCTACCCCAGAGATATTTTTTTCGCGATCCTTGCAATAATAGTTGTCCTTGAGGGAACGAGGAGAGTCATCGGCTGGGTTCTGCCCGTGGTCGTGCTGGTCTTCCTGGGCTATGCCATATGGAACACGGGTTTTAACTGGATGATGTTCTCAGAACACATGTACTTGGCAAGTGAGGGCATATTCGCGACCCCGCTCTTTGTCATGACGATATACGTCTTCGCCTTCATATTCTTCGGTGCGTTCCTCCTCAAGATTGGCATAAGCGACTACATAACCGAGTTCATGATAAGCCTCTTCGGTTCAAGGCCGGGCGGGCCGGCAAAGGCTGCAGTTATAGCCAGCGGTCTAATGGGGACTGTCAGCGGCTCGAGCGTGGCAAATGTCCTGACAACGGGAACGTTCACGATACCCCTTATGAAGAGGGCAGGCTATCCGCCCGAGATAGCTGGAGCTGTCGAGCCTGTGGCATCAACGGGTGGCCAGCTGATGCCTCCAATAATGGGTGCAGCCGCTTTCATAATGGCCGAGTTTCTGGGAATACCATATAATAAAATAATAATAGCTGCGGCAATACCGGCTCTGGTCTACTACTCCGGTGTCTACCTCTTCATAGACAGGGAAACCAAGAGACTCGGACTCAGGGGAATGCCAAGGGAGCACTTTAAACCGCTTGGCTACTTCATCAGGAAGAGCTACATCCTCCTGCCGATAGTCGTCATAACAGTCGCCCTTGTCTGGGGAATCCCGGCTCATATATCGGCAATATCCTCACTTGGCATTGCCATTTGGGTTGCATGGGTCTCAAAGGACGAAATAGCCGGAAACGAGGCGCTCTATGTGGCAACTGTCCTAATAGGGACCACGCTCATGTTCCTCGGCTACGGTTGGGGGGGATTAGTGGCGCTGTCCCTGATACTCATAGCCCTCGCCCTCGTCAGGAAGGGTGTCGCTTTCAACGAAAAGCTCTACATAAGCCTGCTCTTCCTGCTCTTCATAGCACTCAATCAGGCAATAGGTATGAACAAGGAAAACCTCCTCTTCATGACGGGGATATTTGGAATAGTATTCTCGCTCATAGTCGGAGCAATCTCGAAGACTTCGGACGGTAAGATGATGTACTCCGCTACCTACGAGTCAATGATAGAGGCAGGAAAGACAAGCACTGCCGTCATGTTGGCAGCTGCGAGCGCGGGCCTTATACAGGGTTCCCTCACGATAACGGGGCTGGCTAACTCGCTGGGCTACCGTCTGGCAGGCCTGACCGGAGGGAACCTCTGGTTGCTTCTCGTGGTGACTATGATCTTCAGCCTCATCCTTGGAATGGGCGTTCCAACCACGGCCAACTACATCATAACCTCCCTTGTCATGGCGCCTGCAATCTATCAGGCTGTCAGTAGCTTGGTTCCTTACAGCCAGCCGGTTCCGGGCTTTGGAACGGTCATAGCTCTCTTGGCGGCACACTTCTTCGTCTTCTACTTCGGAATATTGGCGGATATAACTCCGCCCGTCGCGCTGGCGAGCTACGCTGGCTCAGCCTTGGCAGGAGGTGACTTCTGGAAGACAGCCCTCAATGCTGTTCGCTACGCCGTTGCAGGCTACATTGGCCCATACATATACTTCACCCATCCGGAGATGTTCCTAATAACGGTGAAGCACTGGAACCTTTACACTGCCGGGGCGGTGCTCTATGACCTCGGTGCTACAATACTGGTGCTCTACATGCTCTCGGTGGGCTTTACTGGCTGGCTCAGGGGGCACCTCAACAAGGTATACAGAATAGCGCTCATAGTGACTGGCCTTGCAGCCGCGACGCTGAACGTGGCAATAGTTGGCTTTGGGCTGGTACTTCTCCTAACCGGCTACTTCATCGGGGGAAGGCAGGCCTCGCCTGCCTGATTATTCATTTGTCATATTTTGCAGAATCTTAATCAGCTTTCCAGTTGTTTCGTTCAGGTTCTGTGTTGCGTTCTCAACGGTTCTCATGGCTAGCCTTATAGCTATGAGGACCATTACGAGTGCGATGGCTATCATAAAGAGATACTCAACGGCAGCCTGGGCCCGTCTCATACTTACCCCCCATTACAGGATGTGACGTTTTAGGTTATAATCATTTGGTCAGTAGAGCATAACCTCAAAGCCGAGCTCGCTCAGCAGATCCGCCAGCTCCTCGGGGTCAACGTACGCCAGCAGGTGGTGGTTCCCGAGCGTCCCATCGAGGAAATCTGGGGCGTCTTCTATTTTGAGAACCATCTGTGTCCTGCACCTGTTCTCGGAGCGTTCGTTGCCCCGAACCTCAACGCCGGCAACAACTGCCTTCCTTCCCCTGAACTTAAACAGAGCCCCTTTGCCCGATGGGAGTTCGGCTTCAACGCCCACCCCAAGTCCGCTCTCAAAGTGGTTCCTCAGGCGGTATCTCCATAAGAGGGGGGCCGTGCAGTGGGCTAAGATTACATGGTTCCTCCCGAAGTCTGCAATGTTTCCCATAAAGGCAGACTTCTCGAAGAACTTCCTTATCACAACCATCCCCAGCAGGGAGCTAAGCTCCCCCTCGCATGCCGCTGGAGTCCCCTCGGCGTTGAACATCGCCAGCGCTAGGCAGGGGGTTGCCTTTAGTTTCCTTATGAGGTCAAAACAGCCAATCGTGAATCCCTCCAGCCGGTAATCTCCAAGGATTTTCTTTATTGCCAGATATATTCTCCCTGCCCTGATGAGTGCCTCCCTTCTGGGTTCAACTATTTCCTCGGCGTTCTCAACGACTTCTTTAACGACTTCCCACCCATCTTCATCTCCAACGCCGTCGTAGTATTCGTAGAACTTCTTGAGGCTTATATGGGTGTAGGGAATCTCGAACCTCTCGTTCACAAGCCAGGGGGAGATCCTGCCTATCAGTCCTATCCTCACCTTGAGGAACTTGTCGAGGGCACCTTTCATGTCCTCATAGGCAAGGAGAGAAGCTTTGAGCTCGCTCAGTTCTTTCACGAGGGTTGAGGGGACAAGTCTGTTTCTGAGGTACTCCCTTATTTCTATCCCAGCAGCGAGGGAGTTGTTGTAGGGATCGCCGAGGATTACAGTAGGGCGTCTGAAAACGGCGAACTCCTTCAAAACTCCTTCAGTCCCGCCGGTGAGGGGATACAGGAGTATGGCGTCGACCTCGTTGAAGTTCACCCCATCCTTAGCCCGTTTAAAGTCCTCCCTTTTCTTGAGGATGAAACCGCCAACGGTGTCGAACTCCTTGGAGAGAGACTTCATGAACTCCGAGATCTTGCCGGCAAAGGCCCTCTCGTCAGCCAGCTCGCTTACTCCAAAGACAACTCCGACCTTCATCAGACCACCTAACGTTTTAAAGAGACCGGCCTAAATAAGGTTGTGGTGTCCATGAAGTTCATCCTCGACACGAGCATCTTCGTTAACCCCGACATCAGGCGCGACTTCGGCGACACTCCAACCGAGGCCATGGGGGCTTTTCTAGGTTATGCCGAAAAGCTCTTTGGAAAGGTGGAGTTCTACATGCCCCCGGGGATATACAGGGAGGTCATGCACTTCGTCGAGGACGACGAACTGAGGCCGGCAATAGAGCTGTACATCATAAAGAAGCCCCCCAACGTCCACGAGCTGAAAATTCCGGCTTTCATCGTTTACGAACTCATAGACGACATAAGGAGGAGGATCGACAAGGGACTTCGAGTCGCCGAGAAGGCAGTCAGGGAGAGCGTCATAGAGACTGACAACCTCGATAAGGTCATCCAGAAACTTAGGAGAAACTACCGGAAGGCGTTGAGGGAGGGCATAGTGGACAGCAAGGAGGACTTCGAGCTCATTCTGCTGGCTATGGAACTCGACGCGACGATAGTTTCGGCAGACATTGGAATACTCACGTGGGCCCAGAAGATGGGCATCAAGTGGATAGACGCTTCAACATTCAGGGAAGTCCTTGAAGGGCTCGTTGAAAAGCTTGGAGAGAAAAATTTATAAATGCTGGAGGCATCGTATCAACGACGCCCCGGTGGCTCAGCCTGGTGGAGCGGCCGCTTGGTAAGCGGCAGGCCGCGGGTTCAAACCCCGCCCGGGGCTCCATTCTAACAAACTTCTCCTACACAAAGTTTGATCACTTCTGGAAGTCCGTTTTAAGATGGGTTTGTCCTTTCACCTGCATGTCTTATGGTGTGTGAGGGAGTTGAGGCTTGTTTTGAGTATTTTAGAAAACTCCTTCCGCTCGTTTAATAGAAGCCTCATCTTTAGCCAAACCCTGACCCCTTAGAGTTTTCCTTGCAAAAAAGTTTCACACCTTTGAACCTGAAAAAGGGTGGAAGGGTTCGAAAGCCTTTTAAATAGTCCCTACAAGCTCCCTTCAGCTTAGGGGAGACAGTGGGGACAGGATGAGGGAAAATGGCCTGGCATGTCTTTATTCCCGATTCACTCCTTGAGGAGACGGATGACCCCAAGATAAGGACGTACAAGGTTGGGCAAATCGCTAGGGCCTGTGCAATCTTCGGCGTTGAGCACGTCTGGATATACGGGGCCGGCGGTAGGGACGGCAGGTTCATAAAAACCGTGCTGGAGTACATGGAGGCACCCCAGTATCTCAGGAAGAGGTTGTTCCCCCTCCTGCCGGAACTCAAATACATCGGCGTCGTCCCCCCGCTCAGGACACCCCACCACAAGCTCAAGGGAAAACCGAAGGTCGGTGAGATCCGTGAGGGTTTCGCCTTCAGAAAAGGCAGGAAGGTCTACGCCGACATAGGGCTCGATGAGCTTGCGGTGGTCGAGGGGGATGTTGAGGGGCGCACGACTTTCAGGATAGTCTCAGTAAGACCTCTCAGGGTTATACCAGCGAGACATGAGGAATATTGGGGGTATAGAGTTCACCTGAGCAGAAAACCGCTGGCAAAAACACTTAAAAAGGCCGACCTAGACTTGGTCATCGCGACCTCGCGTAAGGGTCGCGATGTGAGGCACGCTAAAATTCCGCCTCTGAATGGTGAAGTCGGGTTCGTGTTCGGCTCGCCGAGAAGGGGCGTTATGGAGTTGCTGGAGGAGAAGTACGAGTTCGATCTCGTGCTGAACACGATCCCGAACCAGCGGACTAAAACCGTCCGCACCGAGGAGGCACTGCTGGCGACTCTCGCGATATTTAATCTCATGAGGAGGGATTGATATGGGAAAGGTTCACAGACCAAGGAGAGGTTCACTCGCCTACTCCCCGAGGAAGAGGGCTAGGAGCATAGTCCCGAGAATCAAGAAGTGGCCACAGGACAGTGAAGTCAGGATGCTGGGCTTTGCAGGCTACAAAGCTGGAATGACCCACATCCTCATGATAGACGATAGCCCGGGGCTCACCAAGGGCAAGGAGATATTCATACCCGCTACCATAGTTGAAGTCCCGCCACTCTTCGTCTACGGAGTAAGGGCCTACAAGCAGGGCTACCTCGGGCTTGAGACTGCCACGGAAGTCTGGTTCTACGACCTAAACAAGCACGTCAAGAGGCGCATAAAGACCCTGCCGAAGGACTACAACGAAGATGTCTTCAACACTAAGCTCGGCCAGCTCGAAGACCTCGTCAACGACGGGGAGATAGTGGACATAAGGCTCCTCGTCCACACCCAGCCCTGGATCATCAAGCTCAAGAAGAAGCCGGAAGTCATGGAGTATGCCATCGGTGGCGAAGACATCAAGGCCAAATTTGCCTATGCCAAGGAGAAGATCGGCAAGGAGCTCCGCGCAGGCGAAGTTCTCCACGAGGGAGAACTCCTTGACCTCATAGCAGTTACCAAGGGCAAGGGAACCCAGGGGCCGGTCAAGAGGTGGGGTGTCAAGATACAGTTCCACAAGGCTCAGCGCGCTGGAAAGGGCAGGCATATAGGAAACCTTGGTCCTTGGCACCCAGCTAGAGTCATGTGGACAATTCCACTGGCCGGTCAGATGGGCTTCCATCACAGGACCGAGTTCAACAAGAGGCTCATAGCGATAGGTGAGAACGGCAGGCTCAAGATCGGTGAGGAAGAGATAGAAATAACCCCGAAGGGTGGCTTCCCGCACTACGGCATCATAAGGAGCGACTTCCTCATGATAGAGGGCACCGTTCCGGGTTCCTTCAAGAGGTTAGTTAGGGTTAGACCTGCCATAAGGCCACCCAAGAAGAGACCGCCCGTTGAGAGGCCACAGATAACCTACGTCAGTAGGGAGTCCAAGCAGTGAGGTGAGATGAATGAAGGTTAAGGTCTTCAATCTCGAAGGTGAGCCGGTTGATGAGATAGAGCTCCCCAAGGTCTTCAGCACGCCCTTCAGGCCTGACCTCATAAGGAGGGCCGTCATCACTTCCTGGACCCACAGGATACAGCCCCAGGGCAGGGATCCTCTCGCCGGAAAGAGGCGCGTTACGGAGAACATCGGAAAGGGCCACGGGATGGCCAGGGTCGAGAGGATAAAGACCTCACCGAGGTTTGCTGCATTTGTCCCCTTTGCGAGGGGCGGCAGGAGGACACACCCTCCGAAGGTTGAGAAGGCAATCTGGGAGGACATCAACAAGAAGGAGCGCAGATTGGCAATAATGAGTGCAATAGCTGCAACGGCAAACCCCGACCTCGTCAAGGCCAGGGGGCATGTGATAGACAACATCCCGGCATTTCCGCTCGTTGTGGTTGACGACCTTGAGGCGGTCTTCAAAACGGCTCAAACCAGGGAGATATTCAAAAAGCTAGGTGTCTGGGATGACATCGAGAGGGCAAAGAAGAACACCAAGATAAGGGCAGGAAAAGGCAAGATGCGCGGTAGGAGGTACAAGAAGGCTAAGGGGCCGCTCATCGTCGTTGCAAAGAACGAGGGTATCGTCCAGGGAGCGAGAAATCATCCCGGTGTTGACGTGGTCACCGTTGACAATCTCGGCGTTGAGCTTCTTGCCCCGGGAACCCACCCGGGAAGGCTGACCATATGGACCAAGGGCGCTATAGAGAAGCTTAAAGAGATTTACGGGTGATGGAAATGGATCCGTACAAGGTCATTATAAGGCCCCTTGTCACTGAGAAGGCCGTTTCCCTGATAGAGAGGGAGAACAAACTAACCTTCATAGTTGACGAGAGGGCCACCAAGGGGGACATCAAGAGGGCCGTGGAAGAGATGTTCAACGTCAAGGTCGAGAAGGTGAACACGCTCATAACGATGAAGGGCGAGAAAAAGGCCTACGTCAAGCTCAAGCCCGAATACGACGCGAGTGAGATAGCGGCAAGGTTGGGGTTGTTCTGAGGTGATGTGAGATGGGAAAGAGTCTCATCCAGCAGAGGAGGGGTAAGGGAAGCACGACCTTTAGGGCACCTTCCCATCGCTACAGGGGTGCCGTAAAGTACATCCCTCTTAACGTCACGAAGGAGAAGACCCTCCGTGGAAAGGTCTTCGAGATACTCCACGATCCGGGAAGGACCGCTCCGGTCGCGAGGGTGAAGTTCGAGAACGGCACAGAAAAGCTCATCCTCGCCCCTGAGGGAGTCCTTGTTGGCCAGGAAGTCTACATCGGCCCCGAGGCGCCTATAGCGATAGGCAACACCCTCCCCCTGGCGAAGATACCGGAGGGAACCTACGTCTACAACATAGAGGGCATCCCTGGTGACGGCGGAAAGTACGTGAGGGCTGGAGGAACCTACGCCTTGGTCGTCAGCAGGGAGAGGGACAAGGTCATCGTCCAGCTCCCGAGCGGTGAGCTGAAGCAGTTTAAGCCAGAATGTAGGGCAACGATAGGGGTTGCCGCCGGTGGTGGAAGGCTCGAAAAGCCAATCATCAAGGCCGGTAAGGCCTACTACATAGCCAAAGCCAGAAACCGGTTCTGGCCGAAGCCGAGGGGTGTCAAGATGAACGCCGTCAATCACCCGCACGGTGGTAAGGAACACCACATCGGTAGACCCTCGACTGTTTCCCGTAGAGCTCCACCCGGAAGGAAGGTTGGTCACATAGCCGCGAGAAGAACCGGTAGGAGGAAGTGAAGATGGCGAGAAAAAAGGAGTTTAAGTACAGGGGTTACACCCTTGATGAACTTCTTAATATGTCGCTGGAGGAGTTCGCCAAGCTCCTCCCGAGCAGGCAGAGAAGGAGTCTTAAGAGGGGTCTTTCACAGGAGCAGAAGAAACTCCTCAGGAAGATAAGGCTTGCTAGGAAGGGCAAGTACAAGAAGCCCATAAGGACACACAGCAGGGACATGGTCGTCCTCCCTGAGATGGTGGGTGTAACGATTCACGTCCACAACGGCAAGGAGTTCGTCCCGGTTGAGATCAGGGAGGAGATGATAGGACACTACCTCGGCGAGTTTGCCATGACGAGGAAGATCGTCCAGCACGGCTCACCTGGTGTCGGAGCAACCAGGTCGTCGATGTTCGTGGCAATCAAGTGAGGTGGTCTAGATGAGCAGGGGCAGGTTTTCCTACTCATTCCAAAATTTTGATCCCGACAGAATGGCAAGGGCGAGCGGAAGGGATCTGAGGATTTCCCCCAAGCACAGTGTTGAGCTCCTCAGGGAGATCCGGGGCATGATGCTCAACGATGCACTCAAATACCTCGACGATATTATAGCGAAGAAGAGGCCCGTTCCGATGAGGCGCTTCAACGACAGCCAGGGACACAAGCCGGGCAGGGGCTTCGGCCCAGGTCGCTATCCGGTCAAGGTTGCTAAGGCCGTCAAGAAGGTTCTCCTCAATGTCAAGAACAATGCAGAGCAGAAGGGCCTTGATATTGACAGGCTCAAGATAATTCACGTGGCAGCACACAGGGGACCCGTCCTCAGGGGCTACATCCCGAGGGCCTTCGGCAGGGCAACCCCATTCAACGAAGAGACAACCCACATAGAGATAGTCGTCGAGGAGATTAGGAGGTGAGACTTTGGCGATCGAGAGATACTTCATCAGGGAAGGCGTTAAGGAGATGCTCATCGACGAGTACCTTGAGAAAGAACTGAGAAGGGCCGGCTACGGTGGACTCGACATAAAGAAGACCCCTCTCGGAACGAAGGTGGTTATCTTCGCTGCCAGCCCGGGCTACGTCATCGGGAGAGGCGGAAGGAGGATACGGGAGCTGACAAGAACCCTTGAGAGGAAGTTCAGCCTTGAGAACCCGCAGATCGAGGTCGAGGAGATCAAGAATCCCTATCTCAACGCCAAGGTTCAGGCTGTAAGGCTCGCCCAGGCCCTTGAGAGGGGCATACACTTCAGGAGGGCTGCTTATTCAGCGATCAGGGCCATCATGAGGAATGGTGCGAGGGGCGTCGAGATAAGGCTCAGTGGAAAGCTCACCGGCGAGAGAGCGAAAAGCGTCCGCTTTTATCAGGGTTACTTGGCAAAGGTTGGGAACCCCGCAGAAACGCTCGTCAGCAAGGGCTACGCCCAGGCCCTGCTCAAGCTCGGGGTCATTGGGGTTAAGGTCGCCATAATGCCACCTGAGGCCAAGCTTCCGGATGAGATAGAGGTCAAGGAGATAGTCGAGGAAGAGGTGAGCGGAAATGAAGCCCAGTGAGATAAGGGATATGAGCATTGAGGAGATCGACAATAAGATTAGGGAACTCCGCCTTGAGCTTGCCAAGGAGCGTGGTGTGCTCACCATGGGAGCCTCAATGGAGAACCCCATGGTCATCCGGAACCTCAGGCGCGACATAGCGCGCCTGCTTACTATAAGGGATGAAAAGCTTAGGGAGAAGAAAGGGTGAGGTTAGGTGCCGAGGATTGTGAACCCTCTGGATGAGATGCTCTTTAAGGAAGTACTAAAGGAACAGCAGAGGATTAGGGTCTACATCGAAAAGGCCCGCTACGGAAAGCTCAAGACCATAATTGAGGGCATAGACGAAAAGGAGTTCGACCTTGAAGATATAGCAAAGAAGCTGAAGGCGAAGCTGGCATGTGGCGGGACGGTAAAGAAAGGAAGGATAGAACTCCAGGGAGATCACAGAGACCGTATCAAAAAGTTGCTGGCAGACCTTGGATTTTCAGAGGAGCTCATAGAGGTAGAGTGACGAGGAAGAACATCGTCTGGCACGAGCTCATAGGGCTGAAGGCAAAGATTATAAGGGCATCTCATCCAGAGCTGGTCGGTATCGAGGGCTACGTCCTCGACGAGACTAGGAACACCCTCGTGATAGGTGGAGAGAGGGTGTGGATTGTCCCGAAGGACGTGGCCGAGATGGAGTTCGACCTCGGCGATGAAAAGATTAGGATTAACGGTCGCGAACTAATCGGCAGGCCCGAGATGAGATTGAAAAAGAGGTGGCGGAAATGAGAGAGATAGGATTGAAGGTTCAGCCTCCCTCTGAGGTTTGTAACGACCCCAGGTGCCCCTGGCACGGGAGCCTCAAGATACACGGCAGGTACTTTGAAGGAGTAGTCGTCAGCGACAAGGGTAAGAAGACGGTAGTCGTTGAGAGACAGTACTATCACTATCTCAAAAAGTACGAGCGTTATGAGCTCAGGAGGAGCAAGATACACGCCCATAACCCGGAGTGCATCAACGCCAAGGTCGGTGACCGTGTTCTCATAGCCGAGACGAGGCCCATAAGCAAGACTAAGAGCTGGGTTGTCGTTGCGGTGACCCAGAGAGCCGAGCACAGGGGGGGAGTGTGAAATGGCCAAGAAGGGTGCCGGTGCAACTAGGGGAATAAGCCCGGTCAGGCCCACCCGTGCTCTGCCCGTTGGGGCCTACCTCAAGGTTGCAGACAACAGCGGTGCCAAGGTCATCCAGATCATAGGCGTCGTCGGCTACAAGGGAACTAGGAGAAGGCTTGCCAGCGCTGGCGTTGGCGACATGGTTATAGCAGCCGTCAAGAAGGGAAGGCCGGACATCAGGCATCAGGTCGTGAGGGCGGTCATAGTCAGGCAGAGAAAGGAATACAAGAGGCTCGACGGTATGCGCGTCAAGTTTGAGGACAACGCCGCAGCTATAGTCACTCCGGAAGGCGTCCCTAGGGGAACAGAGATTAGGGGTGCGATAGCCAGGGAAGCCGCCGAGAGGTGGGTCAGACTTGGGAGCATAGCGAGCATAGTGTTGTGAGGTGAGAGAGATGGAGTTGAACACCAGACAGCCGAGAAAGCAGAGGAGGTTCCTCTACAACGCTCCCCTTCACCTGAGGGGTAAGATAATGAGCGCAACCCTCAGTGAAGACCTGAGGGAAAAATACGGCGTCAGGAATCTCCCAATCAGGGTTGGGGACAAGGTGAGAATCATGCGTGGTGACTTCAAGGGGAAAGAAGGAAAGGTCGCTGAGGTCAGCCTCAAGAGGTACAGGATATACGTTGAAGGCGTTACCCAGAAGAAGACTGATGGAACTGAAGTGTACTATCCGGTTCACCCGTCGAACGTCATGATTGTGGACCTCAACCTTGAGGATGAGAGAAGGGAGAAGATAATTAAGAGGAGGGCTGAGTGATGGCGAGGAAGGGTCCAAAGAGACATCTTAAGAGGCTTGCCGCTCCCACGGCTTGGTATATCCCAAGGAAGGCATATAAGTGGGCTGTCCGCCCGAGCCCGGGACCGCATGGCATGAAGACCTCCATTCCACTACTATACATCGTTAGAGACTATCTCGGCTATGCAAAGACCGCCCGTGAAGCGAGAAAGATACTCAACGAGGGCAAAGTTCTCGTCGACGGTCGCGTCAGGAAGGACTACCGCTTCCCGGTGGGTATAATGGACGTAGTCTCAATCCCCGAAACCGGTGAGTACTACAGGGTTCTTCCGAACAGGATAGGGAAGCTTGTACTTCACCCGATAAGTGGGGATGAAGCCAAGATTAAGCCCTTTAGGATAAACAACAAACGCATGGTTAAGGGGGCAAAGGTTCAGCTCAATCTCCACGACGGGAGCAACCACCTCGTAAGTCCCGCTGAGAAAGACGCATACAAGACATCATACACGGTTATAATGCAGGTTCCCGAGAGGAAGATAGTTAGGGTGCTCCCCTTTGAGGTCGGTGCATACGTCTTCGTTACCCAGGGTAAGAACGTTGCAAGGAAAGGAAGGATCGTCGAGGTCAGGCAGTTCCCGATGGGCTGGCCGGACGTCGTCACTATTGAGGACGAGAACGGCGAGCTTTTCGACACCCTGAAGGAATACGCCTTCGTCGTTGGAAAAGAGAAGCCTGAGATTTCCCTGCCGTGAGGTGAGATGAGATGCAGGTAAACAGAGAGGCTATCCTAGCGGACTGGGAAGCTCACCCGATGAGAAGGCCGAGGATAGCGAAGGTCACCATAAACATAGGTGTTGGCGAGAGCGGTGAGAGGCTTACCAAAGCCGAGGAAATGCTTGAAGGGCTCGTCGGCCAGAAACCGATAAGGAGGCGCGCGAAGCAGACCAACAGAGACTTCGGCATAAGGCGCGGTGAGCCGATAGCCGTTAAGGTCACCCTCCGCGGTGAAAATGCCTATAAAATGCTCGACAGGCTTCTTGAGGCAGTTGACAGGAAGCTCAGTGTGGGTAACTTCGACGAGCACGGCAACTTCTGCTTTGGAATACAGGAGCACATAAACATCCCTGGCGTCGAGTACGACCCTGAGATAGGAATCTTTGGTATGGACGTCTGCGTGACCCTTGAGAGACCTGGATTCAGAATAGCAAAGAGGAAGAGGCAGAGGAAGAAGATACCGAACAGGCACAAGCTGACGAAGGAGGAGGGTATGGTCTTCGCGATTGAGGAACTCAACGCCAAGGTGGAGGGATTGTGAGATGGCGAAGGCTGACTACAACAAGAGGAAGCCGAGAAAGTTTGGTAAAGGAGCCAGAAGGTGCATGCGTTGTGGCCAGTACGGTCCTGTCATCAGGATACACGGCCTTATGCTGTGCAGGCACTGCTTCCGTGAAATCGCCCCAAAGCTCGGCTTCAAGAAGTATGAGTGAGGTGAGTGAAGATGACTTTGCTTGATCCGCTGGCGAACGCGCTCTCACACATAACCAACAGCGAGAGGGTTGGCAAGAAGGAGGTCTACCTAAAGCCCGCCTCAAAGCTCATCGGTGAAGTGCTGAGGGTCATGCAGGAGAACGGCTACATAGGCGAGTTCGAGTTCATAGATGATGGAAGGGCCGGTATCTACAGGGTTCAGCTCATAGGCAAGATAAACAAGGCTGGGGCCATAAAACCCCGCTTCCCGGTCAAGGCGAGGGACTATGAGAGCTGGGAGAAGAGGTTCCTTCCTGCTTTCGAGTTCGGTATCCTCATAGTCTCGACCTCCCAGGGTGTTATGGCTCACAAGGAGGCCCGTGAGAAGGGCATTGGCGGAAGACTGATAGCCTACGTCTACTGAGGTGAGAGCGATGCCGATAGACGCGTGGATTCGTGAGGAAGTTGAGATACCAGAGGGAGTCGAGGTTGCAGTTAAGGGGAACACGATCAGGGTCAAAGGGCCGAAGGGGGAGCTTGAAAGGCAGCTTGAGTACCCCGGCGTTCAGATATTCACCGAAGACGGGAAGGTCGCCATATACAAGGAGTTTCCGAGGAGGAAGGATGTTGCCATAGTCAGGACTTTCAAGGTCCACATAGCGAACATGATCAAGGGAGTCACCGAGGGCTTCACCTACAAGCTCAAAGTTGTCTACAGCCACTTCCCGATGACCGTAAAGGTTCAGGGGGACGAGGTCATAATAGAGAACTTCCTCGGTGAGAAGAACCCCAGAAGGGCCAAGATACTCCCAGGTGTTACCGTCAAGGTTAGGGGTCAGGAAGTTATCGTTGAGGGGATAGACAAGGAGAAAGCTGGCCAGACTGCTGCAAACATCGAACAGGCAACTAGGATAACCAAGTGGGACAGGCGCGTCTTCCAGGATGGAATTTACATAGTTGAGAAGGCAGGCAAGCCGATTAAGTTCTGAAGTGAGGTGTGAGGGATGAACGAGAAGGCGAGACTCCTGAGGATAAGGGCCAAGCTCAAGAGAAAAAAGCCCCGCTTCCTCCGCCAGGAGTGGTGGAGATATCCGAAGTTCAAGAACAATCCCAAGTGGAGGAAACCGAAGGGAATAGACAGCAAGATGAGGCTCAAGAAGAAGGGCAAGCCCCGATCACCCAGTATAGGCTGGAGCTCCCCGAGGGCAGTGAGGGGACTCCACCCAAGCGGTTACGAGGAAGTCCTCGTTCACAACGTCAAGGAGCTCGAAGCCATAGACCCGACTAGGCAGGCAGCTAGGATAGCCCGAACCGTTGGCAAGAAAAAGAGAGAGCTCATCATTGCGAGGGCTGAAGAGCTCGGAATTAGGGTTCTCAACGCGAGGTGAGGCTCATGCTTAAGATGCAGAGGAGAATAGCCGCCGAGCTGTTGAAATGCGGTGAGAACAGGATATGGATAGACCCCGAGAGGATAGACGATGTTGTCTCGGCAATAACCCGGGAGGACGTGAAGAGGCTCATCCACGAGGGCGTCATCAGGAAGAAGCCGATAAAGGGCCAGAGCAGGGTAAGGGCGAGGGCCTTTCACGAGGCCAGAAAGAAGGGCAGGCACCGGGGCCCTGGAAGCAGGAAAGGTAAGAAGACCGCTAGGATGGGCAAGAAGGAGCGCTGGATGATGACTATAAGGGCCCTCAGGAAGGAACTCAGGAAGCTCAAAGCTGAGGGAAAACTCGACGCCCATATCTACAGGAGGCTCTACATCCGTGCCAAGGGCGGTCAGTTCAAGAACAAGAGGCAGCTCTACCTGTTTATGCAGGAGCGCGGTATCTTGAAGGAGTGAGGTGAGATAGATGGCGAGAGGACCTAGGTATAGGGTTCCGTTCAGGAGGAGGAGAGAGGGCAAGACCAACTACCACAAGAGGCTCAGACTCCTCAAGAGCAAGAAGCCGAGGTTAGCTGTTAGAAAGACGCTGAATCATCACATCGCCCAGATAATCGTTTATGATCCCAGGGGGGATAAGACCCTTGTCTCGGCCCATACGAGGGAACTCATCAGGAACTTCGGCTGGAAGGGGCATACCGGGAACACTCCGAGTGCTTACCTTCTAGGATTGCTCATCGGCTATAAGGCAAGGCAGGCTGGCATCGAGGAGGCAATCCTCGACATAGGCCTCCACCCGCCGACGAGGGGAAGCTCGGTCTTTGCAGTCCTCAAAGGTGCCGTTGATGCTGGCTTAAACATCCCGCACAGCGAGGAAATATTCCCGGAGGACTACAGGATAAGGGGCGAGCACGTGGCAAACTACGCCAAGGCCCTCAAGGAGAAGGACGAGAGCCTTTACAGGAGGCAGTTTGGTAGTTACCTCGTCAAGGGCCTTGAGCCTGAAAGACTCCCCGAGCACTTTGAAGAGGTTAAGGGCAAGATAATCGAGAAGTTTGGGGAGGCGAGAGAATGAGCGACCCGAGAGAGATCGCCCAGAGGGTTCTTGAGGAGTGGGAGCCGAGGACCAAGCTCGGCATGCTCGTCAAGGAGGGCCAGATAACAGACATTCACGAGATATTCAGGAAGGGCTACCAGATAAAGGAGCCTGAGATAGTTGATGTCCTCCTTCCCGAGGTCAACCTCAGGGAGAATCAGGAAGTGCTCGACATAGCACTCACAGTAAGAATGACCGACAGCGGAAGAAGGATCCGCTTCAGGGTTCTCGCTGCCGTTGGCAATAGGGACGGCTACGTTGGCCTCGGAATCGGCCACGGAAGGGAGGTTGGCATAGCCATCAGGAAGGCTATCAACTACGCCAAGATGGGCATCATCGAGATCAAGCGTGGATGTGGTTCATGGGAGTGCAGGTGCAGGAGACCACACTCGATACCCTTCGCCGTTGAAGGCAAAGAGGGGAGCGTTAGGGTCAAACTCATGCCTGGTCCGCGTGGCCTCGGTCTCGTCATAGGCGACGTGGGTAAGAAGATACTCAGCCTCGCTGGAGTCCAGGACGTCTGGTCTCAGACCCTCGGTGAGACAAGAACTACCGTCAACTTTGCCAAGGCCGTCTTCAACGCCCTCTACAACACCAACCGCGTTGCCATCCAGCCAGGTATGGAGGAGAAGTACGGTATCGTCGTTGGCAGGGCAATGCCGCAGAGCTTTGAGCTGTGAGGTGAGAGAAGATGGCCAAGTTAGCGCTCATAAGGCTAAGGAGCGGTATCAGGGCGAAGGGTAGGGTTAGAGATACCCTAGCGATGCTCCGCCTCCACAGGATAAACCACCTTGTCGTCGTCGACGACAGCCCGAGCTATCGGGGAATGATACAGAAGGTCAAGGACTACATAACCTGGGGCGAGATAGACAAGGAAACCTTGGCAGAAGTCATCAGAAAGAGGGGCAGGCTCATTGGCAACAGGCCTGTGACTGAGGAGTACGTCAAGGAGAAGCTTGGAATGGGCATCGACGAGTTCGCCGAGAAGGTAATCAACGGCGAGATGAGGCTCAGAGATTTGCCCAACCTCAAGCCGGTCTTCAGGCTGCACCCTCCGAGGGGAGGACTGAGGGGTAGCAAGAAGCGCTCCTTCAAGGAGGGTGGCGCTTTAGGCTACCGCGGTGAGAAGATTAACGAGCTCATTGAGAGAATGCTCTGAGGTGGCGAGGGATGATAAGGAGGAAGAAGAAGATTAGAAAGCTCCGCGGAAGTCACACTCACGGATGGGGGTGCAAGAAGAAGCACCGTGGTGGTGGAAGCAAGGGCGGTAAGGGAATGGCAGGAACGGGCAAGAGGAAGGATCAAAAGTTCACTTGGACGATCAAGTACGCCCCTGACAGGCTCGGAAAGAGGGGCTTCCACAGACCCAGGACCGTCCAGTACACCCCGGTGGTTATGAACCTCAGTGAGATAGACGAGAACTTCGAGCTCTTTAGAGACATGGGTGTAATCTACGAGGAGGGGGGAAAGCTCGTCTTCGACGCAACGCAGCTCGGCATCGACAAGGTTCTTGGGACAGGAAAGCTCACCCGCGCGCTCGTTGTTAAGGCCTACTACGTCACCTCCAGGGCCGAGGAGAAGATCAAGGAAGCCGGTGGCGAGGTCGTCCTCGCCTGACACCTTTAATTTAACTTTTGGCGGGTGTTTATCATGGGAAAGACCAGGGACATAATATATGCTATGGAGAGGTATTTCCCGGAGGTCGAGAGGCCAAAGAGGCATATCTCCCTTAAGGAAAAGTTCATGTGGACGGGCATAGTGTTGCTCCTCTATTTCATCCTCGCGGAGATACCCGTTTATGGGATGCCCTCCAAGATTCAGGACTACTTCGCAACTCTGCGTTTCGTTCTCGCTGGTAGGAACGGCTCACTTCTCACCCTTGGTATAGGCCCTATAGTCACTGCGAGTATAATCATGCAGCTCCTCGTTGGTTCGGAGATAGTTAAGCTCGACCTCTCGAATTCAGAGGACAGGCGCTTTTACCAAGCCACCCAGAAGCTCTTCGCCGTCTTCATGAGCTTCTTCGAGGCCGCGATCTACGTCTTCGCTGGGGCCTTTGGTAAGGTTGACGGGGGCATAGGGGCCTTCCAGACGATTACCAGTCCCAGCGGTCTGGTCTACATAGGTCTTGGTCTTGCCACCCTCATAATACTCCAGCTGGGCTTTGCATCAACCCTGTTGATACTCCTCGACGAGCTCGTGAGCAAGTGGGGTATCGGGAGCGGTATAAGCCTGTTCATAGCAGCAGGTGTTTCCCAGACGGTCATATACAAGTCCCTGGCACCTGTGCCAAGCCACCAGTACATAGACCCCCTCACGAACCAGCCGGCCATAGTCGGTGCAATACCGGCTTTCATCCAGCACCTGCTCCTGGGTGACATAACGGGTGCACTGTACCGTGGCCCGATGTTGCCGGACATCGTGAAACTAACCGGCACGATAGTGGTCTTCCTCATAGTTGTCTACCTTGAAAGCATGCGCGTTGAGATACCCCTCAGCTACGGCCGTGTAACTGTCCGCGGCAGGTACCCAATAAGGTTCATGTACGTCAGCAACATCCCGATAATCCTCACAATGGCACTCTATGCCAATATCCAGCTCTGGGCTAGGCTCCTCAACAACTACGGCATAACATGGCTCGGTACCTTTGACAAGAACGGCTTCCCGGCCAGTGGCTTCGTGACATATCTCTACCCCCCTAGGGACATCTTCAGTGTCATAGCCGACCCGGGAAGGGCTACAGTGTATGCCATCCAGACTATCTTCTGGGCGTTAATCTTCGGTTTCCTGTGGGTTGAGCTAACGGGGCTTGATGCTAGGAGCATAGCCAGACAGCTCCAGCAGGCAGGGCTTCAGATACCCGGTTTCAGAAGGGATCCGAGAATCCTTGAGAGAGTTCTCCAGAGGTACATACCCTATGTTACCTTCTGGGGCTCCTTCACTCTGGCAGTGGTTGCTATACTGGCGGACTTCCTCGGGGCGCTCGGTACCGGAACGGGAAT
>NZ_JALTCZ010000096.1 GCF_027008145.1 Thermococcus sp. | reverse complement strand
CTGTCAAGGAGGCCCATGTAGGCTATGAAGGAAACGGGGAAGTTCATCGACTGCACTATTGCCGCGGTAACAATGGCCTTTCTGCCCGAGGTTATGTCTATCCCTATTGCGTAGCCCTCCCCGGCGAGTTCTGAAAAGAGTTCATGGAACTTCTTCTCGGCCTCGTTAAAGCCGTAGTTCGGTAAAACCACAGTGAAAACCTCCGGGCTCATACCGTAAGCTGAGGAGAGGATCCTAAAAGCCTTTACCACTTTGCCCAGCTCCTCCCTGTACCTCTCCTCGGTGAAGACGTACAGCCTCTCAACACCCTTCATCTCGAACTCTCCGAGGATCTTGTAGTAAGTGTTTATCGAGGCCCAGGGGAAACGGCCCAGGACGGTCACATAGGCAAGCTTTCCGGTCATCTCATTCCACCATTATCACTCCGTAGAGAACGCTCTCTGAGAAGTTTATCTCCACAAGGGAGCTCAGCTCTATCCCAACGGCATCGACACTCGGCCTTACCTTCTCAGGCATTCTGCAGGGCTCGCCTCTCTCGAAGGAGCAGTCATCGCAGAGATTGCAGTTGCCAGGGAAGAGGGCCATCGCGTAGAGCTTGCCTTCCTTGAAGAGCTCGGCTTCCCTCTTTAGGAGCCAGAGAAGGACTTTCCTCTTTTCTTCCTCGAAGTCCTCCATGTTGATTGAGAACTTCACGAGGAGGGCCTTCTTAAAGCTCCTGACCCAATCTCTAGCCTCCCTCCACTCCGGGGCGTAGGGAGGACAGCTCGGTCTCTTCCCGTACATCGGGCAGGAACGGCACTTCCAGATTGGTCTCGGCGAGACCACTATGCTCGAAGCGTCAACCTCTTTTTCCCACAGGACCCTCATTGGGCATCAAGAAGAGATTGAAAGGAAAGTTAAAAATGCTTGCCAAGGTTATGGAAGGGAGAGCGACTCACCATCCAGATTGTTATTGATCGATTTAACAACAGAGAACACGTACCTGCTTCTTTCTTTGGTCACCCTGATTACGGTAGTGGCTATCTCCTCCAAGAGAGGCAGGAAATGTGGACTGCTGATACCCATTAGGTCTCTGTTAACAAAATAAATGGCTAATCTGCGTTCATCCCCCGTGTAGCTGAGAATTGCATTAATGGTGTTCATGTTCTCCCTCAGGTCAGAGATTAGAAACAGCTTGTCTAGGCCAAGCACTATATTCACAACCCCTCCGCCTGATATTAACGGCTCATACACACGCGAGTACTGCGTCTGACGTATCGCATATTGATTAAGACGGAGGTGCGCTACCACGTTCCCTACCCTTATCGTTCCGCCTTCCTTTATGATCTGAAGCTCATCCACAAAACTTGTCTCATACCCTGCAAGTTTTAGGTGGGAGACCTGGAGGTAAAGACCGTCTAGGATGTCATCCACAATGACCTTGTACCCTTTTTCTTTGGCCCACTTGACTGCATAGTAAAGTCCAAGGACGGGGGATGTTAATGAATCATGCTCTATGAGGATGGTTTCACCTGGTTTTAGACTATCCCATAACCAGTTGACCTTATCAACCACCTCATTACCCCCCTGGATATTACTAAGTAGTCTCTATTCGTATCTCTATATAAACATTTGGTATGGCAGATGTCAAAAGTATGGTCTAAAAATCGGAGTAATAAACCCAAAAAACATAACATACTGTTTCATCATTTTCACTAGTCCATCAGCCTGCCGCCGTTGACGTCAACAAGTTCCCCAGTAATGTGGTCGTTTTCGAGGAGGAAGATTACGGTGTGGGCGACATCCTCGGGCTTGGCTATCTCCCCTGTCAGGGAGAGCTTCCTCAGTTTTTCCTTTATCTCCGGGCTTATCAGGCCGGTGTCAACCGGGCCCGGCGCTACCGCGTTGACGAGTATGTTCGGGGCGAGGTGCCTCGCGAGGTTGAAGGTGAGGGCTATCAACCCACCCTTCGAGGCCGCGTAGTGCGGCCCAACTGTCCCGCCGTCCTTTCCGGCTATGGAGGCTATGTTCACTATCTTGCCCTTCTTCATGTACTTCAGGACTTCCTGTGTCACTATGAAGGCCCCCTTGAGGTTTACACCAAGAACGGCATCCCAGTCTTCATCGGTGACCTTCATCGGCCTCAGGGCCTTTCCAAGTATGCCGGCGTTGTTGACAAGTACATCTATCCTGCCGAAGCGCTCGATTACCCTCTGCACCATCTCCCTGACCTCGTCCCTTTTGCTGACGTCCGCTTTAACGACGAGGGTCTCGACGCCGTACCGCCTGCACATTTCTTCAGTCTTTCTTGCCTCATCCTCGCTGTGGGCGTAGTTTATAACGACGTTTGCTCCCTTCCTCGCCAGGGCCACGGCTATGGCCCTACCGATACCCCTCGCGGAGCCGGTAACGATGGCGACCTTACCCTTCAGTTCCATAGCGACCACCACTAAAGATTGAACGCTCCGATTAATAAATATTGACGCGAAACATTTTTACGTTTGGAAACACAATGTTTACAAGGGCTAATCCCCTGGATAATCGTGCGCTGGTCATCCTCGCGACCAGTTGCATCTCTCAGGAAAAAGCCAAAGGGGGTGTGAGGATGGGTTTGGAAGTTGGCTCCGTCTTCCACAACGGGGAGTTCATACCGAAGAAGTTCACCTGTGAGGGGGAGGACTGGAACCCTCCACTCTACATAGGGAACATCAGTGAGAAGGCCAAGAGCCTCGTTGTCATAGTTGATGATCCGGACGCTCCGGGGGGAACTTTCACCCACTGGATAGCCTGGAACATACCCCCGGTGGGGGACATACCGGAAGGACTTCCAAAGAGGGAGGTTGTTGAAGAGCCAGTCTACCTTGTCCAGGGCAGGAACGACTTTGGGAGGATAGGCTACAACGGTCCCTGCCCGCCGAGGGGACACGGTGTTCACCGCTACCACTTCAAGGTCTACGCCCTCGACACCGAGCTTGACCTAAACCCCGGTGCCACACGGAAGGAGCTTGAAAAAACCATGGAGGGCCACGTGATCCAGTGGGGAGAGATCGTCGGGCTATATGAGAGAAAGTGAACTGCCTTCCATCAATTTTACAGCAAGGTTTATCGCGCTCTGAAGGGCCGAGAGAAAGTTCAGGGTGAAGAATATCCAGTCCCCTATGATGTATGAGTAGATGGTCAGCAGGCTCGCCGCTACCACGTAGACTATTATGAACCCCAGGTTGAGGGGGCAGTGCCTCTTTTTAACCGTCTCGACCGTCTGCGGAACCCATGAACTAACGAGGAGCATCATACCCAGAAGTCCTACTATCTGTCCCCACTCCATCTTCTCACCCCGGAAAAATCTGAAGTAGCCAAAAAAGCGTTGTGGAGGGGTTCCTGTCAAACAGCACCCTGAAAATAAAAAATTTTATCAGGTTCGCGCTAAACCTCGCTCGCAAGCCTCGACATGGCCCAGGTCTTGACGTCCTCGTCGAGTATCTCGTTTATCAGCTTCATCGCACCCTCGATGTCCCCACGGCGAGCGAGGGCCAGAGCCACCTCCGCCTGAACCTTCGAGCGGTTGGAGAGGTCGGTTATGTACCCCGCTATCCTCAGGGCCTCATCAGGCTTCCCCACCTCAAGGAAGTCAAAGGCGAGCGCCATAAGGGACTTCGTCGATCCCTCACCCGGAATTTCTAGGGCCGTCTCTATCGCCCTGTTGAGTGCTTCAGAGTAGTCCCTACCTGTCTTCGCCATCTCGACGACAATCTCGTTGAGGGCCTTTGAGCGGACCGAGACATCAGGAATGTCTCCGGCGAGCTTCAGTGCCTCATCAAAGCGACTCCCCTGGATGAGCTTCATAACGGTCTCGTAGAGCGCCCGTGAACGGTACCATGCCTGCATAGCACATCCCAACTCTTCTCATCGGCTGAGGATTTAAGGCTTCCGGAGGTAAGCTTTTAACGGTGTCGGAGAACCATATTCGGTGGTTGGATGAAGAAGCTCGCTATAGTCCTGCTCCTCGTTTTCCTCATT
This sequence comes from Thermococcus sp., assembly GCF_027008145.1. Taxonomy (GTDB): domain Archaea; phylum Methanobacteriota_B; class Thermococci; order Thermococcales; family Thermococcaceae; genus Thermococcus. The sequence goes on along the minus strand of NZ_JALTCZ010000096.1, from coordinate 3,590 downwards.
GGCATAGCCTCTGGCTGTCTCGGGAGCAACGGAGGAACAACTCCAACGAAGAGCTCCCAGACGGGAACAACCTCCACAACAACCTCCGTGGCCAAGTTCGTTGATGTCAAGGGGCACAGGATATACCTCGACAGGATACACTTCTACATGTACGGGATGAAAACGTGCCCCCACTGCAGGCACATGCATGAGTGGATTCCCCAGGAGTTTGGAAAGGGAGCGCTGACCTACTACGAGCTCGTCGATAATGAGACTAACCAAAAGCTCTTCAGCCAAGTGGCCCAGCTGACCGGCATAACCGGTGTCCCAGCCATAGCGATAACCTACAACGGAACCCTCTACGCCGTTATAGAGGGGGAGTTCAACGTCAGTGCAACACCCGAGATAATCGCGACGGCAATCCAGAACAACGGCACGCTCCTCTTCGTCGGGAAGACATACCTGCTCCCCTACAAGGACAAGAAGTCAAGGCTTGTCATTGACGCCCTCTACAAGCTCTTCGTGAGGCACGAGCCGGTGGACGTTCAGAAGATACTCAGCGAGCTGAAGTCGGGATAACCTACCGTTCCCAACCTTTTGTTTCAGAAAAGGAGAAAAAGGCCCCGATTGAGCATTAAAGCATGAGAACAGAAATCAAGGCACTAGCGCTCATAGTGGGCTTTTCCCTGGGCCTAAGCACTCTTGCTCTCTATGCAATGGGTCTTACGTGGTTCCTCCCGCAGTTCTTCGCCCTCTCAATGAGCGATTCGGTTAACCCCTGTACCTTCGTGATATATACCATGCTCCTCGTGGCCCTCTCCATCAGGGACATTCCAAAGGGGAGGCTTTACCTCATAGGCTCGGCCTTTATACTGGCCGTTTACACATCCTACTACCTGCTCGGCGTCGGGTTGCTCTACCTGGGACAGTACATCCCGCTCTGGGGTGCTGGTGCCCTCGCCATAGCCTTTGGAGTGTACACAGCAGTGACGGGACTTAAAGAAAAGTCGCGCATCGGGGACAAAAAGGAAGTCAGGAAGAAGATTTTCAGCACAGAGGCAACGTTCATAGGCTCGTTTATGCTGGGGATTGTAGTCTCAACGACGCTGCTTCCCTGCTCGGCTGGTAGTTATCTTGTCTACGCCGCGATAATCGCCCATGGGAGCAGGGAGCTGACCTTCCTCCTGCTGGGCCTCTACAACGTCATATTCGTCCTCCCCCTGGTGGTCATATTGCTCGCCATGGGGAGCGTTGCCGAGAGCAAGCGCTTTTCTCAGGCAATGGTCAGGCGCTCCCGGGAGCTGTCGGTCATAGCGGGTCTCCTGCTCATTGGCATAGGTCTGTGGGTGCTCCTTTAGAAGACCCTGGCGTAGCCCCACTTTCTCACGCTCGTTAGGATTGAGGTCTCGGTGCTCCTGATCCCCTCTATTCTTCCGAGCTTCTCTATGAGAAATTCCTCAAGTTCGTGGAGATCCCTAACGGTAACCTGCATCAGGATATCATGGGCACCGGTGGCTATTCCAAGGACGTCCACCTCGGGTAGCTTTGAAAGCTCTTCAGCGGCCTCCTTGACCCTGCTCGGCTCGACGTCAACTGCTATGAAAGCAACTATTGAGTAGCCCGCCTTGAAGGGGTTTATCAGCGCCGCGAACTTTCTGATGATCCCTTTTTCAACCAGCTTCTTCACCCTCAACCTTACCGTTGATTCCGGCGCCCCCAGTCTTCTCGCTATCTCTGAGTAGCTGACCCTTCCATCCTCCTGGAGGATGCGGAGTATGGACTTGTCAAGCTCGTCAAGTATTCTATTATCTCGCATTTTAAACACCCTATTTTTGCTGTTATATCAATATCTATTTAAAAAACTTGCCATAAAACGTAAAATTTGAGCGAAACTAATATTAGTTCGTTAATTATATTACAGAAAGGTGAATGTTCATGGAATACCCGCGAACCAAAGAGGAAGTCGTTAGGAGGTATTCTGAGGTATTTTCGAGAACTTCGCGCGTGACATACGCCCCGATAGTTGCCGTCAAAGCCAAAAATGCCCTGGTATGGGACATCGAAGGAAGGGAATACATAGACTTCCTAAGCGACGCGGCCGTTCAAAACGTTGGCCATAATAATCCCCGTGTTGTTAACGCAATAAAGAAGCAGGCCGACAGGCTCGTCCATTTCACCTTCATCTACGGCTTTCCGGTAGAACCACTCCTCCTCGCTGAGAAACTCAGGGAGATAGCACCCATTGAGTCCCCCAAGGTGTCACTAGGCCTCAGCGGGAGCGACGCCAATGATGGTGCCATAAAGTTCGCGAGGGCCTACACCGGAAGAAGGGTTATCCTGAGCTATCTGAGGAGCTATTACGGCTCCACCTACGGGGCCATGAGCATTACCGGCCTCGACTTCGAGGTTCGCTCGAAGGTCGGCCAGTTGAGCGACATCCACTTCATCCCCTATCCAAACTGCTACCGCTGTCCCTTTGGGAAGACTCCAAAGACCTGCAGAATGGAGTGCCTTGAATACCTGAAGGAAAAGTTCGAGGGAGAGGTCTACGCTAAGGGTATAGCGGCTCTGTTCGCGGAGCCTATCCAGGGCGACGCCGGAATGGTCGTACCTCCCGAGGGCTACTTTAAGAGGCTCAAAAAGATACTTGATAAGCATGGGATCCTGCTAGTGGTAGATGAGGTTCAGAGCGGCCTCGGCAGAACTGGAAGGTGGTTTGCCATAGAGCACTTTGGGGTAGAACCCGACATCATAACCCTCGCAAAGCCCCTAGGTGGGGGCCTTCCGATAAGTGCAATAATCGGCAGGGAGGAGATAATGGACTCAATTCCTCCGATGGGTCATGCTTTCACCCTGAGCGGAAATCCAATAGCAAGTGCAGCGGCATTGGCAGTAATCGAGGAGATAGAGGAGAGGAAACTCCTGAAACGGGCTGAAAAGCTTGGGATGTACGCGAGAAGAAGGCTTGAGAAGATGAAGGAGGAACATGAACTCATAGGCGACGTCCGCGGTCTCGGTCTCATGCTCGGCCTTGATCTTGTAAAGGACAGGGAAACAAAGGAAAGGGCTTATGCCGAGGCGAGAAAAATCGTCTGGAGATCCTACGAGCTGGGCCTAATAGTTGCCTTCCTTCAGGGAAACGTCCTTAGGATACAGCCCCCACTGACTATTGAAGAGGAGCTCCTGGAAGAGGGGCTTAACAGGCTTGAACAGGCGATAGGGGATGTTGAAGAGGGAAAAGTCTCGGACGAAGTTTTGAAAAAAGTGGAGGGATGGTAGTCAGAAGACTGAGATGTCATCTTACCCTCCTTTCTCCCCTTCGACGTTCAGCTCCTCGGGCATGTTGTTGAACCCAAGGATGACGAATATCCTAGCCACCAGTATCAACAGGAGCCCTACCATTATTATTGCGGTGATGGCCCCCCACTTGAACCAGCTGGCGGCGTCTTTGAACTCCTTCGTCCCGGTTATCTCGTACATCGCACTCCAGGCCTTCATCTCAAAGTACGCGCTGACGATGGCCACCGCGACGACGAGGAGCAACATTCCAAAGATCGACATTACGATGCCCGTGTTCGATCCACTGTAGTTCTGTGTTATTACGACGTTTT
>NZ_JALTCZ010000095.1 GCF_027008145.1 Thermococcus sp. | reverse complement strand
CTTCCTGAAGCCGGGCAGGAGGTAGTATCCCCTCCTGAAGGTGCCCCTCTCGAAGTCGTAGCCCTCATGCATAGAGGCTATAGTGTAGTTGCCATTCCGACCCTCTATGAGGAACCTCCTGTAACCTACTCTGTAGAGTATCCAGTAGACCCTGTCCATGTCCTCTATCATGAAAACCCCGTCGTCACTCAGAACCAGTGCAACGTTGGCAAAGAGCCTCACCGCATCAAAGGGATCGAAGTGTGGCATCGTGTAGCCCCAGAGAACCGCTACGTCGTGCTCCCCGACGAGGTTCGCGAGCTCTCTCGCGTCTCCCTGGACGGTTCTGAGCTCCGGGCTTATGCCGGCCGTTTTGACCCACTCCAGGGCAAGCCCAAGGTCTTCCTTCCTGGCGTCGAGGACGGTGAGGAGTCTCGCGTCGGTCGCCTTGGCGAGGGCAACACCGGCTATGCCAGTCCCGGCACAGAGGTCGAGAACCCTTCCGCCCTGCGGAAGCCAGGTAAGGGATTTAAAGAACCCCACTATTCTGTTGAACCTATCCCTTGCCTTCTTGTCCCTGGGATCCATCCTCCAGTTTATGTAGCGGTAGAGCTCCTCAAGGGTCATGGCACCACCACAGGGAGAAGTGAGTCGAGTAATTTAAGGCTATCGAAAGGCTTAAATATTTTGTCAACTTACAAAGATTGACGAAGGTGTTGAAAATGAAAGTGAACGGAGCAATCCCGGGTGTATCACGCCCCCAGTTTGTGTTACTCCTCGTGGGCTTTGCCTTCTTCCTGATTGGCCCCCTATTTGAGAGGTTCTCATGGGTTTCCCTCCTTGGCTGGTTATTCCTCGCCATGTCTTGGGGCACGTCCGTTGAGATCGATGGAAAAAAGCTCAGGCTCTACTATCTCTTCGGAAAGAAAGCAGTTGAAGTTCCGATTGAGGAGGTTTGGGAAGTAAAAGCAATGAACAGGCTAACCCTGTCCTCGCTCGCCAGGGAGTTTCCCGATTTCTTTCTTCTTGTCCTATCAGTTGTATGCTTCTCGCTGTTCGTTGTCCTAACCCATCCGAGCAGGGATTATTCGGGTTACACTGCCCTATTCCTGGTGTCCGCATCGTATCTTCTGCTCCTCTCTATACCATTTGGATGGGATGAGATTGGCATGCTGGCCTTTGCTATCCCCCTAATCCTCAGCCTTCTCCTGTGGCTCATCGTTCCTGGAGCGGTTGACCCCATAATGGTGTTTATCGGGGAGATTGCGGTGTTCTTTACCTACGCCTCTTACTACTCCAGAGACTATGTCGTTCTGAAAACGGTCGGGGAAAAGTACCTTATAACCCTCAATAGCAAGGTTCCCGTGGATGTCTTTTTGAGGACCCTGGGGGGACGCGTTGATGTTCAGACTCCCTGAGGGCATGGAAAGGGTATGGCTAATGAGAGCCAAAGGCATGCGCGAAGTCGAGATAGCCGAGACCCTCGGGGTATCGAGGCAGGCCGTCAACAAGGCCCTGAAGGACGCGAGGGTCAAGCTCTTCGAGGCGTTCTTCGGTCTCGCCGAAGTATTCTCCTGGGATGTGGTCAGGGTCAACGCGGAGAAGGGCTTCATGGTTGCGAGAGGAGAGTGCGGGGATAAAAACGTCCGCGTTTATGCATTCTACCTTCCGGGAAAAGGAATAAGGGCCTTCTTCAATGCCGAGTTTCCGGAGTACGTTCTCCAGTACGCGGTTGCCATCGGTTTGATAAGGAAGGAGAAAAGGGCTGAACTGGTGAAGGCCCTTGAAAGCTGACTACTTCGCCTTTGCCAGCAGATATATCCCAAAGAAGCCGAGAGCCAAAAACGTCCAGGCCGAATAGCTCACCCACTCCACCGATACGCTCCCAAGGTTGTAGAGTACCACGATGAAGGACATCGCCATGAGTCCGAGGCTCATCAGCGTGTTGAACTCTGCCCACGCCCTCCAGTCAGTTGGGGAGAAGCGCCGCATCCTCGCGAAGAAGCCGGGGTCTTTCCCGAGCAGGGTGAGGCCGAAGAACATGGCCCAGACCATCACCGGCACGCCCACCGCTCCCCACGCCCGCGACATGAAGCCGTTGGGTCTTCCCGATGCACTGAAGTGAACCGCCATCTGCTCCGGCAGGGCGCTCCAGCTGAGGGCAACGATGAGCAGGTAGAGACCGAGGAAGGCCAGCTGTATGAGCAGGTAGGGTTTTACGTTCGCTTCTATTCTCTCCCCAGGGGGCTTCTCGGGGGCCTCCCTTGAGAGTTCCTCAAGCTCGTACTCGCGCCTGGCGATCCACGTGTCGAGGAGCACCTCCGCGAGCACGAAGCCCATCGTGATGACGATGAAAACCCCGAGGGAAACGCCTAGGAGTGCAAGCAGGAGGAGGAAGAGGGAATAGGCTATTGAAAACACCCCTGCGAATGTGTTGGCTTTTCTCCAGGCCCTCTCTGAATTGTACGTGTAGCCGATCCTGAAGCCTATGAACGAGCTCTGCCGGTTCCTGAAAGCTAATGTTAAAAGGCCTGTGATCAGAAGGATCAATCCCGTGAATAACTCAACCACCGTTTGAACCTCCATCCTACCATCCCCCGTTCACCTTCTCAATGACCAGAACGATCTCCCTGATTTCATCCCCAAGCTCTTCTAAAACCTCCCTTCCAAGCTCTGTCAGGCAGTAGTACTTCCTCGGTCGTCCTCCTGCTTCAGCCCACTCATCCTCCACAAGGCCGAGCTTCTTCAGTCCCTTCAGAATGTCGTACAGGGCACCTTCACTCGGGACGAGCCTTCCGTTGCTCAGCTCGTTGAGTTTCTTCCTTATAGCGTAGCCGTGAAGCTCGCCTTCCTTCTCTAAAATAGACAGGACTAAGTAGGAATATAAACCCGAGCGGAGCTCTTTCCTGAGCTTCTTAAGGGCTTTCTCTCTTGGATCTCCCAGCAACACTTGGTCTCCTCCTTAGAAAAATGGATATAGGGATAAAAAGCTTCACCACTTAACGGTTTCTATCTCCTCCTCCACTTTCACCTCCGGAAGGAGTCTGAGGAGGTAAAGTCCAACGGCGAGCATCACCGCGTAGCTCACTCCGAGGATGAGGTAGCTCGGGCTGTAGTGCCAGTAGGCCGCGAGGGAATCCACGAACCAGTGGATTAGAATCAAAACCATCAGGGCTTCCCGTCCCCTGCCGCGGTGGTATGCTCTTGAAAATATCACCGTCGTTGAGGAGTGGAAGAGGAGCGCCAGAAACCTTTCGAGTGCGCTTAGTAACACTACCGAGCCGCCACCTACCATGCTTATCAGTGATACGTAGATGGCCTCCCCAAAACCGAAGCCGGCCCCTATGTAAAGGGCTTTTCTCTGGCTTTTGTCCCTAGAGGAGTAGTACTTAGCGACTTCCTGAAGGAGCCCGGCTATAAAGCCCGTCCAGAGGACGAGGAAAGTGATGTTTGAAACGCCAAGGAAGGTGGGAATGGATTGAATCAGTGGTTGGATGAGGAGCACGATGAAGAGAAGAACCATGCCGAAGATGACCTCCGCGACGCCAAGCTTCCTCACGTAGGCCCAGATAATCAGAAAGGCTAACAGGGCGCCTAAAATGGGATAGAGGGCACTGGCAGTGGCTTTAAAGGGCACGCCCTTGAGATGGAATCCACCCACCTTTCCGTCCCTTACGGTGACGGTAACGATGTAGGTTCCCCTTGAAGCGGTGACGCGGTAGTAATACGTAATGTAGGGCCCTTCCTCCTCGCGTTTCACGAATTCGTATGACTGTATCTCGCCGTGAGCCCCTATCAGGCTCCTGCGTATTGCCTCAAAGGAACCCTTGGGGAGGGCCTTCTTCATAATGGGTGAGAGGTAGGGCTCAACAATCGAGTAGTTGCCCGTTTTAAGGGCCTCCATCATGGCCTCCTGGGGTGTTAAAGAATGTACTGCAGGGAGGAATGCAACGAAGACTGTTAAAACAAAAACAGGGAGGAGCTTTCTCATTATCTTCACTCCCTCTCCACAACGACGGCCGTTCCAAAGGCGTAAACCTCGGCCATCCTCTGACCAACGTTGGAAGTCATGAAGCGCATCCCGATGACGGCATTGGCGCCCATTCCCTCCGCGTTCTCTATCATCCTCTGGAGTGCTATCTCCCTTGCCTTGGCCATCATCTCAGTGTACTCCTTGACCTCACCGCCAACGAGGTTTCGGAAGCCGGCTATTATGTCCCTGCCCAGGTGCGTCGCCATAACAACACCTCCCCTGGCCAATCCCTTGACCTCAACGACGCGGTAGCCGGGGACCCTCTCGGTCGTCACCACAATCATACTACTCACCCCGATACATCGAACTTCGAGGTATATTTTGGAGAGGGAATATAAAAATGTTTCGGGAATGGGGAGAAAAGGGAAGGAATCAGGCGTCGCTGTGGTAGTAAATCACATAGGTGTCGTTGTCGTCGTATATCTCCTGGGGTGCGACTCCCCAGAGGTACTTCCAGCTGAAGCCGGGGTCGGCGTCGATGTCAGGCCCACCGACTGCCTTGTAGGCGGCCCAGACAAGCTCTGAGCAGTAGTAGCTGTCGCCGTAGACGTGCTTGGTCCACCACTCCCAGTCGTAGGGCTTTCCGAGCTGCTGGAAGGCAAAGTTAACGGCTGCAAGCCTTATCTCATTGGTCGTCCTGACGCGGAGAACCGCAACGGTATCATACCTCTTGAGGAAGTCCGAGAGGTACACCATCCTGACCTCGCTCGGGTCGTCCCAGGCCTCTATGACGACCCAATCCCTAGCGTTCGAGTCGTAGTAGGCTATTATCCCGGTGTGAGTCCAGTAGCCGGGTATTATGAGGTCGCTGACCGGATTATGGCCTATCACGATGTCCCCCGGGATTATTCCAGTCGGGTAGGGGTGCCAGTAATCCGAGCCTCCGAGGCTTCCAGATGCTGCCGCAGGATTCGCCAGCACAACCAGGGCAAGAAGTCCAATTATTGGGGCAGCCCATTTCATTTAATACACCTCCCAATATCTTGCAGAAATTGCAAAGGGCATTGGGGTTAATAAATGTTGCGCAACGTCTGTCAATGCAATTCAATGTCCACATAACGTCATTGATAGTCATGCAAAGGGGGTAACTGACTGTAAGCGATGGGCATTTAAACACTCACCACCAAGGGGGAATGGTGGTCGAATGCACAAGATACCTGCCGGCGAGGTGCTCAATGAGCTCAAACTCATCGGCGCTAAGAGGATTCTCATACAGTCCCCAGAGGGGCTGAGACGGGAGGCCGAGGCCCTGGGGAGCTTCCTTGAGGAGAATGGAGTTGAGGTCATCCTCCACGGTGAGGTAAACTACGGTGCCTGCGATCCGGCCGATAGAGAAGCCAGGAGCCTCGGCTGTGACGCTTTGGTACACCTCGGCCACAGCTACATGAAGCTCCACCTGGAGGTTCCAACGATATTCGTTCCTGCCTTTGCAGAGGTTGATGTCGTCCCTGCACTTGAGGGGAACCTCGGAGAGATAAGGAAGCTGGGGAAGAGGATAGCCCTCGTAACAACAGCCCAGCACGTACACCAGCTGGGGAAAGCCAGGAAGTTTCTGGAAGGAAAGGGCTTTGAGGTTCTTGTAGGGAAGGGAGATTCTCGCGTCAGCTGGCCGGGGCAGGTGCTGGGCTGCAACTTTTCAAGCGCAAGGGTTGATGCTGAAGGGGTGCTCTTCATAGGGGCCGGCTACTTCCACCCGCTGGGGGTTGCCGTGGCCACGGGGAAGCCGACCTTAGCTGTAAACCCATACTCAGGCGACGTCACGTGGATGAAGGAAGAGGCTGAGAGACTTATAAGGAAGCGCTGGGCGCAGATAGCCAAGGCGATAGATGCTGAAAGCTTCGGAGTTGTGACGAGCACCAAGAAGGGCCAGCTCCGTCTGGGGGAGGCAAGGAGAATCGTGAGGCTCCTCCGAGAGCACGGGAAGGAGGCCGAGCTTTTGGTAATGAACCGCATAAGCTATCCCGCTCTGGAGGGGTTCTCCTTCGATGCCTACGTTGTCGTCGCCTGTCCGAGGATTCCAATCGACGACTACGAGAACTGGAGGAAGCCCGTCCTAACTCCAAAGGAAGTGGAGATACTGCTCGGCCTGCGCGAGGACTACGAGTTCGACGAGATACCGGGTGGTGAGCGGACTGAGGACGAGCCACTGGGGGTGGCGCTCCATGGGTACAGGGACAGCATTTAGCATCGCCAACTGGCTCACCCTTTTTCTCCTCTGCTACTGGTCTCTCAAGACCGTTCTGGCACTCTTCACCTACTTGAAGCCCCGGCGGATAACCCTGCTCCTCCTCTCAATCGCGATACCCATAATCTCGATAAAGCTCGGCTTCATCCTGGGTTTTCTGACGATACTGGGTTACCTTCTAGCCAAAAGGCTGAAGGTGGGGAGCGCTCTCTCCGCATCCATCTTGGCCTTCATCTTGTTCTTCATTGGGGCGATCTCCGTGACAATAATCTTCGGCATAGCGGGAACGGCCTTAAAAGTTCCAGGCTACCAAATGAACGGAACTCTCAGGGAGCTCGTTGAGAGGGTTTACGGGTGATTCCATGAAGAAGAAGCAACTGGCCATTCTCCTCTCCAGGCTTGAGGGCTTTGAGAACCCGAAGGCGGAGCTCGAACAGTACAGGACTCCTGGGAGTGTTGCATCTGAACTCCTCTGGCTGGCCCGCTCCATTGGAGAGGTTGAGGGAAAGGTTATAGCAGACCTCGGGGCCGGGACGGGGGTTCTCTCAATAGGAGCGTGTCTTCTTGGGGCGAGAAAGATCTACGCCGTGGAGAAAGACGGCGATGCCCTTAGAGTGCTCAGGAAGAACCTCGAAAGGACAGAAACCCTGGAGTGTGTTGAAATCTTTGAAGGGGATGTCTCGGAGTTCTCAGTCAAGGTAGATACCGTCGTTATGAACCCACCTTTCGGGAGCCAGGTAAAGCATGCCGACAGACCCTTCCTTGAGAAGGCCTTTGAAGTTTCAGGCTCGGTCTACTCGATCCACCTGGCAAAGCCCGATGTGAGGAGGTTTATCGAGAAATTTGCATATGAACATAATTTCAGAATTACTCATCACCTAACGGTTACCTTTGAAATCCCGGCCCAGTTCCACTTTCACAGGAGGAGATTGGAGAGAATACCCGTCGATATATACCGCTTTGAAAAATCCCCAAGTGGAGTTGGAGCGATTTAAGCGAAAAAGCTATATTTGGGGCGGGGGTATACCCCAAATTAAGAATAACACGGGTGTGCACGATGCTCGGGGTGCCTGAAATAAGGGAGGCCCTTAAAACCTGGGATGTCGGCAGGGTTGCAGGGCTCATTGTCGAGAACGAAAGGGCCTTAATCGAGGTTCTCAACGTCCTCGAATCGGGGGATGATGCGCTCAAAATAAGGGCGCTAAAGGTCCTCACCGACGCAACTAGGGGCTCAAACTGGAAGGAGAGAAAGCGCGTCCTACAGCTCGGGCTCGGAAGAATAGTAGATGCCGTGAAGAGCAACGACGGCAGGGTCTCCAGCAGGGCCCTTGAGCTTCTGGCGATTCTCCTCAAGAACAACCCTCTAACGGATAGAGAACTGACCCTTGTCATCGAAGCCCTCCTCAGAAAGGCCCCCTCAAAGAGTCCCCTCGTCTGGTCTGGCATAATGGACGTGATAGGGAGCATAAAAATCCCGTACGTATCGA
>NZ_JALTCZ010000094.1 GCF_027008145.1 Thermococcus sp. | reverse complement strand
GAGGTCAGGTTCCTCGTCTCAATGGTGAGCGAGAGCGAGGAGAGCTACATGTACCACGTCCCGAACATACACCTGACAGAGCTTCAGGCAAAGGCGATGGGGATTCCACTCGTCAAGGGCTTCACGAGCGGTGAGAAGGAGAGAGAGGTAGAGGATATGAAAGCAGTGCTTGAGGGACTGAAGGTAGAGGGAATCGTTGCCGGGGCTTTAGCCAGCGATTATCAAAAGAAGCGCGTAGACAGAGTAGCTAAAGAGCTCGGTCTGAAGAGCTTTGCACCGGCGTGGCATCGCGACCCTGTTGACTACATGAATGAGATAGCGGGCATCTTCGACGTTGTGATAGTAGGAACAGCCGCCTACGGTCTCGACGAGAGCTGGCTCGGGCGGAGGATTGATGAGAAGGCTTTAGGGGAGCTGATAAAGCTCCACGAGAAGTACAGAATCCACGTCGCTGGGGAAGGAGGGGAGTTCGAGACCTTTGTGAGGGACGCGCCCTTCTTTAAAGCTAAGGTAGTCTTCGACGAGGTTGAGAAAAGATGGGACGAGTGTAGCTACTCAGGTGTTCTAGAGGTTAAGAGGGCTCACCTTAAGCCGAAGGTCAGCAGGTAACGTGGAATATCCCCAGAACCCTTTTCTCCTCCCTCAAATCGTTGAACTTCTCCACGGCCTTTCCCGTTGGGAGTTCTATGACCTCCTTCCCCTCAACAAGCTCCCTGCTCTCCGGCAGTAGTGAGAGGTAGCCGTAGAAGCCCGTCCCAACGACCAAAACATCGAGGTCCTCCTTCAAGTATTCTCTAAGCTCCTCAGGGTCGAGCCTGTGGCTTGTCCCGTGCTTGTTCTTGCTTATCCACTTCTTCCTCTCCTCAACCTTTCCACTTGGGTAAATCACCACGTCGTGCCCGTAAGTCTCCCCATTGATCACTATCCTTCCAAACTTGGGGTATTCGACCCTCATCTTCCCACCCCGAGGGCATCCCTCATTATCTCGGAGTGGTCAAAGGCGAGCTCCATCCTCAGGGCTTCCTCTATCGGGAAAACCTCCACTTTTTTTGCATCGTCCCCAGCCTTCAGGCTGCCTTTCCCGATGCAGAGAAAGGCTACCGTGACGGTGTGCCCCCTTGGGTCTCTATCCGGCCTCGAATAGACCCCGACGAGCTTTAGGGGGATAACGTCGAGGCCGGTCTCCTCTTTCATCTCCCTCTTAAGTGCCTCCTCAACGGTCTCACCGTACTCAACGAAGCCACCCGGAAGGGCGTATTTCCCTTTGAAGGGCTCGTGCCTGCGTTTTATTAGGACGACGCCGTTGTCGTGGATTATTACCCCATCGACAGTGAGCCCTATGCACCTGTGGAGCTCGGCTTTAAGGCCTTCGCTCTCGGCTAACTCCTTCACCCTCTCGCGGAAGCCGGAGAGGTCTTTACCTTGGGGAGCCTTAACGAGCAGAATGTACCTGTCCATGCAAACCACCTCAGGGAAGTCCCTTCTCATCAGCCTTCAGCGTGCTGACGTTTCATCATCGGTCGCCTTATCTTGGTTCCAACCCTTTATATGTTCAACCCTTGCCTTAAGTGACAGCCGGTTCACCTCATCCATTGAGAAGCCAATGGAGCGCATCTCAAGGAAGAGCGCCGTGAAGGCCAGCGCCCTCCTGAGGGACTGGACGAAGGGGCACTGGAGGCGGAAGCCAGAGAAGGACGCGAGGAAGACATCGCCGGCCCCGGTGGATTCCTCAACTTCAATCTTCACCGGATGGAAGCGGTAGGCCCTCCCGCGATGGTAGGCAACACCAGGGTTCGGGCCGTTAGTTATGAGGAGCGACTCAACGTCCCCGGGGGAGAGGTTTCTCAGGTATTCGGCCTCCCCTTTTTCGGCGTGCACAACGCCGACACCCCTAAGGAAAGAGGCATCGAGCTCTCTCAGCCCAACCCTTCCGTCTCTGAAGGTTCGGATGAAGCCCTGGGCATCGACAACAACAAGCTTTCCCCTGTCCAGTGCCTCACTAACCAGAGATGGGGGGACTTCGTTTGCGACCGGATTGATCAATATGAGGTCGTAACCCTTCTCGGGAATTGTTCTTATCTCCTCGGCTCTTTCAAGGAGCCGTAAGGTTCTATCGAAGGGGGATACGTAGGTTAGCTCGTAGGTGGTAGTTGAGCTCGTGTGGACAACCCTAAGCTTTCCTATCCTCTCCAGCTCATTCAGCCACTTCTCCGGAAGGGAGGAAAAGCCCGTCAGAATCTCGACGGTGCAGAACCTGCTGAGGACGAGGGCAGAATAGTACGCACCACCGCCGAGTCTCTCCTCGACCTTGGGCCCCTGTCTTATTATA
>NZ_JALTCZ010000093.1 GCF_027008145.1 Thermococcus sp. | reverse complement strand
CCCACCTCCACTTCCCTCACCACTGAAATGTCGTTCTCAAGGCTCACCCTGACAACCCTGTCAGCGGCATCTTTGAGCTCTTCATCATGGGAGACAACGATTACCTGCGGTATCTTTCTGAGGTAGCGCTGCATTATGTCAACGAGCCTCCTCCTTCTCTCCTCGTCGAGGTAGGGGGTTGGCTCGTCCAGAATCAGAAGACTTATCTCCCCGGCCAGATAGAGCGATAGCGCCAGCCTGAAGGCTAGGCCGAGGGCTATCCTTTCTCCACCGCTCAGGAAGCCGAGGCCGTATTCCTTCCCGTTGTAGACCACTCCGAGCCTCACCCTGTTCTCCTCGGCCTTGACGGTAACGCCCGAGTATTTCTCTTCCGTCAGTTCCTCGAATATCTCGCTCGCCATCTCCCCAACCCTGCCTAGGGCCCCCTCCTTCAGGAGGTTCTTGTAGGCCTTCACCTTCTCCCTCAGTCTCTGAACACGCTCTCTGGCTTTTTTGAGGTTCTCAAGCTCCCTGGTCTTATCCTCACGGGTTTTCCTCTCTCTCATCAGCTTCTCCAAGTTGCCCTTTATCTCCTCCCTTCTCTCCTCCAGGGTTTTCAGACGGGCTTCCAGAGCGGCCAGCTCGGTCGAGGCCTTCCTAGCTTTCTCCTTCAGCTCTTCGTGGCGGTCTTTGTTGTACCCCTTTTCGGCATCTCCCATCTTCTTTCTGAGGGACTCAAGCTTCTTCTCAGTTCCGGCTATCTCAGCCCTGACGGCGTTGAGCTTAAGGGTCAGGTCGTTCAGCATTTCCTCTTCATGCTTGAGCTCTTCTTCAGCGGGTTTAAGCTCGATGTAGCGGTTGTGATACGGCTCAAGCTCCTTCAGCTTTGCCCTAGCCTCTTCGGCACTTCCAAAGCCGAATTCTTCCAAACTCCCCAGGAGGGACTTCTTTTCACTCTCAAGTCCTTCGATCTTCCTTTTAACGATTTCAAGCTTCTTCTTCAGGGATTCCGCCTTCTTCAGCTCTCCCTCCAGCTCTCGGATTTTCCCCTCGATCTCGGAGAGCTTTTTTTTCAGCTCCTCAGCCCTCTTGTTGGCCTTCTCAAGGCGCTCAAAGTCGTACCCCTTCAGCTTTTCCTCAATCTCCCTGATCTGCCCGAGAACCTCCTTGAGGGCAAAGAGCTCCTTTTCGCGCTTGAGTATCTTTTCGATTTCAACAAGCTCGGCCCTGAGCTTTCTCTCCCTCTCGTCGAGGCCTTTCATTTCGTCGGATATCTCCTTAAGCTCGGTGGTATATTTTTCGAGGAGCTTTTTCCTGTGCTCTTCAGTCAGCTCCCTTCCGCAGACGGGGCATTTCCCCCTGGCCTTTTTGAGCTCCACTATGGCCCTGTTCCTTTCCCCTGCCCTGCTCCTTAGTTCACCCTTTTTGGAGCCGATTTCCTCAATTTCTCTGGTTATCTCCTCCTTCCTCTTTTTTGCGGAGTTTATCTCAGTCTCAAGCTCTCCTATTTCCACCTCACTCATTGTGAGCCTCTTTCTGAGTCTTTCAAAGTTTGCCTCCAGCTCCCTAGCCCTCTGGTATGCATCGACATCGCTTTTGAGGCCCTCAAGCTCCTTTTCGATCTCTTCCCTCTCCCCTGCCAGCGCCTTTATTCTCTCCCTCTTGTCCTTCAGCTCTGCCAGGCGTTCTTCAAGGTTCTCAACCTGTTGGGAGTGGCTCGCAAGGAGCTTCTCTATCCTGTTCATCTCCATCTCGAATTCCCTCAGGAAGTTGGAGAGTTTCTGGTAGTCCCTGGCTTTTGGCTCTATCTCTCTGAGCTCCTCAACCTTCTCCCTCAGCTTTTCGACCCTCTTCTTCTCTTCCTTAACCCTGCTCAAGAGGCCAGATTTTCTGGCCTCAAGCTCCCTTAACAGACCCTCTACCTCTTTCAACTTCAGTTTAATCTTCGAGAGTTCTTCGGCCTTCTCCTCCAGCTCTTTTAGTTCGTTTTCGAGTTCTTCAAGTTCTTTCCTAAGCCGGGGGACATTGGGTGAGAGCTCGTTTATCTCCCTAAGGACGGAAGTGAGTTCTCCCTCAAGGTTCCCTATGAGGTCATCGAGGTTCTCCGTGCTCCTGAGGTAGCTTTCAATCGCCTTTATTCTGGCATCGATCTCTTTCCTGACATCCAGCAGATTTTTGTAGGTGTTCTCGTACTTGTCAAGCCCAAGAACCTGCCTTACAACTTTCTCCCTGCTCTCGTCGCTCTCCAGGATTGCATCTATCTCCCCCTGCCTGATGTATATCGCGTTCAGGAATACATCGTAAGGAACCATCTTCTCCATCCACTCACGCACCTGCCTCTGGCCCGTCTCCAGAGTCTTCCAAGAGCTTCCATCGTGGTACTTTACGAAGGCTATACCCCTGGCGATGTTCCGGTGAATCTGATACTTCACGTTCCCCTTTTCAAAGAAGACCGTTATTTCAGTCCCGCCCCCACCTATACGGGAGAAATCGTCCTTTTTGAGGTCTCTAGGTTTGGCAGGCCAGTAGAGGCCAACCAGGATTGCGTCCAGGAGGGAGCTCTTGCCCGAGCCGTTCTGGCCGATTATCAGGTTTATTCCCGTTGAGAAACCAACCTTTGTCAGGGCGTGGGAGCGGAAGTCCTTCACAATTAGCTTTTCAATCCTCATCTTTCACCACCGAGCCATGAGAGAAGGTTGGAAGGCTTCCCAGGCTTTTTAACGGGTTTCTTCTTTGAAGTATTTTCCCCCCGGTTCTTATCCCCGGTTTTTCTCTCCTTTGTCTCTTCCCCCACAACACGCGAAGTTCTCTTTTCCTGTCGCCCATCTTTTTTAGAGAGTTTTTTGTCCCAGCCTTCGCCAAGGAAGAGTTCCACTACATCGTCCATAGATTCAACGTTCTTCTCTCCCGTCAGCTCTATCGCCTTCAGCTCAACGGGGAGGAAGTACTCCTCCGGTTTGGGAACGTCCCCACCGTGACCTCCAGATAGCCTTTTCCGCTCAAACCTTGTCCTCACATAAACGTAGCGGGCTCTTACCATCTCAACCAGACCAGAGACGTCGTAGGGTCTGTCCCAGCGGATGTCAAGCCTCACAAAAGCTTCCCCCGGAATCTTTGCCGAAAGGCTCTTTAGTTCTCTCTTGGCGGTCTCCGGATCGGCCGTTATGTTCACGTCTATGAAGGGCCTGACCTTAAGCTCGACGAACCTCGGCTCCCAGTTCTCAACTATGTAGAAGCCCTTGGGGCTTCCTGCCATCGGCTTGAAGACCCTCCCGTCCCAGCGGTAGCGCATCTCATAGTCGCCGAAGTCCCACCTCTGAAGTGAACCAGGATAGGCGAGCTTTCCTATGTCGTAGCTGGTGAGAAAGGCCCTGTGAATGTGCCCGAGGGCATAGTACAGGTAGCCCTTCGGCAGGTCCCCGAGCCTTATCTCGTAGTAGTCGCGCTGGCTCTCGGGGAGCTTGCCCATCATCTCCTCCACGAGCTCCCTTACACCCTGATGGAGCATCAGTATCGAATCACCCTCCGGCCTGAATACCTCCTTTAGCGGGTTCTTTTCCAGCCAGGCCGCACTCATATACTTCATCCCGTGTATCTCAATTGTTTTACCTCCCTTCTCAAATATCCCTTTAACCAGCCAACCTCTCTTGGTCTTCTCACTGGTGAGGTAGTCGTTCTCAACCTTCTCCTCCCTGAGGCCGATCAGGTTGAGGAGGCCCAACTTTTCGAGGAGGTGGTATGCCGAGACTTTCCTCTGGGTCCTGTCGTGGTTCCCCTCTATGGCGAAGACGGGAACACCCCTCCCCTTCGGGATTTCCAGTATCTCAATGGCCTCCTTTATAGTCTCGGGACTGGGCCTGCTGGAGTGGAAGAGGTCTCCGGCGATCAGTATAAAGTCAACCCTCCCTTCAACGGCCTTCTCGATGGCCTTTCTAAATGCCTCAGCGAACTCCTCAGCACGGTAGGGCAGGCGGTACTGCTCAAACCCGAGGTGGACGTCGGCGATGTGGGCAAACTTCATTTAGCACCACCACTCCTTGGCCTTGCGCTGGAGCTCTACGGATGTGTATTTTCCCCTCAACTCCCTGAGGACGCCTTTCCGCTGAGGCTTGAGTTTCCCCCTCTTGTGTGGGGCTCTCATTTCGAGGAGGAACGCTATGTAATCGATGGCCTTCCGATTTAGGCCTTCTGGGAGCTTATCAAAGAGGCCTTTTGTGTCTTCCATCTTCCCACCATCCATACCTCATCCAGCGTTCTCAAAAGTCTATCTCAATATCCTCCGCCTCGTAAAGCTCTTCCTTCCTTTTCTCCTCTTCCCCACGCTTCCTCCTCGCGAGCCACCGCTCCACGGCGCCGATGTCCTCACCACCGTAGTTCCCTCCAAGGGCCTTGAAGTTGTAGATTTTCACGAGGGCAGGCAGGCTTATTGCTTGGCCCACTATTACCGCCTCACCCTTACCTAGGCCTGCTATGTCGTTCATCAGCTCTCCGCTCACCTGCTCGCTGGCCCTTATAACGTACTGCTGGTCGTTGGGGTTGACGATGCGCATTATTATCTTGGTGTTGGTCTGGCTCAGAACGTCCTCGCTGAGCCTGCTCGGCCTCTGGGAGACGAGTCCAAGGCCGACCCCGAACTTCCTGCCCTCCCTAGCAATCCTCCCGAGGATTCTAACGGCACCGCCCTTCTCACCGTGTGGGGCAAATATGTGAGCCTCCTCGACGACAACCATTATAGGATCCGCCAGGGCCGGATAATCTCTCTCAACACCCCTCAGGAACTTCTCAAGCTCGTTGATTTCCTCCGCAACCGAGGATATGCTGCCCGAGTAAGCCGTCCTGAGGTAATCGAGTCTCTTTCTGGCCTTCTCATAATCCATCCTCGTCTCGAACACCTTTTCGAGCAACTTCGCAACGACCAGCTTCATCTGACCCTCGTCCAAGGGGCCCAGGTCTATGACATTTACTTTTCCAGGCTCTATTGACGCAACTATGTCCTCGCTCGATAGGAGATGGCCGTAGTTCCTAAGGAAGCGCGAAACCTTCATCGTCAGCCTCATTATCGTCTCCTTCTCGGCCGATTTGATATCGCCCAGATCCCTATACTGGCCGGCGTGGGGATCCCAGTAGCTCCCCCCACCCTCACTCGCCCACCTCTGGAGCAAATCGTGGACGAGCTTTACCGCTTCCCTGCCACCAACACCTTGGTGCTCGTGAAGCATGGTATCCCAAGCGCGGAGAAGATAGGAGCGCTGTATGCTCGCGTTGCTCTGTATCTCCATGAGGTCGGCGAGCTCTTCACCGTCCATTGCTTCTGGCCTTATCTTCGCCTCTATCAGGTTAACGTACTCCCTGCCAGTTCCGGGGAGGCTCAGCTTCGTGTAATCTCCATGGGGATCGAGAACTATGACAGTTCCACCGAGCTCTTCGACAAGCTTCCAGAGCATGATCGAGACCGTGTTGCTCTTTCCGGCCCCGGTAACGGCCAGAATTGCGAAGTGCCTTGAGACGAGCTCGTTTACGTTGAGGTAAACAGGAACGTCCTCCCTTATTATCAGCCTACCCAGCTCGATGTAACCGTTCCCCCCGTAGTAAACAGCCCTCAAAAGCTCGGAGCTGGCAAGGTAAACCCTGTTCCCGTTGGGGACAGGAACTCTCGTGGGGACTACCTCCGCCTTCCCGCCGTTAAACTGCACCTTCCCGAGGACGTGAACGGTAACGATGAGGGCCTCGTTCTCGCCTATGCTCTCGCCGTACTCCCTTATGTCGAGTTCCAGGGAGGTGTACGTGCTCTTGCCCTCACTGAGGAGCCAGTTTACGTTCTTAAGCCCCCTTATGGTTCCTATAATCCAATCCACGTCGTTCTCCCAGCGGCAGTTCCCGTCCTTGGTCTCCTTGCAGAGCTTAGCAACGACGAAGTCGCCAAATTTAAGGTCAACATCTGGATGGGCGTAGAACTGGAAGGAACTCACGGTCGCCTCCCCAGTGACTATTCCAATAGGGTTGTTTGGGTCATGTGCTATCCTCATCATCTTCACCTATTGAATGGATTCCTGTCCGGAAGTTTTAAACCTTGCCACTTCGAAGTTTTTACGAGAAAGAATTATAACAGTCAGAGTAATGGACTCTCCCTTCAGGTTCGAGAGGGCTCGTAACACAATAGAGCATAGCCCCTCAAGGCTTAAAAGACTTGGAAGGGAGTTAAGAACATGAGCTCTACCATAAGGGAGCCAATCAGAATACCCCTGGCAATGGTTGTAATCAGGCCCGCAAAGATATTCGATATAAGCGAGGTCATGAGGATAGAACGCGAGTCCTTCAGGGAGGCCTACCCCAGGAGTATTTTCCTCGTCTTCCTTGAGAACAACCCCGATACCTTTCTCGTCGCCGAGTACAACGGGAAGGCCATCGGCTATGTCATGGCCTACCTGAGGCCGGATTGGGAGGGTCACATAATGAGCATAGCGGTGGATAAAGACTACAGGGGGAACGGGATAGGTTCTGCCCTTCTGACGGAGGCCATAGAGAGGCTTATAAAGAAGGGTGCCCGCTACATTGGTCTCGAAGTCCGGGTGAGCAACGAAGGTGCGATAAGGCTCTACGAGCGCTTTGGTTTCAAGAAAGTCAAGAGGATAATAGGCTACTACGCCGACGGCGAGGATGCATACTACATGATACTCCCTGCCGAGGAGTGGAGGGGGAGCTGATGATAGTCTTTTACCTGACCGGGAACAGGGTTTTCTCGACGGATAAGAACGCAATAGATGGCCTGCACAACAACCGCCACTACGGCAGGCTCGTTAACGGAAAAGTCTTTCTGTCCCTCCTTGAGGCTACATACCTCGTCGAGCGTGGGAAGATAGAGATAAGGGATGGAAAAAGGAGGCTAACCCTTGAGGAGATTATGGGACTCGGAAGGAAGGAGGACGAGCTTTTTGATGCGAAATACCTCGTTTACAAGGATTTGAGGGATAGAGGCTACACCGTAAAGTCCGGCCTGAAGTTCGGCTCCCACTTCAGGGTTTACAGGAGGGGAATGGACGAGCATTCGCAGTGGCTCGTCTGGGTTCTACCTGAAAATTCTCGCCTGAGCCCGAACGACATAACGGCCCGGGTTAGGGTTGCCCACGGCGTGAGGAAGAACATGATTATGGCGATAGTTGACGAAGATGCCGACGTTACCTATTATAAAGTCGAGTGGGTGAGGTTCTAACTCATCCTCTCAGTTCCTTCAGTTCGTTCACAACGTTCTGAACCCACCTGGGAAGTTCCTCAAAGGAGACCATTTTAATGCTGACGTTTCCGGAGGTGAGGTTAACGGTCGCAACCACGAACTCTTTCTCCGGATAGGGGAGCGTGGACGTTACGTTGGAACCTTCAGAGCTCTTCCCGTAATCTCCAAGAGAGTAGTAGAGCCGAACCGTGAGGTTGGTTACGTTGTAGGTTATGAGCGTTGCTCCAGCTGGAAAGATAGTTTTCTCCTCGACCAGCGACCGGGCCATGTCAAGTGCTTTTCCCGTGTATATGAGATAGTCGCTGTAAGAAATCTCCTTAATTTTCAGTATCTTGCCGTTTTCAGCCCTAATCACTTGATAGTAGCGCGTTCCGTCGCTGGTGTTAACTTTGTAGTATTCGTAGTAAGTGGAGTTCCCGGTAAAGATGCCGCCGAGAACGTGCGGATGGCTGGCGATTAGGGAGTTAAACTCGGAGTTTTGATGGTAGACATAGA
>NZ_JALTCZ010000092.1 GCF_027008145.1 Thermococcus sp. | reverse complement strand
CCGAGACGAAGGTAACCCTGAGGAGCCCACGGTGGCTGGCCTTTCCGCGCTCGATCCGCTCTACCGTATCACCAACTTCTCTCCATGCCATCAGAGCGAAAATTGCACCGGTGAGCGAGAACAGAACAGTCAGGGAGAAGGCCCCCATAAAGCCGATCCTGTCGGATGTGTAACCCCCTATTCCAGGCCCTATTATGTTGCCGAGGGAGAACATCATGCCGCGCCAGCCGAGGGTTTCCCCAACCCTGCCGACGGGGGCGAGATCGACAGCGGTTGATAGACTTGAGGGGAAGAAGAGCCCCATTGAGAAGCCGTGGATTGCCCTAGCTATCGCAAACAGGTAGAGATTGCCAGAGTGAGCCGAGACAACGTAGAGAATGCCGGCAAGAGCACCAAAGAGGTTTCCTCCAACGAGGGCATGGAAGCGGTAGCCCCTATCACCAACGACCCCTCCGATGGGCTTTGAGATGAGGGAAAGGGCCGAGGTAACGCCCGTTATGAGACCGACGAGAAACGGCTCGGCCCGGAGGCTGACCAGAAAAGGGGAAACCACAGGTGTAACGACGCTTATCCCTAGGAAGAAGAAGAACGTTGAGATGTTGAGGAGCCAGACGTTTCGTATAGTGGAATCCACTAAACACCAGCCTCCGGTTCCTTCATGCCCTCCCTCATGAAGGCATGGCTCATGTGCCTAGTGTTCTTGGCGAGACCGATGTTCCCCTTTGAATCAACCATTATGATGCCCATCGTGTCCTTTCCGAAGTACCTCGTGGCAAGACTTATTGCGGCATCGCTTGCACCCTGTGCGTCCATTCCAAGGCGAACGAAGTCGGTGGCGCTTTTGGCTAAAGCCAGCTTTATCGCAACCTCCCCGAGGCCAGTACACGATGCCCCGGCCACTTCGTTGGCGTAGGTTCCACCACCAATTATCGGCGTGTCACCAACCCTGCCGAAGACCTTGAGAAAAACACCGCCCGTTGACGTGCCGGCGACGACTTCATCACCGTCGAAGGCGACCGCCCCGACCGTGCTCCTGAGGAGCTCGGGATACTCCCTTATCAGTTCGTTGAGCTTCTTCCAGTACCTTGTCTCACCCTTTTCAAGGAGCTTCTTCCTGAGTTCCTCCCACTGCCTCAGTCTCTCCTCCGTTACGGGATCATACTCTGGGAAGCCAAGGAGACGGGCGAATTTAACAGCCCCATCTCCGATTAAAAGCACATGGTCGGTCTTCTCCATCACCTTCCTGGCGACGCTTATAGGGTTCTTAACCCCCCAGATGCCGGCGACGGCACCTGCCTCAAGGGTTTTCCCGCGCATTATGGCTGCATCCATCTCGACCCTGCCGTCGAGCGTTAAAACGCTCCCTGTTCCAGCGTTGAAGAGAGGGTTGTCCTCAAGGGCTTTGACGGCTTCCTCCACGGCATCTAAGGCAGAGCCACGCTTAAGCTCCCCCCAGCCAGCCAAAACGGCCTCTCTGACGCCTTCAATAACCTTTGGAATCCTTTCCTCTTTTCTTATCGTCCCTGCACCGCCGTGGACTATTATCGCAACCATTGCCCACACCTGATGAAAGAAAGCTCGAAAGGTTAAAAGGATTATGGAAACGGGACTAACTTAGGGCCATGTTGATTATAGTCTCCCCTATGTTCTCAAGGTATTCAAGGATCCTCCGGAAGCTTTCCTTGGCAAGGGACTCGCGGTAGTCTATGGACTTTATGCGCTCCCTTATCTCCAGCATCAGCTCATCTATCTCCCTGAGATTCCTCCGCTCTATCTGGGTAATCATCGCGTCGAACTTGTCCCTTAGGTAGGGAACCTCAACGCCGTCCGGGTTGTCTGCTATCCTGATTATGTGGTCGCCTATCCTCTCGATGTCCCTGGCTATGAAGAGTATCGCCATAAGGTCAAAGGTTCTCCTAACAAGACCGCTCTCCTCACTAACGTTGTGCCTGCTGAGAAGCCTGTTCACAGTCCTGATGATCAGGAAGTAGAAGCGGTCGAGCTCGTTTTCGAGGTCGTAGATGTCGCGCTTTATCTCACCATCTGAGCCAGCCACCAAGAGTTCAAGGTCGCCGAGCATCGAAAGGACTATGGAGCGCACCCTTCTGAGAAGCTCTGCGAGGTTGACTTCATCCTCGTCGAGAAGGCTCTTGGCAACTATCCTCTGGGGCTCGTCGAGGATTATCTCAACGCCCGGGAGGGTCTGGAGAACCTTCCTGACCTTAACCTTGTACAGGGGCATTTCATCCGAGAAGATTATGTCAATGACGTCATAACCCTGTATGTATGCCGAGATCACGAGCCTTATGGCCATGTCCGGCGAGAACCCAG
>NZ_JALTCZ010000091.1 GCF_027008145.1 Thermococcus sp. | reverse complement strand
GGCAAAACCGAGAGGAGACTCAAGGTTCTTGAGAGCTTCGGTGAGGAATACCTGTTCACGGTCGCCGCGGAGGATAAAGTCCCGGAGGAAGCCCTGAAGGAGGAAATGGACTACCTCAAAGAAAAGGGAGCCTTCTGAGGTGATCCCTTTGACTTTCTTTTTGAAGGTCACGATGAGGCCAACAGGGATAGTGGCACTCCGCGCCCTTCCACAGAGCAAGATGAGAACCGCGCTGCGCTACGTTCCGCCAACAACGCTCATCGGCGCCATAGCGTACCCCCTCCTGCATATCGCGGGGGATAGGTCCGAGACGGTATACAAAGGAAAAACCTTCAGAAGCACCGCGGAGAGAGTTCTGGGCCTCTTCGACTGGGTGACGGTGAAAACACTGGGGAAGCCAAGGCTCCAGGGTGCTTTACTGAAAATAAACACTATTTACTGGAAGAAGAAGATATGCCAGAGTGCGGTCACCTCGTTTCCCTTCGCCGTCATGTACGGCACGAAGGAATTTACGGTAACTGCGGTCTACCTCATCAACGAGGACGCACTGGAGAGGAGCACTTACACCATGAAAGACATCGAGAGGGCCGCATGGGGCATAACGAGGCTCGGCTCGAGGGAGTCAGTTGTCAGCGTGGAAGGCGTTGAGAGCGGTCGGACTAAGATAGTCAAGTCCCAGATAGCGGAGACAGCCTACGCATTCCCGTTCAGGGGGCTTGAGGTCGAGGGAAAGGGCACGCTCCAATCTGTGGTTGACTGGAGCTCCGGAATCGGGGACTACTCAAAGGCGAGCAGGCTGGTAATGTTCTATCCGGAAGGAATCGTCAGGGTCAGGGGGAGACTCAGGACTGCAAAGATTGGCGAGGAGGTGGTCGTCCTTGCTCATTGATGCCCTGGCAAAGTATCCCTACGAGGGCCTCACGAGAGAGTTACTCTCCCTCGGAATGTCATGGGTGGCCATGAACGCGGAACTCGATCCGGAGCCTGAGGAACTGGCCGATGCCCTTGAAGGCGCCCTCCGCTCCCTTGAGAGCAAGGTAAAAGCCCACACCTCCAAGATGGGCAGGAACGACCGGCAGTCCTTCGATAAGGTCCTGAAGGTGTGGTTCAACAGGAGCGCTCCAGAGACCTACAGCGAACTGTTTGAGCTGGTCATAAGGGAGACCGTGAAACTCATCAGGGAAGGGCGCCTCGACCCGGGGGAGTCCCTAACGGCAGTCAGGGTTGAGAAGGACGGTACGTACCTCGGCGTTGATTACGACGGTGAAACATCAAAGCCGCCCGGAAAGAAGGCCAGGGCTGACCACTACGCGATACTGCCGGCAATAATCAAGCAGCCCGAATACTACGAGCGCCAGAGCGGATTCCTAACTCCAACTACTGGAGGGAAAGCGCAGATACGCCTCGACCCCCTGTGGTTCTCCCTCGTTGCGCTGGGCTTCTTCACCGGGTTCGCGGGCTTCATAGGCGGTAAGTACTATCTCATGACGAAGCCGGGAATAGAGGGTCTCTGGCCCTACGAAGTCGAGGACGTCATTACGCGCGGCCTCCTGTCCCTCACGGAAGCAGGGGTCAGGGGGAGGGTTTCGCTCAGCACCGAGGAACTGTACGAGATGAAGCTGGCGATGAAGCTCGCTGAGGAGAACAGAAACCCTCCTGAGGGGATATATCCTGTTACACTGCACTTGATTAGCCTCGAGGGGCAGGTTTACACGGAACTTAAGACACTCCAGCTCGACCTCTCTGGTCTCAGCAGGTACTTGGACGCTTACGTGAAGCGCATAAACGCCCTGAGCATCGGAGGAGTTCAGACTACTGCAACACTGAAAGAAGGTGAAGCAGGTGTTCAAAAATACCCGCTGTGGGCGCTCGTGGACATCGCCGAGAAGGAACTCGGAAGGGGCGTTAGCGGCGACGGGGAGATGCTAGCTTATATCTTCGTCAAGGACCTCTACCGCGCCGTCAACAGCGGGAGGAAGGAACTCATAGAGGACTCGGTCTTCAGACTCTTCCGCCAGGGCAGGGCACTGGTTGAGGGAAGCGGAAGGGCCAGCGGTGAGCTGAGGAAGGTTCTGAAAGCCGTTATGTGGCGGGACCACCTGGAGGTGCTCCTGTGAGGGCATACAACGAAGCGGTCAGGAGGCTCGCGGAGGCAAAGGGATTTGTGCCGGAGAGGAGACCCCTCCTTGAGGAGGCCTTTGACTTTTTAACCTCGTCTCCTCAACCCCTTCTCGTCCTCAACGCCCCAACTGGCTATGGAAAAACGCTCCTGAGCTTTGCCCTTGCCATCCACTCTCTAACCGACGCTTCGCTGTTCGATAGGGTTATACACGTCCTTCCGATGAGGTCTATCAT
>NZ_JALTCZ010000090.1 GCF_027008145.1 Thermococcus sp. | reverse complement strand
GTTTCCCGAGGTAGGGCTCCGTAACTATCGCGTCAAAGCGTTGCCTGAAACAGCGCTTCAGCTTCCTCGCATCGCAGACTTCTAAGTGAGCCGAGCTCCTAAGGTGAAACTCCTTCCTCAGCCAGGCAAGGTTCCTCTTGGCTTCACTCACCCTGAGCTCGTCCCGGTCGCTACCGTAGCCTGAAAGCCCCTGAAGAACGAACTCCTGGAGGATCGTTCCTATCCCGCAGAACGGGTCGAGGAAGGAGCCTTTTCTCACCCCGGGGAGGTTCACCATTATCCTCGCGAGCCTCGGCGGGATCGAGAGTATTGGCTTCTGAACGGGTCTTTCAACGTCGAGCTTCTTCAGCTCGAAGGGGTCGGTGACCTTAACCGTCTCGCCGACGAGGAAGCTTCCATCATCGCGGAACAGGAAGACGAAGTCCTTAACCTCCGGAAAGCCCTTCAGAATGAGTTCAGCGGGCATGGAATAGGTCTTTGCCGGCTTGAAGAACTTCGCCGGGCCTTCGGCCTTAAACTTCTTCTTTATCTCGCTCCCGAGCTTCCTCCAGAGCCTCCAGTCATCCCTCCCGTAGAGGCTGACCGTGAAGAGCTTTGAGTATTCGAGGTCTTTTATAGCTTCCTCACCCTCGCCGATTACCTTCACCAGCTTGAGAGAACCGCCGAGCCAGCGGAAGTACCTCTCAACGCTACCCTTCGCCTCAAAGACGAGACAGTTCTTTCTCTCCTCTATTATCCTTGCGCCAACCTTAAACTTCCTTGAGAAGGAGAGGAACTCGGCTCTGGCCAGCTCGGGGTTCTTCCCCGGAATTAGTGCATACATGCTCCGTGCTTTGGGCAACCTTTTAAAAATCTTCCTGGTAATTTATTTGAGTTCCTCCCGGTGATGTCGATGCTCGTCCAGGAAGTTCTTGAGTCGGTCGCCTCGATACCCGACCCCTACGTCAGGGTCATAACCTATGCGAAGGTTGGGGAGAGGCTTGCAAAGGCAAGAAAACCAGTTTTTAAGGACGCCTTCATAAAGGCCCTCGAAACCGCGAAGGAAGTGGATGATCCGCTGAAGATGCTCCAGGCCCTGGTTTCGGTCGGTTACATGATGGGCAGAGCCGGGATACGCTCCTACAAGAGGGTCTTCCTCCAAGTCTCCGAAGATTCCGCCCTTCTCCCGGACAAGCTCAGGGACGGGGTTATGCGCTCCATAGCACTCTCCCTCCTCCGCCTCGGAGAGATAGGGGAGGCCGTGACCTATGCGGTTGAAATAAGGGACCAGCGCCTCAGGCAGGAAACGATGGTCTTTATAGTGAGGCAGGTTGCCCGGTCGATAGAGAGGAAGCCCATAAGGGTTGCTTACAGCCTGAGGAAGATACGTCTCGCCCTCGAATACATAACCGACGAACCATACCGCTCAAAGGCCCTTCTGGAGCTTATGAAAGCCTTTATAGCCCTGAAGAGCTACGAGAACGCACTGGCCACCGTCAGAGGGATGGGGAGCAAGGGGTGGGCCAGGCAGGCTTTCAAGGAGCTAATATACCGCTTGAAGGCTCAGGGGGCCCTTGAGGAGTACATCGGCCTGATAGAGGAGCTCGCCGACGAGATGGTCGGGCGCTTCGGCGAGTCCTTCACCCAGGAGCTTGCAACTGCCTTTGCCCTCAGCGGAAGGGGGGATGTTGCTGCAGAGCTCATGGAGAGGCTTGG
This sequence comes from Thermococcus sp., assembly GCF_027008145.1. GTDB lineage: Archaea > Methanobacteriota_B > Thermococci > Thermococcales > Thermococcaceae > Thermococcus. The sequence goes on along the minus strand of NZ_JALTCZ010000090.1, from coordinate 701 downwards.
GGACGAGGGGGAAACGGTGAAGCTGGCCCTTGAACTGCTCAGAAAGTATCCAAGGGTTCTGCCGTCTTTCCTTAAGGCCCTTGAACCTGAGACGGCACTCTCGGTCGGGAAGGCTGTTATGAACGCCATCCTTGAGAGGCCGGAGCGGGGGGATTGGGAGGTAATAAAGGCGGTGGTTGAGAAGGCCGGTAGCGAGGATATACTCGCCAAAGTTGCGAGGTTCTACGTCCTGAAGGGCCACGCCGAAGAGGCCAGGAAGATAGGATCGGCACTCGATGACCTGCATCTCCGCTCCGTAGTCATGGCCGACGTTGCGAGGCACTACCTCGGGGCAGGAGACATTGACAGGGCCATCAATGCAGCCCTTGAGGTCAGGGATACCGGATACACCTCAATGCTGATGTCCGAGATACTTGTTAAGGCCCTTGAGGCTGAACTGGGTGGTGGCGATGGAAAGGTTGGCAAGTCTCCTGAAGAGAAGGGAGGATAGAATAGACTTCCTGAAGGATTTGATAACGCTCCTCATCGAGGACTATGAGCTCTACTCCGAGGACGTCCTCTTCAGGGACGCCGTCGAGGAGATACACTCCATCCTCCGTTCGGCAGTTCTTGAGGGTAAGTCTGAGCTGATAGATGCCTATGAGCTTTCCGTTCTTTTGAGGGCCTCACTCGAAGGTGAGTTCCCCGAACCAAAGGTCCTC
>NZ_JALTCZ010000089.1 GCF_027008145.1 Thermococcus sp. | reverse complement strand
CTATCTTCTCTCCGAACGTCCTGCAGGCCTTGTAGTCGCCCCAGTAGGACATCTGGACGACTGTGAGCTTGGAGAAAAGTTTCCTTGCGTCTATCTTGTCTGGCGTGTACTTCCTGAACTCCTCGCCGGGCAGAACGGAGACGTAGGCCCTATCACCTATTATCTCGACGTGGACAACCTTATCGGGCCAGCTCAGGTTGACATCGGCGTTTGTTAGTTCCCTCACCTTCGCCCCGAGAACCCTGTTGACGTCGATACTCGAAAAGTCGTGCTTCCCTCGCCTCTTCGTTTTCACCGCAAAGGTCTCGTTCTCACCTATGAGGGGGGCTATCTCCTTAGCGGTGCCGGCTATTGCCTCCATATCAGCCGGGACTTCCCTCAGGACGGGTATTACACGCTCGACCTCCGGTATCTCAAGGAGCTTTTCCTCCGCTTTGCTGTCATCGGTCTCGACGAGGACGAGGCCGGTGTAGCCCATAGGGGCTATCCAGACCCTTGCATCTGGAAGGGCCTCCCTGATGTAGTTGCCTGCAACTGCCTCCATGTCGCGCTGGGTCTTGATTATGAACTTCATGGCGACACCTCCAGAGAAAATTGGCGGAGGACTAAAAAGCGTGCCGGTTAAGTAGAAGGGAACTGGGGGCCTCAGGCCCCGGGTTCGGCGAGAACCTTTATCTTCCTGACCTCAGCGCGCTTTATCGGGTATACCTTCCTCGCTTCCTTGGCTATCTCGCTGGCTATCTGGCCGTTCACCGACTGAAGGACGAAGTCGGCGAAGTTGAGTTCCTCTGCCTTCTTGTAGATTATATCCTGGATTATCTTCCTTATAGCCCTCTCCTGGCTGGTCTGGATCCTCCTGTAGGCGATTACCATGCCCATAACGCGAAGCCTGTAGCCGTCCTTTGTGGTGATGTTGAATATGCCGTCAACGCGCGTTGTCCTCCTCCTGACGAGGCTCCTTATGTAGCTCCTAGCCAGGGTGTGCCCCTTGAACTTCGTGTACGCGTTCTGTCCTTTCACGTCGTAGACCTGGAAATAGAGCTTGACGTGATTCTTGGTGAAGTCCCCGGTGAGATCCCTCAGGGTTGTCTCCACTACTCTACCGATGACCTTTTCGGGATCGTCAGCCGGAGTAAGACCTATCTCCTTGCTCCCAAAGAACTCGGGGGCGTAGACGATGTACCAGTCCTTCATCTTCCACTTGTCCTTTGCCGCGGCGGCCCTACGTCTTGGATTACCCTTTGCCATCTTAACACCTCCACTTCATACCTTTTCGGTCATTTCCTCCGCGATCTTGACCGAAAACACCAAATCATCGAGCGCTTTGATGAGTGTCTCAATCTCACCCGAGTATTTAACCTTTGTTATAACGTCTCCATCAACCCATCGGGTTACCACATTTAAACTTTTCTTTAGTCCCTCCGGGATCGCCTCGTTGTCAACCTGAACGGCCCGGGCAACGGCTTCCGCCTTCCGGGGGTCACGGTAGTGCCAGATCAGCTCGACGGAAGCTTTAATCTCCATCCTGCTTTCCCTCCACCTGCCTGGCAAGGGCCTCGTTCAGCAACCTTATGAACTCCGCTATCTTATCCCTGGGAAACCTTATGCCAGCGGCTATGGCATGGCCTCCGCCCTCGCCACCGAGCTTTTCCGCGACTTCCCTTAAGGCCTCTCCAAGGTGGTAGCCCTTCTCAAGGGCCTTCTCGGTGGTTCTTGCGGACCCCTTCACGAGGTTCTCGTCCTCCTCGCTGTCTGCCAGAACAACCACCGGCTTCTCTGGCTTGGCCAGACCAGTGTTTATCGCAATGTTCGCAGCTATCCCAACCAGGGTATCCCTGATGTTCCTGCCGGCGTAGAAGACGTAGACGTGCTCCCCCTCCTCGACCATGCTCCAGTTCTGGATTATGAACTTCCTCGCCTCTATCTGCTCCCTCTTGTATTCATCAAGCATCTTAACGGCCCTCTTGAAGGCCTCTTCGTCACCAAGGCAGATGGCAACGCCGAGGGTTCCAGCATTTAAGCGACCTGTTGCGTTCAGCAAGGTCGCGAACTCCCTGGCCTCATGCCTCGGGTCGCCCTCGGGATAGAGAGGGCTCACAACAACGTCCCCGATTAGTCTGTCTATGGCCTCCTTGGGGGAGGCGTGCTTTATCATGTGAACGAGAAGGGCCTCGTGGAGCTTCCTCTTTTCTTCCTCCCTCAACTGCCAGTACTTCAGCTCGGGGTCAAAGCCCCTGCCCCTGAGCCACTCTATAGCCTTCCTCTCGTCACCCGTTATCTCTGGTATCTCGGGGTTGGTCGAGTATGCGAGCATCTGGTAAAGGGGCCTGCTCTCCCTACCGAAGAGCCTTAACTCCTTCCTGACCTCAAGGATTCCAAGTTTCTTACCGTCCTCGATTATTTCGAG
>NZ_JALTCZ010000088.1 GCF_027008145.1 Thermococcus sp. | reverse complement strand
TCGGTGGAATAGTGAGGGCCGCTGGCGACATAGCGGTCAAGAAGGGCAAGAGGTACGTCGAGAGGGAGGACGTCCTTGAGGCTTTGAGATTGGCGAAACCGCTGGAGAAACAGCTCGCCGACTGGTATATTGAGAGGAAGAAGGAGTATCAGGTCATAAAGACCGAGGGGAGCGAGATAGGAAGGGTCAACGGCCTTGCCGTCATAGGAGAGGCGAGCGGTATAGTGCTGCCGATAGAGGCGGTTGTAGCTCCCGCGGCCAGCAAGGAGGAGGGTAAGATAATAGTTACCGGAAAGCTCGGCGAGATAGCCAAGGAAGCAGTACAGAACGTCTCGGCGATAATCAAGCGTTACAAAGGCGAGGACATAAGTCGCTACGACATACACGTCCAGTTCCTCCAGACCTACGAGGGCGTTGAGGGCGACTCAGCGAGCATAAGCGTTGCTACCGCCGTAATCTCGGCGCTGGAGAACATCCCGATAAGACAGGACGTTGCCATGACCGGTTCGCTCAGCGTCCGCGGTGAGGTGCTTCCGATTGGGGGTGCGACACCGAAGATAGAAGCAGCAATAGAGGCCGGTATAAAGATGGTAATAATCCCCAAGGCCAACGAGAAGGACGTCTTCCTCAGCCCGGACAAGGCGGAGAAGATAGAGATTTACCCCGTGGAGAGAATAGACGAGGTGCTTGAGATAGCCCTTGAGGAATGCCCGGCCAAGGATGAGCTCCTGAGAAAGATAAGGGAGAGCCTTCCCCTCTTCTGATATTTGTTTCACATTTCTGTCCAGAAATTCTTAAAAAACGTCCCATAAACGCTACCCACGGAGGTGAGCTAATGCTCAAAGTTGAGAACCTTCACGTTTCAGTTGAGAACAAGGAGATACTGAGGGGTGTTGACCTCTCAGTTGAACCCGGCGAGTTCCACGTCATAATGGGGCCGAACGGCTCTGGTAAGTCAACGCTGGCCTTAACCATAGCCGGCCACCCAAGGTACACCGTAACCGGGGGCAGAATCCTCTTTGAGGGTGACGAAATCCACGAGCTCGGCCCGGACGATAGGGCAAAGAGGGGAATCTTTCTGGCTTTTCAGGTTCCGCCTGAGGTGGGGGGGGTGAAGATAATCGAGTTCCTCCAGCAGGTTTTGGTCGAGCTCAGGGGAATGGATCCTGTTAAGGCCTATGATCTCATAGTTGAAAAGGCCAAAGAGCTGTGGTTCAGAGAGGAAGACCTCCACCGCTACATAAATGTTGGCTTTTCCGGAGGAGAGAGGAAGAGGCTCGAACTCCTACAGGCACTGCTTGTTGAACCAAAGCTCCTCATACTGGACGAACCGGACAGCGGTGTCGACGTCGACTCGCTGAGCGTCATAAGCAGGAAGATAGAAGAACTTCACCGAAAGGGAACCGCGGTACTCCTCATCACCCACTACGGCAGAATCCTCGGTCACCTCGACCCGAGCACCTTTAGAGTTCACGTCATGAGGAGCGGCAAGATAGTTATGAACCGTGGCGGTGAGTTCGTGAAGGAGATCGAGGAGAAGGGCTTCCAGGCAATATTCGAGGAGTGTGGTTGCGATGAGTGAGACGATAACCATAGGCGATGCCAAGGCCATAATCGAGAACCAGATTGAAGAGCTGGCCAAGAGGAACAAAGAGCCGGAGTGGATGACGCGGATAAGATATAAAGGCCTTGAGGCCTTTGAAAAAGCCCCCCATAACGACCCGATAATAAGCGAGGAGGAGCTTCTCCACTTTATAGCGAAGCCCGAGGTTGAAGGAATCCCCGAGAAGATAGAAAGCCTTGATGACCTCCCGCCAGAGATGAAGGCCCTCCTGGACAGGCTCGGCATAGATGAGGTCGAGCAGAAGTACCTCGCTGGACTGACGGTTCAGACTGACACCGGCGTTATATACAACCAGTTCCTTCAGGAGTGGGCTAAAAAGGGCCTCACGGTTCTTTCGACGGAGGAGGCGGTCAGGAAGTATCCAGGTATAGTAAGGGAGCACTTCCTCAAGCTATTCCGCGCTGATGAGAGCAAGCTGACGGCCTATCACATAGCAGTCTGGAACGGAGGAATCTTCCTCCACGTCAAGGAGGGCCTCAAAGTCCCCTTCCCGCTTCACCTGTTCTTCCTGATCCAGGAGAGCGCTTTGGCCCAGGCACCCCACATAATCATCATAGCCGAGCCGAACAGCGAGTTCCACCTCATTGAGGGCTGTACTTCACCCGTTCTGCTGAGGCACTCCCTCCACCTCGACATGACCGAGGCCTACTTCGGCGAGAACGCCAAGGGCCAGCTCACCGTTTTGCAGAACTGGCCTGAGTACGTCCACACCAGACCTATGACGAGAGCAAAGATAGGCAGGAAAGCGCGCTTCATCAACACGACGGTTACCCTGGGCTCAGGAAAGAGCAACAT
>NZ_JALTCZ010000087.1 GCF_027008145.1 Thermococcus sp. | reverse complement strand
CCCAGGGGATCGCTCTTCTCCTTAAGGCGGAGGACTCTTCTCTTGTAGCGGATATCGCTCCAGCGGAACTTCTTTCTCTTGAGCTTGAGCTTCCTTCCGGCGAACTCTCCATATGGAGCCTTCTTTCCAGGCATGACAATCACCTCAGATTATGATCACATCATGAATGCCGTGGTGTCTCTCCATCAACTCTTTCACGAGGTTGATGTTCTGGCCGCCTCTTCCAATGGCGCGCGGCTTGTCGCGCGGGCCTATGTCAAGGAGGGCGACCTTCTTACCATCCTTCTTCTCGGTGACGTGAACCTTTTTAACCTTAACTCCGAGGCTCTTATAAATGTTCCTCAGGAACTCCTCCGGGTTGTCCGAGTGCTCGATGAGCTCGATGTCCTTCCCGAGCATGTTCTGGACGCGCTTGACGTTTGAACCTTTCTTTCCGAGGGCGAGGCCCATTTCACCCTTCTTAATAACGTAGATGAGCCTGTTCTTGTTGGCGTCGATGATGCAGTCGAGGACGGTCGCCCCGGTCATGCTCTCGAAGAGGGCTATGTACTTTATCTGGTCTGTGTTGAGCTTGAGCGGCATCACTCCTTACCTCCGGCAAGGGCGAGTATCCTGCTCTCACCCGGATCGAGTATTGCGAGGGCTGAGACGGTGTGGGGTCTTCCGAGGAGGGTTCCTAGCTCAACGCTTGTCCCCTCGAACTCGTAAACCGGGATACCGCTCAGCTTGGCGTAGTAGAGTATATCCTCCTTAATGTCAGGCCTTGCGTTCTTCGCAACGATAATCATCTTGGCTCCACCAATCTTAGCGTACTGGATGCTCTTCTTGGCGCCCATAACGATCTTCCCTGTGTCCTGGGCTTTCCTAAGCTCGAATGCGAATTCAACCATACTCTACACCTCCCTACTCCCTTTTCGGTCTCAGGGGGAGACTCATTGCCAGTCTGACTATTCCCGTACCGACTGGCACGGGCTGGCCGATGAGCACGTTCTCAACGACGCCGTTGAGCGGGTCAACCTCTCCCCTCTCAGCTGCTTCAAACAGGTGTTGGGTAGTTATCTCGAAGGCGGCTCTAGCGAGGACGCTTGCCTTCTCCCCAACTATACCGTGTCTGCCTATGGGCAGTATAACACCGTCGAGGGTCATCATATCGGCAACGAGCATTACGTGCCTCACGTCAACCTCAAGGCCCTGTTCACGCATCGTGCTTACGATTTCCTCAATTATCGCGTTCCTCGCGGCTTCTATTCCAAGCACTTCCGCAATCTCGTGGATATTGTTTGTCCTCGTTCTGGTGGGGTCAACGCCAGGAACCTTGAGCACCTGCTTGAAGTTCGAGCCCTCGGTGTAGATGACGTACTCGTCGCCTTCCTTCCTTATGATGGTCTTCCCGACGCCAGAGAGACCCTTAAGGCGGTGCTTTTTAACCTTTTCGGCAAGCTTTCTGAGGTCTGAGAGCTTCACTGCCTTTTTGGGCCTCACTATGAGGGTGTATCCATCAACTTCAAACTCGGCGCTCTTGAAAGACCCTTCGAGCTTTCTCTTAACCTTTTCCATGTCAAGGCCTGCCTTCTCAAGCCTCTCGGGGTCGATTTCAACAACGAACTCGAAGTTGAGAATATCTATGCTGGTCTCCCTCGCGAGGTTTTCAAGGCTCGTCCCCTCAATCCGTCTTGCCACTTCGAGGGCCTTCTCCCTATCATACCTGTGCTTCTCGTCGAGGTAGACGGTCATGATGGGCGTTGAGGGGTTCTTTCTCGCATCAACTATCTCGATTATCCTCGGCAGGCCGAGGGTGACGTTTATCTCGGCGACACCCGCGTAGTGGAATGTGTTGAGGGTCATCTGGGTTGAGGGTTCTCCTATTGACTGAGCGGCAACTGTCCCTATGGCCTCTCCTGGCTCGATGAGCGCCCTCTGGTACTCCTTCACTGCCTCCTCGATTATGGCCTCAACTTCGGCCTTCTTCAGCTTGTACTTCCTGTTGTAGTCAATGAGCTTGCTGTAGAGCTCGTCCTTGAGGCCCTTTGGTAGGTCGGCCTTCTCGACAAGGCCCTTTATTGTCTTCTCGGCGACCATGAATATCACCTTCCTCCTCTCGTCCTGAGGAGGGTTCTTATTATCACCCTCTCCACGTCAACAGTCTTTCCACCCCAACTCTTCATGGGATCAATCCCGTCCTCTCCATAGCGGAACTGGACGATGATTCCCGTTGGCTCCCTAACGGTTCCATCGTAATCGACCTTGAGATCCTGAAGGGCGTTGATCAGCCTCCTCTGCATGTAACCGCTCTGTGCGGTTCTGACTGCGGTGTCGACGAGACCTTCCCTGCCACCCATGGCGTGGAAGAAGTATTCCTGTGGTGTTAAACCGCTCTTGTAGGAGTTGGTGACGAAGCCCTTGGCCCTTGCTCCTAGGTCGCCGG
>NZ_JALTCZ010000086.1 GCF_027008145.1 Thermococcus sp. | reverse complement strand
CGAGGAAGGCCTTTGGGACGTCGTCTATATCCTTCCAGTCCTTGAAGTAGGGATCCTCCGCCGGAACCGCCAAAACCTTCCAGTCCTTGTCGCCGGAGTCATTCATCTTCATAATGCCTATTGGCCTAGCCTCGATTATGGTGAGGGGATAGACGGGCTCGCGCATTACCACCATTATGTCGAAGGGGTCGCCGTCGTCGTAGTAGGTCTGGGGGATTATTCCGTAGTCAACCGGGTAGAAGAACGGGCTGTAGAGGACTCTGTCGAGCTTTATAAGGCCCGTCTTTTTGTCGAGTTCGTACTTGTTTCTGCTTCCCTTTGGAATCTCTATGAGGGCGTAGACAACCTCTGGAACCTCCGGTCCGGGCTCAAGGTCGTGGAACGGGTTCATCTCTAACCACCTCTAGCTTTTTTTACAGAACCTCTAAGGTTGCTTTCGGGTTCTGTTTTTAAAGTTGTTGGTTGAGAAACTCAAAAACTGGAAAGGGGAAGACGCTTTTCGGTCTCATCTTGACATGTATTCATAGGTTATCTCCCCGTCGGTTAGGGAGTAAACGTCCCTCCCCTTCCGGATGTGGTGGACTATCGGTTTGTCAACGAGGTCAAAGACCCTCTCAAGGTCTTCCACCGACTCCAGGAGGATGGACTTGTTCTTTTCTTCGGGCCGACCCTCGACTATGAACTTCCTCAGGCCCTTCATTTCGTCCTCAGGCTTTTTCTCTCTCCTGGAATAAAGGAAGCCGAGAGGGGGGATAGCAAAAAAGGCAGAGAGGATCGGAAAAACCTTTCTCCCAGTGGACACCGCAACACTCGACCAGAGGAATCCCATCCTGTTCTCGGTCGTTTTACTGTGCTTCTGGACTTTTTTGTAGTCCTTTTCTCCACCGGAAAGGCTGAGCATCCCGGAGGTATCCCTTGAGAGCTCTATCCTCTGTGTGAAGGGTTCCCTTCCTTCCTCCCTTATCTGGACGAGCAGATAAGTCTCCCCGCTGGCTCTGAAGAGCCCTGTACCTTCCCTAATCTTCTTTAGGTCGGACTTGAACCTGGAAATGTTGAGGGGAACGGATAGGGAAAAGGACCCGCTGAAATCACCGCTCCACGTTCCCCTGCTGACGTTCTTTATGTAAACCTTTTTCTTGTTTGAGACGACGTAGTAGTCTGTCCTGAGGACTGCTCGGTAGCTTCCTCCTGCTGAGGGTCTCGCCTCGTAGCTGTAGGCCAGGTTTATGAAGCGGGTTATCTTTTCGGGGTAGTGGTCGAGTGAGGTTCCGTTGCTGTAAACGGTTTCGTTCGAGAAGAACCCCTTGTGGGTTATTGAGCCCTTCTCGACGTAGAGTGTCTCGTAGGAAACGCTGGTCGTTGACGGGGCCTTTGAGTAGGCAACGAGTGAATAAACCCCAAAGAGGAGGGCTGTTGAAATACAGACCGCGAGGGTGACCTTTAGCACCTTCTCTTTCTTGATGTTTTTCATAGCCTAACACACTCCTTGGAAGGCCATCAAGGTTCCCCGCCCCCGCTGCAGGCCGTGGAGACCCATATGCTGTTGCTCACGATATCGTAGCCAACTATCCTTGCGCCATTGTTCAGTGGATAGTCGCCGCAGCAGGTGAACTCTTGCTGACCACCGCCGTTTATCCTCGTGAATATCGTCACGTTAATGTGCTCGCTTCCTCCTGCTGGCACCGTGACGTTCCACTCCATCTTCGTTGCCGAGCCATGGCATCCTCCGCAGGAGCCAACTCCATGCCAATTGGCGGGTTGAAACGCGTATTCTCCGGCACTGGAACCAGTTCTTGAGAGGCTCACGTTGAATTCTGCGGGAATTGTATCTGTGACGGTTATTTCAATGTCCTCGCTCCCCGGGTTCGTTACGACCACCTGAAAGACCCACTCCTGGTAGGTTTTTAGTGGTATACCGCTCGTGTTCCCAGAGAGGAGTACCTTATCTATCTTCGGCCCTTCCTCCACTATCAGCTTCAGCGGGCATGTTGAAACCGATGCTCCTCCGCCATCCCATGTGGCGTAGAGCTCGATGGGGATGGTGTACTCCCCCGCCCCAACGTTCCCGGTTGAGGCATGTCCAGCAAATGTGTACCTTTCGCCGGCGTCGAGGCTCACGGGGTCTCCGTCGTCGGTCTCTATAGAGACCTCAAGCCCGGAGGGAAGTCCCGTGTAGTTCGGCCCGAGAGCGATGGCAACGATCTTTCCCTCGGGCAGGGAGTTTGTGATGTTAATGACCCCAAAATCGGCCTCGGAGTTAGGTCTTAGCAGGACAACCGAGGAGTATCCATCTTTGCAGTCAAAGCCTATGTACTCCTCACCGTGTGGGACAACCTGAAAGGAGACATCCCTGGTGGATGCGTAGCCCCTGAAATTACCGCTTGAACCCACCACGAGGAGTGATCCCACTAGAAACGCCAGAATAAG
>NZ_JALTCZ010000085.1 GCF_027008145.1 Thermococcus sp. | reverse complement strand
ATAGCGATTCCCGCGATGCTATACCTCTCTGCCGTTCCGGGAATGGTGGTTTTTCTGAGCGCTACTCTCCTCGCGGTCGGAACCTTCTCAGCTATGACGGTTTTAATGTCTTCTTACCCGCCGACGGACGTTCCTGCCGACGTAATGATGCTCTCCTCCCTCGTCAAGTTCTCTCTCCTCTTCATAAGCGGTATCTTCGTGCCCCTTGAGAAGTTGCCACCTTACGGAAGGCTCATCTCCTACGTCTCTCCTTTAACCTACTACGTTGATGCCCTGAGGCATTCCTTCGGAGAAGGCTACCTCCCGTTATGGACCGACTTCGGGATGCTAATTCTATTCGGCGCTACCTTCTTCCTCGCGGGGGTTGCAGTCCACAAGAAAGTACTGGAAAGGAGGTTCACGTGAGCAGATACTTCCGTTAAAGTTAAGGTGTGGTGCTTCCACCCCTGAGCGGTGGGATCAATGTCGCTCCAAGTTGAGAACGTGGTGGCTTCCATTGACCTTCACGGGAATATTGACGTTAACAGGATTGCCAGTGAGCTTGACCCGGTTCATTATGACCCGTCGATATTCCCGGGGGCAGCTTACAAGATGGAATCCTTCGGCGTGACGTTTCTTATCTTTAACTCCGGAAAGCTCGTTTGTACCGGTGCAAAGAGCCTTGAAACCATAAAACAGGCCACCGAGGAACTCAAAAGAAAGCTCGAATCCCTCGGGCTAAAATTCAGAGGGGAACCGGAGATAACCATTCAGAACGTCGTGGCCGCAGGGGACATTGGCCTCGGACGAGTGGAACTCGATGAAATAGCGCTAACGCTACCCAACGTTGAGTACGAGCCGGAGATATTTCCCGGGGTGGTTTACAGGGTCAGGAACTCTAGAATGACCATACTCATCTTCAACAGTGGAAAAGTTGTGGTTTCAGGGGCTAAGGATGAGAACGACATCACGAAAGCAGTTGAAGAGCTCAAAAGAGACCTCTACAAGTATGAACTTCTGGAAGAAGACGACGAATGGTAAGAAACATCAGGAGCTTTCACGCCGGATTATCTCGACTTCGCCCCTTATCTTCTCTTTCCCGACGGTGTTGAAAACAGTCCCATACTTCTCGGCCAATTCCTTGACGCGGAATATCTTCCTCTCCGGCTCGTCGGTCACAACCCTAACGCGGTAGCTAATATCTTGAAGCCGGGGTTCCTTGAGGTTCCTCCAGCCTCTAACTTTGATGCTCATCTCCTCGACGTTGAGGCGCATCTTCTTGATGAGCCTCCCCCAGTTGACGGTCAAGCAGCCCCCTATGGCCGAAAGGAAGGAGGTATTCAGTCGGGTTCGGGCCGGCGTTGCGGCCGTCGGTGTTCGTGTCGATTTTGAAGGTGAACTCCCTTACCCTCGCGGTGCTCCCGACGTTGCCGTCCCACTCAAGTTCTGCCCTGTACCCAGGTCTCTCCATGGAACTACCGGCTTTTCTTTGGGATGAAGCTTAAAAACTGTTTCATAGATTATCCCCGGTGATTCTATGAAGGTCGTTGTGCCAACTTCAAAGGGAGGCTTGGATGACGAGGTTCACGAGAGTCTGGTTAGGGCCGAGACTTTTACGGTGGTGGAGCTTGAGGGAGGAAAGGTAAAGGACGTTAAGGTGATAGAAAACCCCTACAGGAGCGAGCCCCACGGTGCGGGCTCTAAGGTTGCCCTCTTTGTTGTGGATCTCGGGGCGGATGTTCTTGTGACTCGCGTTGACTGTCCAAAGGGAAAGCTTATACTCGACTCGGCGCGGGTTAAGGTCGTTAAGGTCGGGAGGGTAAGGGTCAGGGACGTCATCTCAGGGCTTTGAACCTCGGGTTGATAACATTGGTAAACCGAAACCGTTAAAAATGTGCTACTCTTTTTGGTACTGGTGATACCAGTGAGAAGGCTCCTCGGTGTTCTCCTGATGGTTCTGGTTGTTGTAGCGGCGGGCTGTGTAGGGACATCCACTTCGGGGGGTTCCTCAAGCTCTCCAACTCCAAATGCAACCAAGGGCCTCACCTACACCACTGTTACGGACGCACTGGGAAGGAGTGTAAAGGTGCCGGCCAACGTCACGCGCGTGGTGGCTGTCGGCCCCGGTGCCCTCAGGATTCTTGTCTATCTCAACGCCACTGAGAAGGTGGTTGGAATTGAGGAGTTCGAGAAGCGCTTCCCCTACGGCAGGCCCTACATTCTTGCCCATCCGGAGCTTTTGAAACTGCCCGTAATCGGCCCCGGGGGGCCGGGTAAGATGCCAGACCTTGAGGCCCTCCTCAAGGTTCACCCTCAGGTCATCTTCATGGTCTTCGTGAGCAGGCAGATGGCGGATGAAGTTCAGGAGAAAACTGGAATTCCGGTGGTTGTGCTCAGCTACGGGACGCTGGAAAACTTCACCGACAGGGCATTCTTCAACTCCCTCCTCTTGGCCGGAAAGATACTCGGAAGGGAGAGGCGCGCGAAAGAAGTTATAAGGTTCATCGAAAGCCAGCAGGCCTACCTTGAAAACCTCACAAAGGGCCTGAAGAGCCCGACCGTTTACGTCGGTGGCGTCGGCTTCAAGGGGGCTCACGGGATAACGAGCACCTTCACTGATTATGCCCCCTTCACGGTTCTTCACCTCAACAACGTCGCTTCTGACCTTAAGAGCACGAACTTCGGCTGGGTTCAAGTCGACAAGGAATGGCTCCTCAAGGCAAACCCTGACTACCTCTTCGTAGACGAAGGTGGCCTAAAGATTATCCTCGACGACTACAAGAACAACCCGGACTTCTACAACTCCCTTAGGGCAGTCAAGGAGGGCCACGTCTACGGCGTCCTGCCCTACAACTTCTACAACACCAACATTGGCATAGCTATGGCGGACGCATATTACATCGGGAAGGTTATCTATCCTAGTAGGTTTAAGAGCATCGACCCTGTAAAGAAGGCCAATGAGATATTCACCTTCCTCGTCGGGAAGCCGGTCTACGGAGAACTCGCCAAGGAGTTTGGTGGCTTTGGGAGGGTAAACCTCGAAAACGGCAACGTTAGCTACGGCCTGCCGATCAGCCCGTGATGGCCATGGACTACGGCTCCTACGTCAGGAGGAGATTCCTCATCGGCCTTTCCCTTTTCCTCGCCCTGTTAGCTGTCTTTATGGCTTCCCTCTCCCTCGGCCCCTACAAAATCCCCCTCGGCGATGTCGTCAGGGTTCTCTTTACGGGCGGGAGCGGGAACGAGAGGCTCGTCGTCCTCGACATAAGACTCCCCCGCATAGTGGCAGGAATCCTCGTCGGGGCCTCGATGGGTGTTGCCGGAGCCGTCCTTCAGGGCTACCTCAGGAACCCGCTGGCGACGCCCTTCACCATGGGTGTCTCGAACGGTGCAATGTTTGGAGCATCCTTGGCGATAATCCTTGGGGCTGGCTACACCCTGAACTCCGGTCAGATCTTCCTCAGCAACCCCTACGCTGTCGTCCTCTTCGCCTTCCTCGGTGCGATAAGCGCAACCCTCGTTATACTGATCCTCGCTAGGCTTAGGAGCCTCTCGCCTGAAGCGATAGTTCTAGCCGGTGTTGCAATGAGTTCGCTCTTCATAGCCCTAACAGCTCTCGTTCAGTACTTCGCAAACGAGCTCCAACTCTCGGCGATGGTTTACTGGAGTTTCGGGAACCTCGCGAGGGCAACCTGGGGGGAGAACACAATAATGGCGGTCTCCTTCACACTGGTCTTCGCTTACTTCTTCCTCAAGCGCTGGGATTTAAATGCCTCCACACTGGGCGATGAGATAGCGAGGAGCGTTGGGGTTAACATAGAGCGCGAGAGGCTCATCGGAACCTTCCTCTCTGCCTTCATAACCTCGGTAACCGTCGCCTTTGTTGGGGTAATCGGCTTCATAGGCCTCATAGCACCGCACTCCATGAGGCTCATTGCTGGTGGCGACTACCGCTTCCTGATTCCGCTTTCTGCTCTGGCCGGGGCGCTCCTTCTGGTTTCGGCCGACACCGTCGCTAGGCTCATAGTTTCGCCTATGAACCTACCTGTTGGTGTCATAACTTCTTTCCTTGGGGCCCCGACGTTCATATATCTCCTCGTGAGGATGGAGGGGAGGAGATGATAAAGGTTAGGAACCTTCACTTCTCCTATGGCAGGGGTGAGGTGCTCAGGGGCGTTAGCTTCGAGGCCGATGAAGGGGAGTTCCTAGCGATTCTTGGTCCGAACGGTGCCGGAAAGAGCACGCTCCTCCGTTGTCTGGCGGGAATCCTAAAGTGCGGTGGCGTTAGAATACTTGACAGGCCAGTCACAGACTATAAACCCAACGAGCTGGCGAGGCTCCTCGCCTACGTGCCCCAAAGAATCAGTGCCGGTTTCATGACGGTCTTCGATACGGTCCTTCTCGGCAGGAGGGCCTATATGGGGTTAACGCCCTCAAAGGAGGACATCGCCGTTGTTGACTCCATCCTCAAGAGGCTTGGGATAGGAGACCTTGCTCTCAAGAGGGCGAACGAGATAAGCGGCGGCGAGCTCCAGAAGGTCAGCATAGCCCGAGCCTTGGCTCAGGAGCCAAAAATCCTTCTGATGGACGAGCCGACGAACAACCTCGATTTGAAGAGTCAGCTAGAGGTCATGCGCCTCGCGAGAGAGTTCGCGAGAGACGGGGGGCTCTCGATAGTGGTTATGCATGACGTAAACCTTGCGATACGCTTCGCCGGCCGCTTCATATTCATGAAGGACGGGAAGGTAATGGCCGACGGTGGCCTGGAGGTTCTGAGCGAGGAGCTCTTCGAGACCGTTTACGGCGTTAGGGTAGAGATAGAAGAAATAAGGGGGATTCCAGTCGTGCTTCTCCTCTAAAGCTCGGCCTCGCCGAGCAGTTCGAGCATTTCAAGGAGACGCGGATCCTTTACTTTTTCCACGTCCTTCTTAACTTCCTCCTCCTCAACTTTCCCGTCCTTGAAGAGGGCCAGCTTTTTGACCGCTTCGAAGAAGTCCCTCAGCTCCGGAAGGGCCTCGCTAAAGGTGTCCACATTCAGGTAAACCGTCTCGAAGTCGTCCTCAAGGAAGAGCTGCCATAGGACGTCCATGAGCGAGCTGAAAGCTATGTCCTCGTAATCCGTCCCTCTGGCCCTTATGAGGGCGTAGAGACACTCCTGCAAAGCGGCCTCGTAGTTCTCGACCTCCTCGAACATCTCTTCAAAGCTCAGGTGGGCCTCAACAAGGAGCTCGTCCTCGTTGAGTATCTTTGGGAGGACGCCGGCTATTATAGCCTTGCCCCTGTATGTATCGCCGGCTTCGAATGTAATGTACCCCCTGTGTATCTCTATTCTCAGGAGTTCCTTCTCGTCTCCGAGCTTCTCGTAGAGCTCTCTGGCCTTTTCTATGAGCTGGAGCGCCTTCTCATACTCTTGGAGCTCCTCGTGTATCATCGCCATGCTGTAGTATATACTAGCTGCATGGCCGATGTTGCCATTTGCGACTTCCTCCTCAAGCAGGGCCCTGAAGAGTTCCAGGCTCTTTTCTAAGTCCCCTATGAGGTAGTAGAGGTCTGCCAGGTGGAACTTCGGTTCAAACTCTTCGCTCTCTTTGGCGAGCTTCTCGAACTCGTTTATCCTGTCCTCGTTGAGAACCTCGTGGTAGTAGTAGAGGACGAGCTTGTAGAGCTCCCAGTCCTTGGCTTCTAGGGCAAGCTTCTCCGCCTTCTCAAGGACTTCCCTCAGCTCTTCATCGCTTAGGTCATCCACGCGATAGTAGAGGAGTCTCCTGACCTTTTCAACGTCCTTTTCTTCGATGGCCTTCAGTATCTCCTTCATGGTTACACCCCCCAGGTTTAGGGCGTCGAATATTTTAACCCTTTGCTCCCCACTATTATGGGTGAGAACTTGGAGGTAATTTTCCTTGGAACGGGCGGGATAATGCCCACGCGCGAGAGGAACGTTCCGGCCATAGCAATCCGGTATCGCGGGGAAGTCATACTCTTCGACGTCGGTGAGGGCACGATAAGGCAGATGAACACGGCAAGGCTCAGCCCAATGAAGGTCAACAAAATCTTCATAACCCACTTCCATGGCGACCACTACCTTGGCCTCGGTGGGCTGATACAGACAATGAACCTCTGGAACCGGGAAAGGCCCCTCCACATCTACGGCCCGAAGTACACCTTCGAGTTCGTCCAGAACTTCCTCAACAGCGGTTTCTTCATGCCCGGTTTTGAGGTGCACGTCCACGAGCTCGGCGAGACGAGGCTGAGGTTCGGGAACTACGAAATCTGGAGCTTCAAGGTAGAACACGGCGTTCCAGCTCTCGGCTACGTCTTTAGGGAGAAGGATAAACGGGGAAAGTTTCTGCCGGAGAAGCTGGCCGAGTTCGGTCTCAGGCCCGGGCCGGTACTGGGAAGGCTTGAGAGGGAGGGCAAAATAGAGTTCAATGGCCGTCTGGTTCGCCTTGAGGACGTGACGGGGCCGAGGAGGAAAGGCGTTAAGGTAGTCTACACTGGTGACACAAAACCCTGTGAAAGGGTCAGGCTCTTCGCGGAGGGGGCAGACCTGCTCATCCACGAGGCGACGTACCTTTCCCCTGAGGACAGGGGTGAGAGCTACCACTCAACCGTTGAGGAGGCCTGTGAAACCGCGAGAAGGGCGAAGGTAAGGCTCCTAGCACTCTTCCACAGGGCCGTCCGCTACACCTACGAGGAGTATCTGGAAGAGTCCCGGAGGGTATGCACGGAGGTCGATTTTATAGTGCCCCATGACTTTGACGTGCTAACCTTTAAGTTTGGTAGATGGAAGATTAGAAACCTGGTGGAGGAGTCGAGATGAACTACCTGCGCTACGTGAAGCTGATAGGCACGATGCACGTCTCACCCAAAAGCAGGGAGGAGGTTGTGAGGACAATCCTTGAGGAGAGGCCCACCGCCGTCGCCGTCGAGCTCGACAGGGCCCGCTTTCTGGCCATGACTGAGAACGTTGTCTTTACCATGGGGGATGCCCTGCGCCTCGGCAGAAAGGGGCTGATAAACTATGCCCTCGCAAAGATAGAAGAGAGGCTCGGCGAAACCTTCGGCATGGCCCCCGGGGGAGAGATGAGAGGTGCGATAGAGGCAGTGAGGGCCCTTAAGGTGCCCCTCTACCTTATAGACGAGGATATAAACATCATCCTCGCGAAGCTCTCAAAGGCTCCCCTCAGGGAAAAGCTCCTCCTTGCCCTTGAGGGCCTTTCGGTCTTCCTCCCGCTCAAGTCGGAGCTGGGGGACCCCCTTGAGGAGTACCGCTGGATGATGCTTGAGTTCAGAAGGCGCTACCCCTACCTCTACCGCGTCCTTGTCGAGGAGAGGAACGAGGTAATGGCGGGGAACCTGATGGCGATAGTGGACTCCCTCCTCTCGGCGGGCGTAAAGCGGCCAAAGGTCATAGCGGTTGTGGGCCTCGGGCATAAAGCCGGCATTGAGAGGCTCCTCGGGAGGGCGTAGTTACTTTTATATTCTCCTTTTACCAGATTTCGTGGGGATTGCTATGAGGGACAGGCTGAGGAAGATGCTCAACGTTGAGATTCTGAAGGTAGAGGAAACCGACGACAAGATAATCGTTTACGTCCCGGCTGACAAGGTCAGGATAGCCGTTGGAAGCGGTGGTGCAGCCGTTAGGGCCGCCGAGCTCGTCATAGGCAAGAAGATCGAAGTCAGGCCTGCGAAGTGATATATCCCTCCCGGTGATACAGAAGGGAAAGGTTAAATAATCTACCGTGTAGTCTTCTCAGGTGATGGGTATGGCATACAAGAGGCCCATTGGAGTTAGAATAGACCTTAAGACGGGAGTAATCCCTGGGGCAAAAAAGCTCGTCCGGAAGCTCAGCGACCTCAAGGGCTACTTCTACGATGGGAAGGCCTATAATGAGCTCCTCAAGGATGACCCTGTTGTTTACGAGGTCTATGCTGTGGAGCAGGAGGAAAGGGACGGCGACCTCAACTTCGCGACAACAGTTCTCTACCCTGGCAGGGTTGGTGGGGAGTTCTTCTTCACCAAAGGGCACTTCCACGCGAAGCCAGACAGGGCCGAGATATACTACACTCTCAGCGGAAAGGGAGGAATGCTCCTCCAGACACCGGAAGGGGAAGTTGAATGGGTTCCGATGGAGCCTGGAACGGTCGTCTACGTCCCGCCCTACTGGGCTCACAGAACCGTCAACACGGGAGATGAGCCATTTATATTCCTCGCGGTTTACCCCGCTGATGCCGGCCATGACTACGGCTCGATAAAGGAGAAGGGCTTCGCCAAGCTCGTCGTGGAAGAAAACGGGGAAGTTAAGCTCATTGACAACCCGCGCTGGAAGTGATCGAAACCCTTATTAGTTCTCCCCTCTTTTTTCACTCCCGGTGATATATGTGTTGTGGGGTGAGCTTTATGCTTCTGTCTTTGAGAGGGTTAAAAGTAGCATCGGTAACACCGGTAGGGTTCTCCTAGCTTACAACACGAACATTGATGCGGTCAAGTATCTGGGGCGGAAAGACCTGGAAGAGCGTGTTGAGAAGGCCGGAAAGGATGAAGTTTTCCGGTACATTGACTCCCTCCCCGGGAGAATAGAGAACGTGCCCCAGCTCCTCGGCTCAATCCTCTGGAGCGTCAAGCGGGGAAAAGCCGCGGAGCTCTTCGTTGAGAGCTGTTCAACTCGCTTCTACATGAAACGCTGGGGCTGGGACGAGCTGAGGATGGGCGGGCAGGCAGGAATAATGGCCAACCTTCTCGGCGGTGCCTACGGAGTCCCTGTTATAGTCCACATCCCCCAGCTTTCTAACCTCCAGGCGAGCCTCTTTAAGGGGGGGCCGATATACACCCCGAAGGCTGAAAACGGAAAATTGAGGTTCGTCCACCCGAGGGACTTTGCCGGCGACGAAGAGAACTGCCTTCACTACATCTACGAGTTTCCGCGCGGCTTTAGGGTCTTTGAGGTTGAAGCGCCGAGGGAGAACCGCTTCATAGGCTCGGCCGACGACTACAACCCCAACGTCTACATAAGGGCTGAATTCAAGGAGAGGTTTGGGGAAATAGCTGAGGGCGTTGAGCTGGCAATAATCAGTGGCCTTCAAGCATTGACGGCTGAGAACTACCGGGAACCACTGGAAGTCATCGAGGGGCACCTTGAGACTCTTAACGAGCTGGAAATTCCGGTTCATCTTGAGTTCGCTTTCACTCCGGATGAGACAGTTAGGAAGGCCCTCCTCGGGTTACTCGGGAAGTTCTGGAGTGTTGGTCTGAACGAGGTTGAGCTGGCCTCGGTTATGGATGTTATGGGTGAAAAAAGCCTTGCCGAGAAGCTCCTCGCCCGGGATCCCGTTGACCCGATAGCCGTCACGGAGGCAATGATCAAGCTGGCCGAGAGGACAGGTGTTAGGAGGATACACTTCCACACCTACGGCTACTATCTCGCGCTGACGGACTACAGGGGTGAGTTCGTTCGCGATGCACTGCTCTTCTCGGCTCTGGCCGCTGCCGCAAAGGCGAAGCTCGGCGACGTCCGCTCGATAGATGACGTGATTAGGGCCATGGATGTTCCAGTGAACGAGAAGGCCAAACCGGTCGAGGATGCTCTGGTAAAGGAATACGGAATGAAGAACGGCATAGCAGAAGTCAACGGCTACCAGCTCGCCTTCATTCCAACGAAGATAGTGATGAAGCCGAAATCAACTGTTGGAATCGGGGACACGATCTCAAGTTCCGCCTTCGTTGGCGAGTTCGCCCTCCACTGATTTTTCCTTTTTGCACTAAAAAAGTTAAAAGCAGACGTGATAGAGTATGCCGTAGTGTAATCTATTCGGGTGGTTGCTATGAAGACGCTGATTCTGGCCGGTGGAAAGGGAACCCGGCTGTGGCCCCTCAGCAGGGAGCTGATGCCGAAGCAGTTCGTCCGCTTCCTCGACGAGGAGAGTCTCTTCCAGAAGACGGTTGAGAGGGCCCTGATGTTCTCAAAACCCAACGAGATATTCGTTGTCACCAACAGAGAGTACCGCTTCAGAATCCTCGACGATCTCAGGGAGCTCGGCGTCGAGCTTCCAGCGGGGAACATCCTCCTTGAGCCGGTCGGGAAGAACACCCTCCCGGCCATTTACTGGGGAGTGAAGACGATAGACGAAGTCTTCGGGGACTCGATCGTTGCGGTGCTGCCGAGCGACCACATGATTGAGGTGAACGAGGCCTACAAGAGGGCCTTCAGCAGAGCAGAGAAGCTCGCCAAGGAGTACCTCGTGACCTTTGGCATAAAGCCGACAAAGCCACACACGGGCTACGGCTACATAAAGCCGGACGAGGCCATCAAGGAGGGGGAAGTCCTTCTTGGCTACACCGTGGCCGAGTTCAAGGAGAAGCCCGACATTGAGACCGCTAAAAAATACGTTGAGAGCGGTTACTACTGGAACAGCGGGATGTTCGCCTTCTCAAGCTCTCTCTTCCTTGGGGAGGCAGAGAAGCACGCGCCAGAGCTCGTGAAGGCCTTCGAGGAGGATGACATAGAGAGTGCCTACGAGCTCGCCCCGGATAGGAGTATCGACTACGGTGTCATGGAGAAAACAGATAAGGCAGCGGTAGTCCCCCTTAACACCTACTGGAACGACCTCGGCAGTTTTGACGCGATATACGAGGTTCTTGAGAAGGACGACGAGGGGAACGCCATAAGGATAACGAGTAAAAACGCCTATCACATCGGTATAACCTCGAAGAACAACCTCATAATGGCCGAGCGTCTCACAGCGACGGTAGGCGTTGAAGACCTCATCATAATAGACACCGACGATGCCCTTCTCGTGGCGAAGAAGGGTGAAAGCCAGAAGGTAAAGGAAATATATAAGGTTCTCAGGGAGAAGAACGATGAGAGGGCCGTGGTTCATAGAACCGCTTACAGGCCATGGGGCAGCTACACCCTCCTTGAGGAGGGCGAGCGCTACAAGATAAAGCGTCTCACTGTCCTGCCCGGCAAAAAGCTTTCCCTCCAGATGCACTACCACAGGAGCGAGCACTGGGTAGTGGTCAGGGGGACTGCAAAGGTTCGTGTTGACGACAGAGAGATCCTCCTCAGGCCGGGGGAGAGCACATTCATACCGGCCGGCACAGTTCACAGGCTTGAAAATCCCGGAAAAGTTGTTTTAGAGGTTATAGAAACCCAGATAGGTGAGTACCTCGGTGAAGACGACATAGTCCGGTTTGAGGATGACTTTGGAAGAAAATGAGGTGGTATCATGGCTAAGGAGAACTGTGCTGACTCTTGGGAGAGGTTCAGCTCTTCTGTTTCATCCCTCTCCCTTAGCCTGCTCCCGACACTGCTCTTTGTCCTCATAATGGCTTACGTGCTCGTCGTTGGCTTGCAGAACGCTGACTTCACCTTTACCGTGAACGGCCAGGAGGTCACCTTCAAGTACCCTGGGGTCAACATACCCATCAACTACACCGCCATCAAGAATGCGGTCATCTACCTGTTCGCCGCGGTTTTAGTCGGCCTCCCTGTCCCGCTGCTCTCGGGTAGGCTCAAGCCCCTGAAAATCTTGGTAGCTCTCCTCCAGGCAGGGGCCTTTATCTACGGCCTCTACATATTCATTCTTACCATACTGAACTTTGCAAGTGTAATGGCATGACGAAGGGGTGATAGAAATGGGAAGGCTCTTTGGAACCTTTGGGGTTCGTGGTATAGCGAACGAGAAGATAACACCGGAGTTTGCCCTCAAGGTGGGCATGGCCTTCGGAACGATGCTCAAGAAGGAGGGAAAGAAAAAACCGCTCGTCGTGGTTGGAAGGGACACTAGGGTTAGCGGTGAGATGCTAAAGGACGCCCTGATAAGTGGCCTTCTCAGTGTCGGTTGCGACGTCACAGACGTTGGAATCGCGCCAACTCCAGCGATCCAGTGGGCTACCGACCACTTCAAGGCCGACGGCGGAGCGGTTATAACTGCCAGTCACAACCCTCCGGAGTACAACGGCATAAAGCTCCTTGAGCCGAACGGCATGGGCCTTAAAAAGGAGAGGGAGGCTGTTGTTGAGGATATATTCTTCAACGAAGGCTTTGATAGGGCCAGATGGGATGAAATCGGCGAAGTCCGTGAGGAGAACATCGTAAAGCCCTACATTGAGGCGATAAAGAGGAGGGTGGACGTTGAGGCGATCAAAAAGAGAAGGCCCTTTGTTGTCGTTGACCCTTCAAACGGCGCCGGTAGTTTGACACTTCCATACCTCCTCCGCGAGCTCGGCTGCAAGGTCGTCTCGGTGAACGCCCATCCGGACGGGCACTTTCCAGCAAGAAACCCCGAACCGACGGAAGAGAACCTGTGGGAGCTCATGAGGATCGTCAAGGCTCTCGGTGCTGACTTCGGTGTTGCCCAGGACGGAGACGCCGACAGGGCCGTCTTCATAGACGAAAACGGTCGCTTCATCCAGGGCGACAAGACCTTCGCCCTCGTTGCAGACACCGTGCTAAGGGAGAAGGGAGGCGGACTCCTCGTTACCACGGTTGCTACCTCAAACCTCCTCGACGACATAGCGAAGAGGAACAACGCGAAGGTAATGCGCACCAAGGTCGGCGATTTGATAGTCGCCCGCGCCCTTATTGAGCACAACGGAACTATAGGCGGGGAGGAAAACGGCGGTGTCATCTTCCCGGACTTCGTCCTTGGCAGGGATGGGGCAATGACGACCGCTAAAATAGCCGAAATCTTTGCCAAGAGTGGTAAGAAGTTCAGCGAGCTGATAGATGAGCTGCCAAAGTACTACCAGTTCAAGACGAAGAGGAGGGTTGAGGGAGATAGAAAGGCTGTAGTGGCCAAGGTCGCGGAGCTCGCTAAGGCAAGGAGATATAAGATGAACACGACCGATGGGGCGAAGATAATCTTTGACGATGGTTGGGTTCTCGTGAGGGCGAGCGGAACGGAGCCGATAATAAGGGTCTTCAGCGAAGCTAAAAGCGAGGAGAAGGCTAGTGAGTACCTCAACCTGGGACTTGAGCTCTTGGAGGAGGCCCTCAGGGCCTGAATTCTTTTCTTCTCAATATCTCAACGGCCTCCTCGACGCTCATCGGCACCTCTTTCAGTCCGAGCATGTGGAATAGCCTGACTATCTCCGGGACGTCGAGGTTCGTCTTTTCTATCAGCTCCGGCCTTGAGAACAGCTCCCTTGGAGTTCCCTCGAAGAGGATCCCTTCATTGACAACATAGGTTCTGTCCGCCAGGCGGATGAGCCTGAGGTCATGGGTCACTACGACGACCGTTCTTTTTTCAGCCTTCCATCCTCTTATCATTTCGAGCATGAAGTTCCTGTTCTTCAGATCCAAATCCCTCGTCGGCTCGTCAAGGAGAAGAACCTCTGGCTCCATGCTCGTCACGCAGGCTATTGAGGCCTTCTTTTTCTCCCCTCCACTCAAGCTGTATGGGTGTCTCTCGGCCAGACCTTCAATGCCGAGTTTTCTTAGCTCTTCCCTGGCCCTACTCAGACCTTCTTCCTTCCCCCACAGGTGAACGGGACCGAAGGCAACATCCTCCAGAACGGTTGCACTGAAGAGCATGACGTCCGGGCTCTGGAAGAGGAAGCCAACTTTCCGCCGAAACTCGCGGTCGGTCAGGGTTTCCTCTGTTATTGGCATTCCCTCGAAGAGTATCTCCCCCTCGGTTGGCATCAGGAGGGCATCCATGAGCTTGAGAAGGGTCGTTTTGCCAGCCCCGTTGGGGCCGACTATCGCAAGGGTCTCTCCCTTCTTAACTTCCATGTTTATTCCTCTTAATGCCCATTCCCCTGTCGGATATCGGTACGAGACGTTTCTAAGCTCGTAGACCTTCATAGCAACCCCCTCGTGAAGGCCACCGCGAGGATGACTATTAACGCTGTCAGTGCGGAGAAGGCGTAGTCTAAATTGTCAAACCTGAACTCCCCCAGAGGCTGGACCTCGTTGACGTATCCCCTGGAGAGCATGGCGTAGTACAGTTCTTCCCCAAGGGTGTTTGCCTTGATGAACGTCGCCCCTATGTGCTTTCCAGCTTCTCTCCAGCTCTCCATCATGCCGAGCTCTCCCACAAGTCTCGCGCGCCTCGCATGCATCGCATCGAGGAGGAGCTTCGCCAAGAGGAAAACGTAGCGGTAGGTGAGGGTCGTTATCGTTATGACCATATCGGGAACCCTGAAAGACGCCAGCGCAGACACCATCTCGTTCCACCTGCTTGTCATCGTGAATAGTACCGCATAGGAAACTGTCGTCGCAACCCTCAGCGTGAAGAGAGTCGCCCAGCGAATCCCCTCCCACGTCGCCCTAATGTCGAGAATTTTAAAAGCTGTCTCTCCCGGAAGCATGAAAATTGAGGGAATGGCGATTACTCCTGTAAAAATCGGGATGAACACCCAGACCCTTTTGGTGAACTCGGTGGTGGGGAGCTTTGAGAGAACCGCCAGGGCCAGTGCGAGGAGATAGAAGGCCCCTATGACCCTAATGTCCTGAAGAGAAACTACTGTTGCTACCAGAAGGATAAGGGAGACGATTTTAAGCCTCGGATCAAGCTTCTGCAGGAGGCCGTCTTTCCGGGCATACCTCTCTGAAAACACTGCCTCCGTCGTGAACTCCAGAACCTCCCTGGCAGTGTCCTCAATAAATCCCATCGTCATCACCAAAAGTAAAAATTTAGGTGGAGGCGCCACCTCCGGTGGTAAACTTCACGAGGGCGTAGTAGATCACGAAAACGAGGGCAGTTCCTACCACTGCTGAGATTATGTATCCAATCGAGGCGTGCAGCTTGTCCTCCCAGCCTGGGACATTGTAGTCCGGAAGGACTGCGTGGTTCCAGACTTCGGAGAGCTTTTCCATTCCCGGGAGCCTGTGACCGACCATTCCTTCGATGGTCTTAACGTCCCATTCGCCCCATGCGCCATTGTAGTTCCAGACGAGGAGGATCCCTATTGGCGAGAGGATTATCATAACCCCAACAATTGCGAGCAACGTTTTAGTGACCCTGTCCATATCCTCACCACCTCACCTTGGTTATTGTTCTCATGGCGAAGAGGTCGGGTCTGCTCTTCTTAACATACCAGATCACTGCCCCTGTGACAACTGCGGCCGCTGGACCGGCTGTGATGAGGTGTGCTATCGCCATTGCCGGAACCGAAACGCTTAGCGTATAAGGGCAGTAACCCGGTTGGATGTACGGCTGGATTCCGAGCTCAATCCCGGCCATAGTGGCCGCGGTTACTATGCCAATGTAGGCTCCTATCCCGGATGAAACTATTTCGTTGACCCGGATCTTTTGGGTGAAGAAGCGATAGGTATAATAACCAACGAAGGGCAAGACAACACCCATGTTGAAGACGTTCGCTGCATAGGTTGTTATCCCTCCATCCCCGAAGAAGAGGGCCTGTATCAGGAGCACTACCGTCAGCGAAACGGTGGCCGCCCAGGGGCTTACGAGTATTGCTATTATCGTTCCGCCGACTATGTGGGCAGTTGTTCCTCCGGGAACGGGCATGTTGTACATCATCACCAGAAACGAAAAGGCCGTTAGTACTCCAAGGAGGGGCACCTGGTTTGGCCTGAGGTTCTTGAGCCACCTGAAAGCCCTGTACCATATTGGTATCATAATCAAATAGAAAAACGCACAGGTATACGGGCCCAGATACCCGTCAGGAATATGCAACAACACCACCCCCAACTGGTATTATCAATTTATAGAATAGTAGCATCCTTTTAACGCTTTTGGTACATTGATGTTATCAACCTTTTGTTGAGGGAGAAAGAGAAAAGCTCAGAGATACCCCCTGTCCTCTTCTTCGTGAGCTGGAGGCATCTGCTGTTCGAGCATCGCCCTCTGCATCTCCTGAACCTTCCGGAGTATCTCTTCCGTCTCCTTTGCGCGCTCCTCCAGTGCCGTCATGTCAACTTTTATGCCGAGTATCTTGGTCACCGCCGAGAGGACGGCCTTGGCGGCCTTTGCGTCAACGATGTAGCCGAGGCTCTCTCCGAGGAGGCTTATCCCGAACATTGAGCGGAGCTTCCCCATGCCGAGGAGGAGGCCGGCTGCGCCCACTATGGCTCCGCCTTCATCTTCCCTCCAGATGACCTCTGTTTTACAGCCCTCAAGTTTGGCTTTGTAGTAGCCTATGAGCTTCTCATGGGTGACTGCTGCAAGAACCCTCGGTTCGCCCTTAAGCTCCGGCACTTGGTAGCCGCCCATCGTGATGATCTCCTTTGCTCCAAGCTCCTGGATGAAGTCGAGCATTTTGCCAACGACCTCGTAGTGGCCGGGGCTGTCCGTAGGGGCCACCTGCTGGTCGCCGGTGATTATGATTATGTCCCTTCCCTCCTTATCGGGGTTCCGCCAGTAGTAGAACTCGTTTTTCATGGGCTCAACTATGGAGTTCCTCTTGATGAGAACCTGATGCATGAAATGCGGTGAGTAGAGCTCCGCGAACTTTACGGCGTTGAGTTCCTGTATCAGGTGTTCGGCGGCAAGCTTGCCAACGAGCCCTATCCCTGGGAGCCCCTCGATGAAGATGGGGTCCCTAAGCTCGGGCCTCTCAAGGACGTAAATCATACTCTCCCTCATCTTCCCTCACCTTGTCTTGGTTATTCCGAGCATCTCGCGCTTCAGCCTGCGTCTGTACTCCCCGTAGGGATCCTCAGGCGAGAAGCGCGGGGGGTGGGCCACCTTGGTCTTGGCCCCGCAGACAGGGCAGGTCTCTTTCAAGGTGTAGCGTCCGCAGACCGGACACTTCCTTATCCGGAACCTCATCTTTACCTCCTCTTTATCTTCTTGATGCGTCTCTCTTTCCTTATGAGGGTCGCCTCTCCGCCGGCTTCCTTGATCACCCTAAGTATCTCCCCGGCTATGTCTTCAAGGACTTCCTCGGCCTTGTAGTAATCCGGGGCGGTTATGTCTATCCTGTATCTTGGCGCCCCCTGATAAGTGAACTTGACCTCGATGTCCTTCTCCTCGTTGGCCTTGTCTCTAGCCCTTATCAGGGCCTCCTTGATTATCTTGATACCGTTCGGCTTTGGAACGGTTATCTCGAACTCTGCATCGATTGTAACCGTTGGAATCTCAACGTAGGCTTCGATAATCGGTTTGAGCACATTGAGCCACTCATCGGGGATAAGGCCCTTCAGAACCTCAATTCCGTTCTGCGCTGCATCTTCAAAGGCCGAATAGACTTCTCCATATTCCTCTTCGAGCGGAACCCATACCTCCCTCCAAGCCGTCTCAAAGTCCTTCCCAAGTTTCTCCGAGGCCATCTTGAGGAGGTTCTCGGCCTTCTGGGCACGCTTGTACTCCTGGAGCTTGGCCTTCCTCTGCTGCTGGTTGACGCGCTTCAGGCTGAGGTCTATGTGACCTTTACTGGGGTCAACGCGGATGACCTTGGCAACTACCTTCTGCCCCTCTTTTAGGTAGTCCCTTATGTTCTTGACCCATGTGGGGGCGACCTCGCTTATGTGCATGAACCCCTCTTTTCCGGGGTACTCATCAAGCTTGAGGAAAGCACCGTATGGATGAATGTTCTTGACGGTCGCTATGACGAACTCTCCCTCTTCGGGGTACTCTTTGGCCTTTCTTGGCATTTCAACCACCTCAAAACTTTTTACACCGGGAGAGTTTAAGAGAAGAGGTTTTTAAAAGTTTGGCGAGAAAAGAAAAGGTTCACTCGAGAACCTCGAGTATCTTCGCCTTTATGATGCCCTTTCCGCCGGTCGGTTCTACCAGCGTGGCACCGCAGACGAGACAGCGAACGGTGGTGGCAGGATGACTGAAGACAATCTGCTCGTTTCCGCAGTCAATGCACTTGACTCTGAGGAACCTTGAGCGTGGCATTGGTATGAGGTTCTTCGGGATGGCCATACTCACACCTCCACCAGCTCGAACTTCTTAACGCGGAACCCCTTTCCCCTCGTGTGGGCCTTACCGCAGACGGTGCACCTAAAGCGGAGGTCGAGCTTTTTGACGGGCTTTTCCCTGCCAGCCGGGTTGGGCCTCGGGAAACCGCGGTAACCCTTCATTATTCTCCTGAAACGTCTCTGACCCTGGCTGAGCTCGCTTCTTGGCTTCTTCTTGACCTTCTCGACTTTGTGGATCGTGTGCCTCTTGCAAAACGGACAGTACGTCCTTATCTGCTTCGGGTATTTCATTCTCGCTCACCTCCGGCGAGAGGCCCGGTGGGTTCCTTTCTCCGGATACCCCCGAGCCATGAGCCAGTGACAGCTCCGGGTTTCGAGTTGACCGCACGTTTAAAAAGCTTTTTGCCGGGCAAAATTTTTAAAAACAAAAGGTTATTAAAAGTCGGGGGAGGGGTGAGGATGGTGGAGGTCGTCAAAGAGGCCCGGAAAGTTGAAGCGAAGGCGAACGGGAGTACAAAAAGATTCTGAAGATGATTGAGGAGCCTGAATACGCTGACCTCAAAGGGTTGCCCTCAGGATGGCCGTTGATACAACATTCCACGGGCACCTGATGGAGGCCCTTGAAAGGCCCACAGAGAAGCGAAGGAACTCCTAGGAGAGCACTTCAGGGAAGGGCCGGAGGAGATGGTTCTAATCCCTGGTGTTCCTACGATTGTAATGCCGCTCGGCTTCGGTCCGATAGATGCCAGGGTTCCCCCAGGGGAGGTTGTCGAGTAGTTCCTCAAGGAGATGCCTACCGAGATAATGGTTCCCGAGGGAAAGAAGGTGGCCGAGACAATAAGGGAATACGTCGAGCTGGTGGAGATAATGAAGTCCCTTTACGGGGAGCTGTCTAAGAGGGCCTTCCACCCGGTCGTCAGAGAGGTTGCGAGGGAACTCCTGAGGAACGAGGAGCAGCACGAGGCCTTTCTCAAAGGCCTGCTCAAGAAGATGACTAAAGGCTCAGAATCAGGGGCAGGAGGAAGGGCTCAATGGAAGTAAGGATGAAGCCGTGGACGAAGGTCAGCAGTGCCACATCCCTCCCCCCAAACCTGCTTATTATCGGCAGTGTTGTGTCCATCGTTGTCGCTCCACCTATGGAGACGGCATCCTCAGGGGACACCCAGCGGATTATCACGGGGTAGATGATAATGGTGAGGACTTCCCTGAAGAGGTTTCCAAGGAACCCGACGGCCCCGTAGACTGCCGAATACTGGGCTATAAGTGGGCCCGTCAGGGAATACCAGCCGCACCCGGCCCCTATGACCACCCCCCATTTTGGCTCGATGCTGAGGAGGAGCGCGACCCCCAGACCGCCGAGGATGGAACCAACGAGAGTTTTAACGGGCAGTGTCAGGGCCTTTCTATCCATCTTTCTTAGCTCTCCAACTCTGAAGTTAAGGCCCAAGTCAACCCCTATTAAGAAGATCATGATGTACAGCATTATCTCGTAGGCGTTTCCGAAATCAGGGGAGTAGAAGCGCCCGACGAGGAAACCGGCAGTTAGGGAAGCGAGCACAAGGTAGAGGAACCTCATCCCCTCACCCCCAGGGCCAGCAGAAGGCTTCCTCCAGCAGTTAAGAGGGCGAAGAGAATTGAAGTGCCGAGTAGCCAGATCCCGTTGATTTTCACTTTTCCCGTCTTCACCCCAAGGAAGAATATCATCAATAGCAGGGCGAGGCCTGTTAGTCTCTCCAGATTGGGTTGTTTCCCCCGGTTTTTAAGGGCGTAGCCAAGAACGACCCCGAAGATAAGCGGTATGAAGATGTTCATGTTCATAGGCTGTCCTTCAGCTTAATAAAAGTATCGAGGGGCTCTGAGGGTGTTCACGTCATCACCGCTCAGCATGCTTGCTATTCTTCATCGCCCGATGGGGTTTGACCGGGATGTTTTAAACGTTTCCCGATGTTGTCCCTTCGGCCTTTGCCAAGGTTTTTATTGGGAACGTGCAATCTTAGCCTGGTGATGTCTATGATTCGGCCATCAAACAGGGCCATGGGTGTTGAGTACGCCATAAGGGATGTTGTTCTCCCCGCGAGGGAGCTTGAGAAGAAGGGGATAAAGGTCATCCGCCTCAACATAGGCGACCCCGGTAAATACGACTTCCAGCCTCCAGAGCATATGAAAGAGGCCTACTGCCGGGCCATAAGGGAGGGGCACAATTACTATGGGCCCAGTGAGGGTCTTCCAGAGATGAGGGAGGCGGTAGTGAAGCGCGAGAAACGAAAGAACGGTGTTGAGATAACATCTGAAGACGTTAGGATCACGGCCGCAGTCACCGAGGCCCTTCAGCTCATATTCGGTGGCCTCCTTGATCCGGGCGACAACATCCTCGTCCCGAGCCCCAGTTATCCACCTTATACCGGCCTCGTCAAGTTCTATGAGGGGGAGCCGAGGGAGTACATGACTATCGAGGAGAATGGCTGGCAGCCCGACCTCGATGATATGAGGGAGCTGATAGACGAGAGGACGAAGGCCATAGCTGTGATAAATCCCAACAACCCAACTGGAGCCCTCTACGAGAAGAAGACTGTCAAGGCAATCCTTGACTTGGCTGGAGAGTACGATCTCCCTGTCATAAGCGACGAGATATACGACCTCATGACCTACGAAGGAAAGCACGTCTCGCCTGGCTCGCTTACCAAGGACGTACCGGTGATAGTCATGAACGGTCTCTCAAAGGTCTACTTCGCAACTGGCTGGCGCCTTGGCTACTTCTACTACGTTGACCCTGAGGGGAAGCTCTCCGAGGTCAGAAAGGCCATAGACAAGCTGATGAGGATAAGGATATGCCCGAACACGCCCGCTCAATTCGCGGCGATAGCAGGTTTAACTGGCCCGATGGACTACCTGAAGAAATACATGAAGAAGCTCCGCGAGAGAAGGGACTATATCTACAGGCGCCTCACTGAGATTCCCGGAGTGAGCACCCAAAAGCCACAGGGGGCCTTCTATATCTTCCCGAGGATAGAGGAGCGCTCAAGGTGGAAAAATGACAAGGAGTTTGTTCTCGATGTTCTTCACGAGGCGCATGTGCTCTTCGTTCACGGCTCCGGCTTCGGAAGGGCAGGGGACTGGCACTTCAGGATAGTTTTCCTCCCGCCGGTGGAGATACTTGAGGAGGCCATGAATAGATTTGAGGCCTTCATGAGGAAGAGGCTTGGTAGTTAAATCCTCCTCCGCCCGAGACAACGGGGATGACCTCGATGTAGTCCCCGTCCTCTACCCTTTCATCTTCCAGGGCAACTTTGCCGTTGAGCTTTGCTATGGCGCTCTCCGTGTTGAAGCCGACCTCCCTGAGGACATCTGCAACTGCCATGCCCTTCTTCCACTCGATTTCCTTCTCTATGCCCCTGCCGAGAACTTTGACCCTGATCATCGCAACCACCGAAAGGCATATCTCTACCCCCCTTATAAATTCCTCTGGTCGAAGCGCTTAAAGCGCTTCTCTGGAGTGCAAAAAAGAACAAACCCCCTCAATTATGAACTCCAAACCTAAAAACTACACTCAAAAAGGCAAACCCTCTCAAAGGAGCACCCAAAAATCACCAACTTTTGATCAAACTTTTGCCCTGCAAAAGTTTGTTGTGGAGCCGGGACCGGGATTTGAACCCGGGTGGAAGGGATCTGCAGTCCCTCGCCTCGCCTCTAGGCTATCCCGGCATTGACCCATAGAAAGTATGGCGCCGCGGCGGGGATTTGAACCCCGGTGGGCACCGCCCACCGGCTTAGCAGGCCGGCGCCCTACCAGGCTAGGCTACCGCGGCACGCCCGAGGTATATGAGCTGTAGGGGGTTTTTAAGCTTTTTGGAATCTCAGAAGAACTTCCCGAACATGTACTGCGGAATTGGGCACTGAACTATCCTCCTCGACCAGAGGCAGTCTGCACAGCTCGGCTCGTTGCCCCAGCAATCTATGTCGGTCGTTTTGACGAAGTCGCAGGCGTCTCTAAGGTCGCAGTCTGTGCATGAGGGGTACATGTAGTTCTTCATGGTGAAGCGGAACCAGGTGTACTTCTCGCTCGTCCATATCTCGGCTAGGCTCTTCTCCCTAACGTTGCCGAAGGAGTAGGCGTTGACCTGTTTCTCCCTTCCGAAGATGTATTCCTTGTAGGTGTGCAGAAAGCGGTAGCATGGAGCGACCTCCCCATCCCAGCGAACAACGGCAACGTTGTTCTCGTCGAAGTCGCACTGCCTCTCTGTTTTAAGCTCGAACTTGGGTAGCTTTATGTAGAGCCCATTGTGGGCTATTTTGTACAGCTCGTCCACTATGGGCGTCATATCAACGCTCCCGTCGTAGACTATGTCATTGACCTGTTCTGGAGTCAGAGGGAGTAGGTTTGAAACCAGCATCGCATCCACTCCGAGGTCGAGGAGGAACTTGGCCAAGTCAGGGAGTTCTTTGTAGTTCTCCTTGGTGACGACGACCTCAACGCCGATACTCGGCCTGTGTGTTCCGTACTCCTCGCGGTACTTCACAAGCCTGCGTATCCTATCAGCGGTTGCGGCCGCGGCGATGTGGCCGAGGGTTATGGCGTTTTGTGCGGTTGGAACCGTGTCCATGGAGAAGTATATCAGCTCGACGCCGAGCTTTGCGAACTCGCGTAGCATGTCGTCGGTCATTAGGGTTCCGTTGCTGCTCATCCCAAGGGCGAAGCCCCGCTTTTTGACCTCCCTCACCATATCCATGAAGCGCGGGTGAACGGTCGGCTCGCCGATGCCACCGAGGTAGATCATCCTCAGCTCCGGGAACTCCTCCGCGTCGTCGAGGATCTTGAGGAAGAGTTCCCAGTCCATGTCCCCCTCTTTGTCCTCCCAGTACTGCTTAAAGCACATCTCGCACTTGAGGTTGCACCTGCTGGTGACCTCGATGTAGAGGTACTTCATGTCGAGCTTCGGCTTCACTATGACCTTTCCGTCCCAGAGGGAGAAGGTGTACTCCTTTGGACTAAACTTTATGCTCATCTCAACCGCCTCCGGCCGGGGGGAATATGCTCACCGTGTCGTCGTCTGAGAGGGGGGTATCAAAACCCTGGAGGTGCTCGATGTTCTTCCCGTTCACAAGGATTATGTAGCCCTTCTCAAGCTGTTCCTTGAAACCGGGGAAGGTCTCATCGAGCCTGTCCAGGAGTTCTCCAACGGTTTTAGGCCCGTGGATTTCAAGTCTTCTTTTACCTGTAAACTCGATGAGGGTTGCGAAGAACTTGACGAGCACGTGGATCACCTTAAGCCGGGCTCTTCTCAAAGGGGCATAAAAGAGTTACTGGACAAAGATGATGAAAACAGAATCAGAGGAACTCGGCTATGCCGAGCTCTTCAGCTTTCTCCTTCGGAACCCTTCCGTCTTCGGTCCAGCCGCGCATCTTGTAGTACCTCGGCAGCATCTCCTTGAGCCTTACAACGTGTCCCTTGTTTGGTCCCTCAGGCATCGGCTCCTCAAGGAAGCGCTTGGGCAGGGTGTCATCCCTCTCCGGGATGAGCCCGGCCTTCAGGTTGAAGATCCTCTCGGCGTTCCAGATGCGTTCGCCTATCTTGAGGTAGTCGTCGGTTGAGAAGTCCCAGCCGAGGGCCGCGTTCAGCATATCGCGGAAGTCGTCCGCTCCGAGACCGAAGGTCGTGAAGAGGCAGAGGCCGGCAGCGTCTATGACCGCACTCAGATGCTGGAAGAGCAGGAGCATCTTTATCTTGTCGTCGCTTATGTCGTGCGGATCCATCTTGTACGGGTAGCCAAGGATCTCGGGGCTTATCATGTAGTTCTTTATGTGGCAACCACCGCGGTTGTTGGTTGCATAGCCGAGACCGTGGCCTTCAGCTCCACGTGGGTCATAAGCTGGAAGCTCAAGCTTCTTGACCCCCATGAAGTAGTCAACGCCGTTGAACTTCTCGGCCAGGCGGTAGCCTCCCTCAGCCAGAACGTCTCCAAAGCCCTCTCTGTAGACGAGCTTTTCGATGTAGTAGTGGAGAACCTCTGTATTGCCGAACCTGAAGGGTGGAGCATCCTCCCCAACGTCCTCGGGCTTGAGGAGGCCCTTCTCCCAGAGCTCCATGGCTGTGGCGAGCGTTCCACCGGTTGAGATTGTGTCGAGACCAAAGTCATCGCACATGTGGTTGGCCTCGATTATGCTCGCGAGGTCATTTATGCCGAGGTTGGCCCCGAGTGCCCATATACTTTCATACTCCGGTCCTTCGGTAACTCCGACGGTTGGAAGCCTGTTCACCCTGCCGCAACCTATCGGACAGGCGTAGCACGGCTGGTTCCTTATGAGGTACTTGGCCGCCATGGCCTCACCGCTCTGTTCGTAAGCGAGCTCAAAAACACCGGTCTGGAAGTTTCTGGTCGGGTACAGACCGTTTTCGTTTATTATGTTGACCAGAACGGCGGTACCGTACTTTGGAAGGCCTCCTCCTGCGACCGGGTCGTTCCTCAGCTTGTTTATCTTTTCCCTGACTACGAGCATGAACTTCTGCCTGTCCGCTATCGGGACGTGCTTGCTCCCCTCAACGGCTATCGCCTTGAGGTTCTTGCTCCCCATGACCGCTCCAACACCTGCCCTTCCGGCTGCTCTGTGGCCGTCGTTTATGACCGCGGCGAACTTGACGAGGTTCTCACCGGCTGGCCCGATGCTCGCTATGTGGAGCTTCTTGCTCCCTATTTCCTTCTTTATGGCCTCCTCGGTTTCGCTCACCCGCTTACCCCAGAGGTGAGAAGCGTCTCTAATCTCGACGTTGTCGTCCTTTATGTAGATGTAAACCGGGCTGTCGGCTTTGCCCTCAACTATTATCCCATCCCAGCCGGCGAACTTCAGCTCGGCCCCAAAGTAGCCGCCGGAATTGGACATTGTTATAAACCCAGTCTGTGGGCTCTTCGTGACGACGTTGTACCTTCCACCGGTTGGCGCGCTCGTTCCGCTCAGCGGGCCGGGCGTAATTATCAGCATGTTTTCAGGACTCAGCGGGTCAACCTTTGGATCCATATCCCTCAGGAGGAAGTAGATGGCCAGCCCTCTGCTCCCAAGCCACTTCTTGGCCAGCTCCTCGTCGTATTCCTCTACTTTTATCTCTCCGGTGGAGAGGTTTACGCGCAGAAACTTTCCCCAGTTGCCGTACATAAAAACACCTCGGAACATATAAGTACATTGGAGTATATAAACGTTTATGAAAACACGCTAATATGCATTATCTTAGATGTTAAATGGAACAATTATCGTGCCAAGGGAAGGTTTTAAACTTCAATGGCACAGTTTTTCATGATGACGGAGCTGTTCAACTCAAAACTCTGCGCGATCTGCAAGGGTAGGAAGCTCCTATGTGGGAGGCCAACCTGTCCGATCCTCGAAAGGTTTAGGGTAGCCCGTAGCGTGGAGCAAAGACTGAATAAGAGGCACATCTTTGGCTCTTCTCCTCCGAGTGTCTTCGTAGGCGAATACGGCTACCCGAAGGTCAGGGTAGGCCCCCTCGTCCCTCCCATCGAGGGAAAGACGGACTACCTTGACAACCCGCTGAGATGGGAGGACAAGACGATAAGGGACATCCTCTACTACCGCTCGCTTTTGGTGATGGGTGAGGTCAAAGCCGATGTGAGCGTGAGGAAGAGTGGTAGGATTCTGGGTGAGGTTCAGGAGCTGGCGATGAGCGTTAAGCCTGTTGACAGCGAGGTCTTGCTGAAGAAAAGACCCGTCCTCAAGGTCATCCCGAGCGAGTTCGCACCACCACTCGGTCCGAAGGCTGAACTGCTGGACTTCGAGCTGACGGAGAACCCGAGAATACCGAGGAAAACTGATTACGTTGTGAGCGACGAGCTCAAGGCCGAGGAAGCAATAATGAGGCTCTACAACTGGGGCTTTGACGAGTACTACATCATGAGGCTCCTCTCCGCCGGGCTGCTCGGGGTTGAGGAGAGGCTCGTCCCTACTAGGTGGAGCATCACAGCCGTCCAGGACACGATAGGGAAGAACCTCAGGAGAGAAATTCTCCACTACCAGCTCATCAACGACTACGAGGTCTACTTCTACCGCTTCCTCGGGAATCGCTACGCAGTCCTGCTGATGCCCGAAATTTACGCCTTCGAGCTCTTGGAGGTCTGGCTCAAGGGTTCGCTCTTCGGTTCAAGTGAGCCGAGCGTGATCCACGATTACGAGGACTTCCGGGGAAGGAGAGAGTACGTCAAGGAAACCGCTGGGGCATATCACGCCGCCCGCTTGAGCGTTCTGGAGGCGCTCCGCGGGAGGAGAAGGCAGGCGAGGACGGTGGTCTTCCGCGAGGTCACGCCGGAGTACTACGCCCCTGTTGGCGTGTGGCAGATAAGGCTTGGCGTCAAGAAGGCGATGGGAAACTTAATAGGTCGCTTTGAAACCCTTAATGAGGCTCTGGAAGCGATTAGGAGACGCCTTGAGCATCCATTCGAGAAGTACCTTGAAAGGAGCTACGTCCTCGGTTATCTCGCGAGGCAGAAGACGCTGGACGAGTGGCTCGGAAGGAATATATACCGCTTAGACAGAGAGAGAAGCGGTGGATGACGAGCGCTCCATCCCACTGAAATGTGATGACTGCACGTCAGGCCGACACCGGTTGGAGGTGATAACGTGGAAGGGGCTGACGTTGTTAGGGAACTCATGAGGATCGAGGAGAAGCTTGAGCATATAGAGAAGCTCCTGAACGAGTTGCTTGAGCAGGAGGAGAGCTACACCATTATGAAGCTTTCGGAGGAATCCTTAAAGGAATTCCTTGAGAATGAACCGGACATATATTCAGAGGAAGACCTCAAGGTGAGATACAGATGAAGGGGAAGATAGTCCTCGTGCCGTTTCCATTTACAAGCCTAAAGGGCACTAAACTTCGCCCCGCCCTTGTGCTGTTTGAAGACAGAAACGACGTTACACTCACCTTTATCTCCTCAAGGGTTGAGCACTATAACTCCAAAACTGACGTTCTAATTGAACAGGCCCATAGGGATATCCTTATCGGCGAGCTTGGAGAAATTGGGCCACTTCTCAAAAAGGAGATAAATCAAAAGATATGTTCGCTTTTGGGGTTTGAACCATGAGAAAGAAGCTGGCCCTCATAAGCCTCGACGGCAATGGAATCTACAACCTCAAGCACATGCCCTTCCTGAGCGAGTTAGCCGAGAGCGGTTCCCTTGCGGTGGTTGATTCAATATTTCCCACGCTGACGGATTTGGTTCACACGAGCGTCATGACTGGAGTCTGGCCCAGAGATCACGGCGTCGTCGAGAACGGCTACTACGACAGGCTGACGGATAGAAAGATCAACTTCTACGACTACGAGATAGCGTTCAACCCCCACAGGGTCATCAAGGCTCCAACGATAGTTGACATCCTCCGCGGGAGAGGGGTCAGGACGGGCTCGGTCAGCGGTTACACGATGCCGCCCTTCAGCGGGACTGACATGAGGATTTTTCCTCCATTCTTTGCGAGCAACGAGCTCTACAGGAAGCACGGCAGGGACTGGAGGAAGGATGTATGGGTTCTCAACTCAGCCCTCTACATCTACAGGGAGTGCAAGCCCGATTTGCTCCTCATCCACTTCGCCTCGATAGACGGCATGAGCCATGACCACGGGCCGGGGAGCGAGGGGGCTTTAAAGGCCGTTGAGATGGTTGATACCGCTGTCAGAGCCCTCTGGGAGAGGCTTAGGGAGGAGTACGCCTTCATAATCTTCGCGGACCACGGGCAGGAAGAGGTTCACACCTGGGTGAACCTGAGGAAGCTCCTCGTGGAGAGCGGGATCGGTGTTAGGAGGGTCTCCTCCGGTGGTGGTGTTCATGTCTACCTGAGAAACCCGGGTGGTGCCGAGGAGGCTTTTGAAGTTCTTAGAAGGGCGCCGGGTGTTAAAGCCGTCTATTTCCGCGAGGAGCTTCCTCATTTAGACAGCCCGAATAGCGGTGAGCTTATAGTTTCAGCAAAACCCGGCTACTGGTTCTGCTCCCACAGGATGTGCAAAGGCATCAAAGGTGTCAGCCACTGGGTTAAGGGCATGCACGGCTCCGACAACGAGCCAGTGGTGAAGGTTCCGCTTATCCTTTGGGGGCTTGAGAATGCTGACCTCGAAAACGCCTCGCTCATGGACATAGCACCGACGATTCTGAGGTTCTTTGGGGTGGAGAAGCCGGGGGGCATGGTGGGGAGGAGTTTGATAAAAAGATAGAATTAGAGCTTTATCGAAAGCTCTGCCTTGTCGGTCTTCTTGAGCTGGATTGCAAGAGGGCTTTTTCAATGGAGCGCTTGCGGAGGTATGGAATAATAGTCAAGACAAACCCAATGAAAGATGCTATCGAGCTTATGCCAAAAATTGTCCAAAAATATGCCCCGTTCTTTATTATCAAACCACTAGAGGATAGACCTATCTCAATGAGCCCAAGATAAAAGCCGAAGCCCAACCACGTGGATAGAGCATCTTTAAATGCTTCATTCTGGTATTCATGAGCCTTTTTGTAAGCTAGTTCAAGAATCTCAATTTCCTTCTCCCGCGGGTAGTCCCTCTTATAGGCATCCACGAACTCCTGAGGGTCAGCTTGGACTTTATACGCTGAGTATATTAACGACGTGGGGCCTGCAAGAATTACAATCCAGCCTGTAAAAATTACCATCCCTCCCATGAGAGAGATGTTGCGCAAATCAAACGCAAGCAACTGGAGGAACAATAACACAAAAATCCCGATTATTATCAAGACCATAAAGCCTATGTCATTACCTGCATTCAATTTTTTTCTCAAGTTCAATTACCCTGCTTCCCATTTCCCTCCTCCCGGAGGGTGTAATATATGGAGGCGAAGGAATAATATACCAGCACGATGAAAAGTCCCTCGGGGGAAGATGGCGATAATTGTGGAGGCCGTTTACGAGAACGGCGTCTTCAAACCCCTAAAAAAGATCCACATTCCCGAAAAAGCCAGGGTTAAGCTGAGGATTGAGATATTTGGCATGCTGAGGGACTGGAACGTGGATGCCCAGAAAGTAAAAAGATGAGTTGAGGGAAGTTCATGGCTGAGTATCTGGCCGACACATACGCGCTGATCGAAATACTGAAAGGCAACCCAACTACAGTAGCTATTCCGCTGAAATGCTTTTTACGACGGAGTTTAACCTCTTGGAGCTGTCATACGCCTTGGTCCGGGATTTTGGTGTTGATAGTGCCGGGAAGATTTTGGAGATAGTAAGAGCCTCTGTTAACGTTATCCTCCCAGATCCCCACCATTACGTCTTAGCTTCAGAGATGAGGACTAGAGAACGGAAGAATGGTAAAAAGTTCTCCCTAATTGATTGTCTATGTTGTAGCCAAGAGCATGGGGATGAAGTTTCTCACAGGAGACAGAGAATTTGAGGGAATGGAGAACGTGGAGTTCGTGAAATAATGAATTATGAACACTCATCTCAAACTTGGAGCTCATTCCAGTCCAAGAAGGTGAAGCTTCCGTTCTTCCAGTTCTCTTTCCTCCTCGCGAGGCTCCTGCAAAATTTCCCTAGCTGGTTTATTGAACTTCAGAAGTCCTCTTAGTCCTCCATTCTCACCATCGAGGACCTAAAATCTGCGCTCCTTCATGCTATCTCCCAAACTCAATAAAAGCACTAAAATCTTCCTGCTGGAGCACTTTGAGAAAAGCGGAAATGGTGGAGAGGAATGAGAAAACCCTCCCAGCCCTCAGCGTGAGGACTGGGCAATCCTCTCTATTTCTTCCTTCTTGCTGTAGGCGAAGCTCTTCGGGTCGGCGTTGGCAGCCGCGATTATCTCCTCGGCCAAAGCCTGGGCGTAGGTGGTCTTGTTGCGGTAGCACTTTATACTCGCTCCAAGGGCGATGTTCTTTAAGGCAATGTCGAGCCTCCTGAGCGGAGAAACATCAACCGCCATGTGGTAGCGGATTCCACCGAAGGCTATCGTGGTCGTGTCCTCCCTAGGGGACGAGTTCTCTATCGCCCTGACGAGGACCTGTATCGGGTTCTGCTTAGTTCTCCTCTCGATGATCATGAAAGCCTCCTTAACGACCTCGTAAGCCTTCATCTTCTTGCTCATGATCGAGCGGTGCTCCCTCCTCATGAAGTGACCGCCGGCCTTGTAGTGGCTGGCACCGCTCCTCATGACCTTGTTTATGAGTCTCTCGACGATGTGAACCTGGGCCTTGCCGAAGGCTTTCTTTGCGTGCCTTCCGTGGCTGTGGGGAAGGATCCTCGGCTCAAGGTCGATATAAGGCCTCAGTGATGGGTCGTTGACTGTAACGTCCTCAACGCTCCACCGTCCCATGACCTTTATCTCCTTCGGGATGAAGAAGCGCTCGTTGAGTGCCTTGGCCATTCACTTCACCTCCTCGGCTTCTCCTTCCTTCCCTTGACGAGCTCCTTGAGGCTAACGCGGTTGACCTTGACGACCTTATAACGGATACCCGGTATATCGCCTACGGAACCACCCTTTGGACCGCCGATTCCCTCGATTATTACCTCGTCGTGCTCGTCGATGTGGTTTATGGCACCGTCACCCGGGGTGAAGGCCGTGACGACCTTCCCGTTCTTGATGAGCTGGACACGGACTGCCTTACGCATTCCGGAGTTGGGCTGCTTTGCCTCAACCGCGATCTTCTCAAGGACTATCCCTTTTGCCTGAGGGGCCCCTCCCAGGGGATCGCTCTTCTCCTTAAGGCGGAGGACTCTTCTCTTGTAGCGGATATCGCTCCAGCGGAACTTCTTTCTCTTGAGCTTGAGCTTCCTTCCGGCGAACTCTCCATATGGAGCCTTCTTTC
>NZ_JALTCZ010000084.1 GCF_027008145.1 Thermococcus sp. | reverse complement strand
ATCGCGAGGGATATAGCGGAGTTCATTAGGACAGCAGAAGGAATCAAGAGGCCCAAAAAAGACCCCCTTCAAATGCTGGAAGAGGTGAGAGAGCGTTGAGGTTCGTCCTCGATGCGTCGCTTCTCATCGATGCCTTTTCTACCTACGACGAAATGAGGCGAGAACTCGCGCTCAGGGTTTTCGACGCTATCAAGAATCACGAGCTCTACGCTCCAAGGATATGCCAAGTTGAGTTCGTGAACGTCCTGAGAAGATTCACGCCGGAGGAAAACGTCAGGAAGTTCCTAGGTGTGTTTGATTTCATAACTCTCGTTGGGGAGTCCGAGTTCTTTGAGACGGCTCTTGAGCTTTCCTTCAAGATTCACTCACGCGCAGCTGACTCCTATTACATTGCAGCTGCCAAGACGTTGAATGCAGTTCTATTAACCAACGACCGCAGAATGGCTGAGAACTCTCGTGAGGTCGGTGTGTCAGCTTTTTATCTGCTTGAGGAGTCTAAGGAGTTTTTCAAATCCCTGGGGGTGGGTGAATGATAGTCATAATGGACAACGGGGGCCAATACGTCCACAGGATTTGGAGGACTTTGAGGTACCTCGGCGTTAATGCAAAGATAATCCCCAACACGACGCCGCTGGAGGAGATCAAGGCGATGAAGCCGGAGGGAATAATCTTCTCCGGCGGTCCCGATATAGAGAAGACTGGGAACTGTGAGGCAATTCTGGAACACTACGATGAGCTCAACGTTCCGATTTTGGGAATCTGCCTCGGACATCAGCTCATAGCGAGGTATTTCGGCGGGATGGTCGGGCGCGGGGACAAAGCTGAATACAGCCTTGTTGAGATTGAAATCCTTGAGGAGGACGACATTTTCAGGGGCCTACCAAAGAGACTGAGGGTCTGGGAGAGCCACATGGATGAGGTTAAGGAGCTCCCTCCGGGCTTTAAACTGCTCGCGAGGAGCGAGACCTGTCCTGTTGAGGCCATGAAGCATGAAGAGCTCCCAATCTACGGCGTCCAGTTCCACCCGGAGGTAGCTCACACTGAACACGGAGCGGAAATCTACCGGAACTTCGCAGGGCTCTGCGGCGAACTTTAGTTCCCTCCCCGTTACAAACCCAGGTTTTAAATCCAAAAACTTTTTAAAGTTTTGATTTTACAATATATGGTGATATTTTGGGGCACACGATATACTACATGATGGAAGTCGAGGAATGGGAGGGATTCAGGATGCTTGTCGAAAGGGCCTGCCTCGCCCTAGGCTGGGATTTTAAACGTAATGCTGACGAAATGACGATCTTCCCGGTCTGTCCTTCTGTAGAGCCCCTAACCATTAAAAAACGAGGAAGTGGCTTTGCAAAGACAAACCTCACTGAGCCCTGTCACTCTCTCTATCTTCTGATCCTCTACTCGGCTTCCTCCTTCGGCTCGGTCTCGGTCTGGGAGGACTGATCTAGGTGCACCTCAAGGATCCTGACCGGGACAGAGCTCCTCATGGCCCTCTCCTCGACAAGGAGTTTGACTATCCCCCCTGGCTCTGCATCCGGAACCGCGGGGACCCAGTAGTGACCGGGCTTAACATTGGCTCCTATGTCATCGTGTACAAACACCCTGATGAGGTCGTTTTTGACCTCCTCCACGATCCCGTAGGTGTAGTCTCTTCCATAACGGGAGCGGAAGTACTGCCTGAAGGCTATCACAGCAACGAGTGTGGTCAGAAGGTAGCTGTAATAGTGGTAGACCCCCCTGACGTGAGCCCTCAGGAGCAGATAGCCCCCAAAGGCGCCGGCCGATATGAAGAAGAGCCCGCAGTAAAAGAATCTGTAGGCGGAAAAGCCTATTATGAAGTCTCTTTTGGAGACCAGCATGTACCTAAGGGCAAGGAAGATGAAGACGGTCACCAAGCCGAAGATCCAGAGGTTTCTCATCAGGACGACTATGAGGAGAGAGATCAGAAGGTAGAGGAGGAGGGTGAGCTGGAGCTCAAGGCTTATGAACTCGTGAACCGTTACGTTCTTTCTCACGAGCCTCTGGAGGAGCCTGAAGGATGGAGGGCTCTTCCTCGGCCTCGGGAGAAAGAATGTAAGGAGTGCAGAATAAAGCCTTTTTCCGGCCCCTTCAATGACTGCTCCAATTGTGTAAAGGATTTCGTCGATGGTCATGCCATTCACCTCAGTGGCAGGTGTAGCCGTAGAGCAGGTCGCAGGTTCCCACCTTACCGAATATCTCCCTTGCCGTTGCCGGGTCGAGGAAGAAGGGTATCTTTCCCAGGTCAGCCGTTGAGAGGACTCCCTCAGAGATCCCCCAGACGCGGTAGCCGGTGACTTTCCTTCCCCCCTTGAAGTAGTATTCAAGGAAGTAGTAATCAACGCTGGACTCGTTCCCTTCGATGCTGAGCCCTAGGGTTTCGAAGAGGTCGTAGAGCTTTGGGTCGTAGTTTGGATC
>NZ_JALTCZ010000083.1 GCF_027008145.1 Thermococcus sp. | reverse complement strand
ATAGAGGGCTATAGGTTCTCCCTGATTATATGTTGTTAATATCCCCCTTGCATCTTGAATGTGTGATCCTACGTTATAGTGAAGAACTGAAAGTTAAGCAACAGCTTCTTCATTAGAAAATAGAAAAACAAGCTGAAAACGCAAACCCCTACCGTCAAGTCTAAATCCAAACACTTCATCCCAAAAAGTTTATTAACATCCCCCAGAGTTTTATACAACAGACAGAGACCGCCGAGGTTTTAGGATACCATCGGTCTGAGAGGTGAGAGAGGATTTGAAGACGCTGATAATAATCCCCGCCTACAACGAGGAGCTAACGATTGGGTCAGTGGTGGT
The DNA here is from genome assembly GCF_027008145.1 of Thermococcus sp. GTDB lineage: Archaea > Methanobacteriota_B > Thermococci > Thermococcales > Thermococcaceae > Thermococcus. The sequence continues at coordinate 2,109 of NZ_JALTCZ010000083.1, read as the reverse complement.
GCTTGCCAGGAAGTATGGGGATGTTCTTGTTGTTGATGACGGCTCCAGCGATAGAACTTCTGAGATTGCACAAAATGCCGGAGCCATTGTTATCAAGCATGAAACTAACAAGGGGAAGGGGGCTGCGCTGAGAACGGGGTTTGATTATGCTCTGGCCAATGGTTATGATGCTGCTGTATGTTTAGATGCCGACGGTCAGCACAACCCCGGGGAGATACCGAAACTTCTGGAGCCGATACTTAAAGACGAGGCCGACATGGTAATAGGCTCAAGGTTCCTCGACGGGGCCAGGAGGAGCATTCCATTATACAGAAGGCTCGGCCTCTGGATTCTCAACACCACCACAAACGCAAGCCTAGACGGAAACCTGAAGGTCACGGACTCCCAGTCCGGATTCAGGGCGATGAAATGGGTCTGGATCAGTATGGGGGGAGCATAGTGGACTACCAAAAAGACATTCAACCAGAAAATGTGACCATACTCATCCCGACAAAAAATGAAGAGGGCGGCATCGGTGAGGTTATAGACGGCTTTAAGGGGCTCGGCTACACAAACATCCTCGTCATCGACGGTCACAGTACCGACAGGACAAGGGAGATTGCCGAGGCTAAAGGCGCCAGAGTTGTCCTTCAAAGCGGAAGGGGAAAGGGACAGGCAGTTGCAGAGGCGTTTAAGCTCATAGACAGTGAGGTTGTTGTTCTAATCGATGGCGACGGAACCTACGACCCGAAGGACGTGGGGAAACTCCTTCAGCCAATTGAGAGGGGGATAGCCGAGCACGTCATCGGGAACAGGCTGGTGGATTATGAAGACGGGGCCTTTACGAGGCTGAACCTCATCGGCAACAAAATATTCAACGCGCTCTTCCGTTTTATGTACGGCGTTGAAGTCCATGACCTCCTAACCGGGTACAGAGCCCTCACAAGGGATCTCTATAAGAGTGTGGAGCTTGAGAAGCAAGGGTTTGAAGTCGAGACGGAGCTGACCGTGGAGACCATAGCGAAGGGATTTAGAATAGCCGAGGTGCCCATAAGCTACCGCAAAAGGAAGGGAGAGGCAAATCTTCATCCGGTAAAGGACGGATGGGGGATTGGAAGAACGATAATAGAGCTCCTCGTTCGCTACAACCCGGCAAGATACCTCTACTTTTTTGGAGCCCTCTTCCTCATCCTAGGGTTCATTTCGGGAGTCTACGTGGTTCATGAATGGCTCAATCATATCTCTCACAACCTGCTCGCCATAGTCACGGCAATCCTCGTGCTGGGAGGGGTGCAGTTCATGGCTGTTGGCTTCGTGATGACCTACATGTTCAGGGTCATGACTGAGATCAAGAAGAGCCTGAGGGAGATAAAACGGAACGGCAGGTGAAAGGGTGAAACTAAAAGTTGCAATTATCGGACTGAGAGGGATTCCGTCCAAATACGGAGGAACTGAGACCTTTGTTGAAGAGCTTACTATGAGATTAAAAGACAGGTTTCAGTTCTATGTTATGCACGAGAGCGATAGATTTTTTGAGGATGAATATCATGGAGTGATAAGGGTTCATTCCCCTGCCGTCGAAAGTAAAAGCACAAGCATCCCCTCGATCAATGACTTCCTTAACACCGCTTATATGCTTTCAAAGCACGGGGATGAGGTTGAGCTGATATACTTCCTCGGACCTGACAGCTCTGTAGCCGCCATATTGGCCAGATTAGCCGGAAAAAGAATTTTGATAAACCCAGATGGCATTGAATGGAAGCGTTTGATAAAAAGGAGCTACTTTATCCCGTTCCATATGTTTCCAATATATCTTATCACGATGATATACATGTATTTGATGGAATACCTGTCCTGTAAGTTGCCTGATGTGGTGGTCGCTGACTCCGTGGGGATTAGAGAACACCTAATGAAGAGACATAAGCCGAGGAGGGTCGTTTACATTGCCTACGGCGCAAGGGAGTTAATTCCCTCCGAACTACCAAAAGATGATGAGATAGGGATACTCAAGGGATTTGGGCTTGAACCCAATGAATACTACCTTACCGTGGCGAGGATAGTTGCCGAGAACAATATCCACATGGAGATTGAGGGGTTCAAAAAGGCGGACTCCTCAAAGAAGCTCGTCAT
>NZ_JALTCZ010000082.1 GCF_027008145.1 Thermococcus sp. | reverse complement strand
ATAGATTGGATATGGAACTTTAAGTGAGGGATTTTTATCTTCCTCTTTTTTAGTCGTCCCAAACTTATTTAAAGCTCACCCCTTATTCTAACCCGGCATCGCGATTACGGAGGTGCGAACATGCAGAACATTCCGTCCCAGGTTCAAAGCATGCTGGCCCAGCTTGAGAGCTACCAGCAACAGCTCCAGCTCGTCATCCAGCAGAAGGGGAAAGTTCAGGCCGAGCTGACTGAGGCAAAGAAGGCCCTTGAGGAAATCGAGAAGCTCCCCGAAGATGCGGTAATCTACAAGACAGTCGGAACGCTGATAGTGAAGACCACGAAAGAGAAAACTCTGGGAGAGCTCAGGGAGAAGGTCGAGACCCTCGAAGTCCGTCTGAACGCCCTTGAGAGGCAGGAGAAGAAGCTCAACGAGAAGCTCAGGGAGCTGACGGCCAAAATACAGGCCTCCCTCAAACCGCCCGTGGCGGGCTGACCTCTTCTTTCTTTGGAGGGCCTTCCGATGAGCGAGGAGAGCACGAGGGTAATCCACATAGGCCTCCCTGAGTTGAGCGAGGAGGAGGTCATGGCCATCGGCAAGCTGGCCCAGAGGATCATCCTGAAGCGAATATTCGACGAACTCGCGAGGAATGAGGTCAAGGACATCGAGGTTACGGCGAGGATAAACAGGGAAGAAACGCTCGACCTTGAGATTGAGGTCTATCTGGAGGTTCCAATCTTTGTGAAGGTTGACGTTGATGCCCTCGTTGAGGAGGCAATAGAGAAGGCCTACGAGGCCGTTGAGAAGAAGCTGAGGGAGATATCTAAATGAAAGGAAAGATAAAGCTCAAACGCCTCCTTGAGAGCCCGGGAGAGAAGTCCTTTCTCCTCCTCTGCCATCACAACGCCGACCCTGATTCCCTGGGTTCGGCCATAGCCTTCGCCAGGTTTCTGAAATCCCGTGGCTACGAGCGGGTTAGGGTAGGTGTCGCCCAGAGCGTCTCATCCTACGCGAAGAAGCTCCTAACCCTCTCACCGGTTCCGGTCGAGAAGAACCCGGAAGTTAGTGAGGACGTTGTTGTAATCTTCGACACCTCGTCGCTGGAGCAACTTGAGCCAATCAAGGTTCCCCCGGGGAGGTTCGTTGTCTTAATAGATCACCATATGGAGAAGGAGAGACCAATAAAGGCAGACATAGCCGTAGTTGACTCCTCCAGGACTTCAACCGCTGAAATAGTCTGGGAGCTTTTCAAGTACTTCCACTTTGCCGATGAAGAAAGTGTGAAGGCCCTGCTCGCTGGAATCGTCACCGACACGGCAAACTTCCGTTTCGCCAACGCGGGGACGTTCAAGGCCATTTCTGAGATGCTTAACCTCTTTCCCGTTCAGATGGGAGAGGTTTTCCAGCTGGTTGCTCCCGTTGGCGATGAGAACACAGACCAGGCAAAGAGGATAGCAGTCCTGAAGGCCTGCCAGAGGCTTGAGATAAGGAAGTTTAGAAAGTACATTATAGTCATCTCCAGGGTCTCGGCCTACGAGTCTTACGCCTGCAAGGTCTTCCTCCAGCTCGGGGCGGATATAGCCATCGTCGGGAGCGAGAAGAAGGGGGTAAGAATTTCGGCAAGAGCCAAGGAGAGCCTCGTCAGGAAGGGCCTCCACCTTGGGGAGATAATGGAGAAGGTCGGACCAATTATAGAGGGCTCCGGGGGAGGTCATGCTGGGGCTGCAGGGGCAAACGGAAAGAGGAACCTCGAAGGAGCCATCAAACTCATCCTGAAGGAAATTGAAAAAATCTTAAAAGAGATTGAAAAGTAAACAGGGTTTCAGCTCTTACTGAGTTCTTTTTTAAACGCCTCCACGATACTCCTAACGGTTCCGTATTTTGGTTTCCACCCCCATTCTCTCCTCGCTCCAGAGTCATCCACTCTCTCTATCCTCACGTTGCCTAGTGCTCTTAATACCTCAGGATCAGGTTTAATATCAATCTCGGCGCCGGGTATAAGCTCCCTGAGTTCACTCACAAAGTCCTTCACGGTAACCTCAAGACCAACGACGTTGTACGTCCTTGTCTTAATGTGCTCTTCTGGAGCGTAATATAATTCAACAATCGCTCTCGCGGCGTCTGTGTAATACATGATGGGAACGTTGGCACTTTCCGGAAGCCAAAGGGAATACGGTTCACCCCTAAGGGCATGCTCTATTGCCCACGGTATGCACTGGGCGATTCCGGGATGTTTGACACCAGGGCCGATGACCTCCGGATATCGAACGGCACGGAAGTCTATTCCAAATTTGTGATTGTAATAAAGACCCATAAGCTCACCGTAGACTTTGGATATACCATAGAGAAACCGCGGTCTCTGAACGCTTGCATCCGTGATTATAGGACTCGAATCTGGGTGTATCATAGATGCCAAGGAACTTGCATAGGCGATTTTCTCCACATTGAACAGCCTTGCGGCTTCAAGTATGTTATAAGTGCCGGTGAAGTTAACCTCATAA
>NZ_JALTCZ010000081.1 GCF_027008145.1 Thermococcus sp. | reverse complement strand
AGCATGTTGAGGAGAGTCGTCTTGCCACTCCCGCTCGGACCTATTATGGCTATGAAGTCCCCTTCATAAACCTCTACGCTCGCTCCCCTGAGGGCATGGACAGCTATACCCCTACCCATCCTGTAAGTTTTGTGGAGGTTCGTTGCCTTCAGGACTACCCTCTTCATGCTCATCCACCCTACTTCCAGAAAACCCTAATATAGTTTTCTGTCGTATTATTCCTGGTGGTTCCATGTTTGAGAGAATCCTCTATCCAACGGACTTTTCGGGCGTTTCCCTTCACGCTCTCAGGCACTGCATTCCCGAGTTGTTCAAGGCCGGGGCCAGGGAGCTCCACCTTATCCACGTCATTGACATAACCGTGGTTGAGTTCGAGGCCTTTGAGCTTGAGGGTGTCTTCAGGGAAAAGCTTGAGGACATAGCCCGCGGACTGAGGGAGAGGGACATCAGCGTAAAGACCCACGTCACCATTGGGATACCATCCATAGAGATCGCCAGGACAGCCCAGAGTGAAAACGTTGATCTCATCGTCACTCCGAGCATAGGGGAGAACGCCTGGAGGCAGATGTTCATGGGAAGTACGGCTTCCAACCTAGCGAGGACAACGAAGAAGTCCGTGCTCCTCCTCAAGTACGTCAGGAAGGACGAGTCCTTCAAGTTGCCAGTTGAGTGCTCCAATCTCTTCAGGAAACCGCTCGTGGCGGTTGACTTCTCCAAGTGCTCCCTGAAGGTCGCTCAGGTAGTCAGGAAGTTCCTTGAGCACGTTGAGAGTGGAATCCTGATCCACTCCGTAGACTACGGGGGGGTAAATGAACTGGAGCATAACATAGAGGTGGCAAATAAGAACCTGGAAAAGCTCTCGCGCGGGCTCGGAGGTAGATTCACCCGTGAGGTCATGGTGGGCACGGCCAGCCAGGCGATAATTGGAACTGCTCTGGCAAGGGGCTCGACGATGATCGTGCTCGGCAAAAAAGGCAGGAGCGTGCTTAAGGATCTGATCCTCGGTTCGACGGCGGAAAGGGTCATAAGGGACTCCAAACTGCCGGTGCTCCTCGTTCCATGTGATTAGCCTCAGACTGGAACGGCTTCCTCATCAACTCGGTAGCTACCCTGTTGGCATCATCGGCCTCTCCTTCTTTTTCCGGCGGACTTATAAAGCTACTCCCTCTTGCTCTCCCCAGTCATTACGGCCGAGGCTATCATGTGGGCCAGTCTGAGAGGTTCTGGGATCAGGCCAGTCCTGGTCGTTACTCGGACTATCTCCCCTGCTTTTTCATAGTCAGCCCCAACTGCCTGAATGTAGAGCCTCTCCGGGATGACCTCTACGAGGGGTGGTGCCTTCCGCAGGAGCTCTATTCTATTCTCCGCGTCCGGAAAGTGCTTTCTCAGGGCTTTCTCCATAGCCTCTACGTCCGGCCTCTTCCTCACAACGACGATGACCGGCAGTCCCGTCTCGCTGTGAAGTCTCTCGACGTCGACGACGTTAAAGCCCGCGTAGGTTATGCCCTTCAAGAGGATAACCCTCAGGTCTTTAAAGCGGGAGCTCCTGAGGGCGTCAACCATAGCCTCTGTGACATCGGTGCCATCAACGGTTATCCAGCGAGCTAGAACGCCCACAACCTCTTGGGAGCCCTTCATAACTACCCCGATGAGGACTGTCTTATCGCGGGTGAGCTTTGAAGAGAAGGAAAAGGTGCCGTCATCGAAGCCAACGACCCTTATCTGGGGCTTGACCTTCCGTATCATCCGAAGAGCACCCTTGCCATCCACTCTGAGTACTCCCTGTTGAGCTTGTCGAGGTCTATCCTGGATATTATGGGTACATCGTAGGGGTGGAGCTCCAGTAAAACATCCCTGAGCTCTTTCCACTTGCTGACCTCTGTCTTGAGGATAGCCCCCACCTCCTTCTCCTCCTCTATCCTGTCCTCCCACCAGTAGAGGGCCTCGTGCTCGCGCAGGTTTGCGCAGACTATGAGCTTCCTTTTGAGGAGCTCCCTCACGACTTCCCTTGCACTCTCCCAATCGGGGAAGGTCGTGTAAACGATTATCGCCTCCATCGTGTATCCCCCTACTTGGTAGGCGGGTAAAGCTTAAATCACTTGTGGAATAGATTCGACGGGGTGTGGTATGGAGAGGGTAAGGGTTCACCTGAGAATATACGGAAGGGTTCAGGGTGTTGGCTTTAGGTGGAGTATGCAGAGGGAAGCTAGAAAGCTTAGCCTTTCCGGCTGGGTAAGGAACCTTCCGGATGGAAGCGTCGAGGCTGTCATAGAGGGTGATCCCGAGAGGGTCGAGGCCCTGATCGGCTGGGCACACCAGGGCCCGCCCTTGGCGAGGGTAACGAGAATAAAGGTGGAGTGGGAAGAACCGGAGGGACTTAAGGACTTTAGGGTGATTGGGTAGCCGCTCTATCCAGGAGGATTCTCTTGGGACAGTACTTGACTTCACAGTAGTTGCAGACCAGCTTTTCCTTCTCCTTCTCCGGCGTATGGAGTATGAGCTTCTGGAAGCCACGTATCTCCTTTATCTTTGCGAAGGTCTCAACGGGCAGGGTCCCGTCTATGACAATGAATATCTTGCTCGGCTCCTCCCTGAGGTTTCTCCCGAAGATTTCCATGATCGGAACGCCGTTCTTGGCTATGAGAGTCATGACGTCTCCAAAGGCGCTCTCGTAGGAACCTTTCTCGACCTCTATCTCAAGGACTTCCCAGCCCATGAGCGGTGCCACGTGGATGAGTCCCGGGAGGGGGCTGAACCTCTGGAATATCAGCCTTAGCGGGTAAGTTTTTTCGATGTATTCAATCGTGTGGTAGATTATCTTCCTGTTTACCCCTATTGCCCTGGCGAGCTCGCTTATCGGTATCTCGACGTTCTTCAGGTATATCCTGCCGTCCCTCACGCTGAGCCCGTTCTCAAAGAGGAACTCGGCGACCTTCTTTCTGGCGGGGTAATTCTTGAAGTAGGCCTCAAGTATGAGCATCATTTTTGTTCACCTCTTACTCATTTATGGGTAGAAGTGAATATTTAAATCTTTCCCCGGCAAAGGTTATAATGGCCGGCGTTTACTGATATTGGGGATGACCATGCTGGACGTCATAGGAGTGGGAAATCTAAATTACGACATAATATTCCTACTCGACAGGTTTCCCGAGTTCCACGAGAAGGTAGTTGCCAGAGATGCCCACTTCGGCCTCGGCGGTGCCGCTGGAAACACCATAAGCTGGCTGGCTACCTTTGGTCTCAGGACTGGTTTCATCGGGGTCGTTGGTGACGATGAGATAGGACGGGCCCATCTCAGCTATTTCAAATCTCTGGGCGTCGATACGCGTGGGATTGATGTTGTGGGCGTTCCCTCCGGCGTAGCGGTTGCAATGGTTCACGGGGACGACAAAAGGATAGTCAAGCACCTGGGGGCAAATTCCCTCAGAAGGTTCAAGTCAGAGTACGCCCGCGAGGCAAGGTTCCTCCACCTGTCATCAAACCCACCGGAGCTCATAGAGGAAGCAGTCCGCTTTGCGAACGCGGAGGGGATAATGGTTTCCGTTGACATAGGCGAGGCGACCGTTCCCAGAGACGTTGAGGGCATGATAGACTACCTCCTGATGAACGAGGACGAATACCGCAGGAAGTACGGCTCCCTCGATCCATCCCTCAGCAACGCCAGGAACCTGATAATAACCCTGAACGGTGGCGGTGCTCTCGTCAGGGCAGATGGAGAGGTGAGGGAGATAAGGGGGCTGAGCGCTGAGGTCGTCGACTCAACCGGGGCCGGCGATTCCTTCGATGCAGGCGTGATATATGGCCTCCTGAAGGGGTGGTCTCTCTTCGATTCGGCGAAGCTCGGCATGCTGCTGGCATACCTCACCGTCCAGAAGGTCGGTGCCAGGAGCGCGGTAGTCCCCATTGATAATGTAAGGGAAGAGGCGGAGAAGCTGGGACTTGAGCTCCCGTGGTGACGGGAAAATCCTTAAAAGCCAACGGCCTAAGAACCTTAGAGAGTCCAAAAGTCCTTAGGGTGGAGGTGAAGCCCTTGGAGATTGTCATTGAGAACTTCAAACCGAAGATTACCCGACCCTTCAAGAGGAAGAACGAGTACTGGGTCAAACTCATTCTGCCAAACGGTGAGGAGTACATAATGAAGTTTAAGACGCCACTGGAAGCGGAGGATGCCATCTACGGCATGCTGGATGATCTCCAAGTCTACGGCGGAAAGGTCAAGCTCAAGCTGAGGGAGGGCAACGTCATAGAGGACATAGAAGTCATCGAGCTTTACAAGCCCTCCGCCAAGGAGCTCCTAAATGAATATTTCAACGATTGACGCCCTTTTCTGTTCATCATGGTTGTCATTTTGACAGGAAAGGTATATATAACCGTTGAGGCATAGATTTCTACTGGAGTTTATCCGTTTAAGGGCTCCTTCGAATTCTTGGAGGTCGTCGCAGTGGCGAGGAGAAAGAACAAAGAACTCACCGAAATTGCACGGGATATCGGCGGAGATGAGGCCGTTGAGGTGGTTAAAGTCCTCGAAAAGGCTAAGGAGGCAACCGACGAGGAGCTCGCCGAGAAGACGGGGATAAGGATCAACACCGTCAGGAGGATCCTGTATGCCCTCAACGACCAGGGGCTCGCTGACTTCAAGAGGATACGGGATCCTGAGACGGGTTGGTATTACTACTACTGGCGACTTGAGACCAAGAGGCTACCGCAGATCATAAGAGCCAAGAAGATGACCGAGCTGAAGAAGCTCAAGGAGATGCTTGAGGAGGAGACCAGCGAGATTTATTACTGGTGTGGCACCGAGGGACATCCTAGACTTACATTCGACGAGGCAATGGAATACGAGTTCCAGTGTCCTATATGTGGCAAGATGCTCATGCAGTACGACAACACCAAGATCATCGAGGAGCTGAAGGAGCGTATAGCCAAACTTGAGGAGGAGCTTGGTCTAAGGAAGAAGCCTAAGAAGTCCCGCTCAAAGAAGGACAAAAAGAGGGAGTCCTGATGCTGAATGGCCTCCCTTAATGAACTTCGGGGATGATTTGAATGAATGAAGTTGTTATTCTGGAGAAAGTTTACGGTGACAGGAGAGGTTTTTCAAAGCTTGACAGGAAGCTCGGTGCACTCATTGGGGACCTCGAAGTAGAGTGGAAGCTCTCCGCCGTCAAGAAGAACTGGATCAAGGTCACCCTATTCGGCGAAGACGAGGAGGTTAGTGCAAACCTCGTTAGGGAGGAGTTTGGTGAGGTCCCCTATAAGCTGAGCGCTGTGGAAGCTGGCAAGTCTTACAGGGGACGCTTTACGGACCTCGGGAAAGTCGGCTACGGGGCCTACGTGGACATTGGGATATTCACCCCAAAACCGAAGGACGCTCTCCTCCCCCTCTACTACCTCAAGGAGCAGTTTGGTGATATCCCAGTCAGGCAGATGATAAGGAAGTTTGGCTGGGTGGACAACCTGCCCGTTGATGTCAGGGTCACGGACGTTGAGTTCGGTGCAAGAGAGGTGGAGGTTGCTTTTACTGAGGCCCAGCTGGAGCGCATAAAGTCATGGATCAGCGACGGCCTCGACAAGCTCTTTGTGACTGGGACGATAAGCGAGAAAATCGAGGAGGCCCTCGTGAAAACCGGCCACGGAAGGGACGTCAAGAGGATGGAGGAGCTCGGCCTCATGGAGACCCTGCTCATCCTCAAGAAGGGTACTCAAGCTCCCGGCATAATAAAGGCCCTCGGGCCACACCTGAAGGGAGCGGTCTTCGGGGCAATAAAGTTCAGCGATTAGTACAGCGAGTGAACTGCCCTCGGGACGAGGAGTGTCAGAAAGAGATAGGCGTAATAGGCGGCGCAGAGACCGGCTGAAGAGAGGATAATGAAAACGACCGAGAGGAGCGTTAGGAAGGTTGTTGGCCCCTTCATCCTGAACCTTTTTTTCCACACCGCCCAGAGGTAGACTATCACTAGGACTGGGAGGGCGGACTCCTTCGCGAACTCCAGAGCTGGAAACCTCATGTGGGGAAATCCAAGCCACCCGGGGAACTCCACCGCGAGGGCGATAGCCCCAGCGACCACGAGGATGAGATAGAGGGCGTTTCTCTTCACTCTCTTTGGAAAGGCGGCAACGAAGACGAGGGGAATTAGAAGGAAGAGTGGGTTGAAGATTGAGGCAAAGACCGTCGCGAGGGCCATCAAGATGACGTGGAAGCTCCCGGATTCCGGGGAGAAGGCCGGGTTAACCGCTATGACTAGGGTTATTAGGAGAGCCGTTACCGCGAGGGCGGAAACGTCCAGCGACGAGATTGCCCCCCTGAAGAGCGGGGAAGTGAAGGCCAGCCCGAAGGCTATGAAGCCCAGCTCTCTTCCTCTCCTCGGGGCCGTGTAGAAGAGAAGCCCCGCTACGGTCATTACCAGAATCCAGTGGGCAAACCAGAGGTTCTCCTCCACCGGAGGGATGATGGAGAATGCCTTGCCCAGGAGGGCCTCAAGGGGGGTTTCCGGCTTGGCACCCGCCCAGACTTCAAGCCCCTTCAAGAACAGCGGGCCGAAGCCCTCGGGAATGGGGGAGGGCTTTGAGAGTGCAAGCCACGTGAATACTAGGGCCCCAGCTAGGGTGAAGAACTTTGCCGTGTGTCCTCCAGCGCTGGCGAAGGAGATGAAGAAAAGGAGGAATATCCCGAGTAACATCACACCGAAGATTGCGACTGAATTTGCTGGTGGGTTCCACAGGCTGGCAAAGGCCCTCTCTGTGAGGTATATGTTGTCCTCTGTCCCCGTGATAATGACAGTGTCGTTGAGAACCACTATCGAAGGCAAAAATGAGAGTGAACTCGGAAGACCGGTTTTATTCCAGAGCCTGGCTATCTCGGGGTTGTCTTTAACGTTTCCGACGAGAACCCTTACGCCCTTTCCCCTTTTCTTCACGAGGGCCAGCTTTGAGTCTACGTAGTGAGCCCATCCCTTTGACCAGTAGCTCTTCCCCGGGATAACGGTGTAAGTTGAGTTCGAGGACAGAAAGGCCTCAAAGGCCTGCCTGTTCGGATAGTAATGTACCCCCATGGCAGAAACAGAGGGGATGAAAAGCAGTAGCAGTAGCACCGCCGTGAGGGCCCTTTTCATGGTCTCCCTCCTTCAATGTAGCCTGATCCAGCACGGCCCCATCGCATCGGGCTTCCCCAGCCTGAGCCGTGCCGGGTAAAATAGGAGAAGAGGGCTTAAGGGCTTTTCGTTTGAGTTTACTGCTCTTCTCCTGAACCTCCATCCTTCAGCTCGTTGAGTCTCTTGACTAGCCTCTCTGCGAGTTTCATAAAGGCCTTTGCCGCTGGTGTGTCCTCATAGAGGACTATCGGTATTCCCGCGTCGCTGGCTTCCCTAGCCTTCAGATCTATTGGAACTTCCCCGAGGAACTCGACGCCTTCCTTCTCGGCGAGCTTCCTCCCACCGCCTTTGCCGAAGATGTCGATCTCGTTGCCACAGTATGGACAGATGAGGTAGCTCATGTTCTCGACGACCGCTATATAGGGAATCTCCATCTTCTTCATCATGTTGACCGCCTTCCCTGTGTCGAGCAGAGCGACCTCCTGTGGTGTGGTGACTATTATAGCTGCATCCAGCTGGACGTTTTGAACGACCGTAAGTATCTCGTCGCCGGTTCCGGGCGGGAAGTCTATTATCATAAAGTCCAGTTCACCCCACTTGACGTCGCCGAGGAGCTGTTTTATCGCTTTGGTAACCAGCGCACCGCGCCAGATTACGGGCTGATCCTCCGGGACGAGGAAGCCCATGCTCATGACCTTTATTGGGGTCACCTGGCCCAGGAAGTCGGCTACCGGGGGAAGCATCTCGAAGTGTCCGTCTTCCATCCTCTCCGCCAGAACTTCGGCCTTCTCGACACCGAGCATCTTGGCAACGTTCGGCCCGTGTATGTCTGCATCCAGTATTCCGACGAAATAGCCCATCTTTGCTAGGGCAGAGGTCAAATTAACTGCTGCAGTGCTCTTCCCAACACCCCCTTTGCCGCTGAGAACCGCTATCTTGTACTTCCACTTCGTCTGCTTCTCCCTTATCCTCTGTTCGAGGGGGTCAGTGCCCAATCCGCCTATGTTGAGGGTTGGAGCTTTGATCGTCACAAAACCACCTCCGGCTTAGGTTTACCTAAAGGACTTAAAAATGTTTAGAAAGTTGGTAACGCTACCCATATATGGGGAATAGTGGGAAAGAAAAGGTCACTCCCCGGGCTTGGGGAGGGTGACGTCGACACCGAGAACCTTCCACATGGCCTTGATCTGCTCGCGCATCTCGTCTATCGCTTCCGGCCTCTTGAAGAGGTGCTTGAACCTGCCCTGCAACTTAAGATACTCCTCGATGGGCTTCTTGAACTCAATGGCAACGACGCGACCTCCCTCGCGCTTGACCTTGGCACCTCCTCCCGGGGCCTGTATCTTGATGTTGAAGAAGTCGCCGTTCTCGATCTCGAAGAGCGGCCATATCCCCGTCTCGATGGCAAGCCTGGCTATCTCAACACCCTTCTCAAGCGGACTCTTCCAGCCGGTCGGGCAGGTGCAGTGAACCTGGACGAAAGCTGGGCCGTCGACCTTCGCTGCCCTCTTCATCTTCCGGACGAAGTCAAAGGGGTTGCCTATGCTCGCGGTGGCAACATAGGGCACCTGATGGGCCGCAGCTATCAAGGCCACCCACTTCTTGGGTTTGTCCTCACCGATTGAGTACTTTCCCGGTGGGGAGGTTGTTGTCCAGGCCCCGTAGGGGGTCGAGCTTGAGCGCTGGATTCCGGTGTTCATGTAGGCTTCGTTGTCGTACATCAAATAGACCACGTTGTGCCTCCTTTCGAGCATTCCCGAGAGGGCCTGCATACCAATGTCTGCGGTTCCACCGTCACCGCCTATGGCGAGTATCTTGCCCCTCCTGCCGAGCTTCTTCCAAGCAGCTTCCACACCGCTCGCTGCCGCTGCCGCGTTCTCAAAGGCCACGTGAATCCACGGAACCTTCCAGGCGGTGTATGGGAAGACCGCCGAAACGACCTCCATACAGCCCGTTGCCTGGGCTATGGCGAAGGCGTTTGGATCACCGTATTTTTCTTCCATTGCCTCGCTGAAAGCTTTAGTGGCGAGTTTGAGAGCAGTGGCACACCCACAGCCTGCACAGGCTGCATGACCGGGTGCCCAGTACTCGCGAGTTGTGATCGGGGGTTTCCTAACGGCCATCTTCCTCACCTCACAGTATCTCCTTCCTCAGGCCGATCCAGTTGACTTCATCAAACTCCTCTCCTGAGAGGGCCTTCTTGCTGATCTCGAGAACCTCGTCGAGGTTCTTAAAGGTTACATCCCTGCCACCGAGGCCTATGATGAAATCAACGAGGATGGGCTTCTCCTCCTGGTTGACCAGGGCCCTGCTGAAGTCCTGGAAGAGGGCTCCACCGACGCTGAAGGTGACGTTCTTCTCAAGGAGTGCTATGACTTTCGCCTTCTTGGCGAGCTCGCGAACTTCCTCGGTCGGGAACGGCCTGTAAACGGTGAGCTTTGCAGCCCCGGCCTTTATTCCCTTCTTCCTGAGGTGGTCGACGTACTCCTTCACGGTTCCGGCCAGGGAACCCATAGTGACGAAGACTATCTCGGCGTCATCAGTGCGGTACTCCTCTATCTTCTGGTACTTTCTGCCGAAGCGCTTCTCGAACTCGGCGAAGACCTCGTCGATGACCTTCTTGGCGTTCTCGTTGGCCTCCCAGACGGTGTACCTAGCTTCCATGTAGTGGGCCGGGAAGGCAAGCGTACCCTGGGTTATCGGTCTAGCCGGGTCAAGGTAGGCGTGATTCGGCTCGTATTCGCCGAGGAACTCGTCCACAACCTCCTGGTCAGGTATCTCTACCGGCTCAACCGTGTGAGTTAGAATGAATGCGTCGAAGCCTATCATTGCCGGGAGAAGAACCCTCTCGTCCTCGGCGACTTTGAAGGCTATCAGGATTAAATCGAGTGCCTCTTGGTTGTTCTCGGCGTAGAACTGCATCCAGCCGGTATCGCGCTGGCTTATACTGTCCTGCCAGTCGTTCCAGATGTTAATGGGAGCACTGAGCGAGCGGTTTCCGACGGCTATGACTATCGGGAGCCTCATGCCAGCCGCTATGAATAGAACCTCGTGCATCAGAGCCAGGCCCTGAGAGGCTGTGGCAGTGAACGTTCTAACTCCCGCCGCCGAAGCACCAACGCAGGCCGAGATGGCTGAGTGCTCGCTCTCAACTTTGATGAACTCTGCATCGAGCTCTCCGTTGGCGACGAACTCACTTATCTTCTCGGGTATGAGGGTCGAAGGCGTGATCGGGAACGCTGCTATGACCTTCGGCTTGGCAAGCTTCGCGGCCCAGGCGGCCGCCTCGTTGGCCTTCATAACGGTTCTAATCGGCATCTTACACCACCTCACTTGGTCTCCCTAACCATAACTATCGCATCCGTCGGGCACTCGTTTGCGCATATTCCGCATCCCTTACAGTAGTCGTAGTCAAAGACCGGGTAGTTCTCCTCGTCAAGGTATATGGCCGGCTCAGGGCAATAGATGTAGCAGAGGTAACAGCGGACGCACTTGTCGCGGTTGAATTCGGGCATGAATACCCTCCAGGAGCCGGTCTTGTTGACGACACTGCTTCCTGGGATACGGGCTACCGCTCCAGGTGTCATCTTTTCGCTGTACTCTCTCTTCACCCTCTCGATGTCGGCCTTAAACGGGCTTTCAGCCATATGTATCACCCCTAGTGAGTTATCATCTCGAAACTTAAATTTTGCGTGGACAAATATGAAACGAAAGGGTCAGCCGAAGACCTCGGCAAGCTTCTTCAGCTTCTCCCACTCGTGGTTAACCCACTGCTGGAGGGTTTCTACGTCCTCCTTGGTCATGTACTTGAACCTGCCCTGGAGCTTGAGGAACTCCTCAATCGGCTTGGGCTCCTTCTTTGGTGAAGGCATATTTATTCTGTACTTTCCGTTCTCATACTCAAAGAGCGGGAAGTAGGCAGTCTGAACCGCTAGGCGGGCTATTTCGATGCTCTTGTCGGTAGGTGAACGCCATCCAGTTGGGCACGGTGCAAAGAGCTGGATGAAGCTCGGGCCAGGTATCTTCTGGGCCTTCCTGAGCTTCCTCAGGAAGTCTTCCGGATAGGCGTCGCTCGCGGTGGCTGCATAGGGTATCTCATGGGCTATAACGATATCGATGACCTTCTTCTTGTGCCTCTTTTCGAGGAAGTGCCTCTTCCCTCCCGGGGTGTTGGTCGTCCAGGCCCCGTAGGGGGTCGAACCGCTCCTCTGGATTCCGGTGTTCATGTAGGCCTCGTTGTCATACATTATGTAAACCGCATCATGACCCCTCTCAAGGAAGCCACTTAAAGCTTGGAGGCCTATGTCTGCGGTTCCACCGTCTCCGGCCCAGCCGACGACCATTACACCGTCCTCGCCCTTGACTTTGTATCCGAGGGCCTTGAGAGCTGCCTCAATTCCACTTATGACCGCGCCGGTGGTTGCGAAGGCCGTGTGGAAGAGGTTGGCGTCGAGGGTGTTGTAGGGCCAAGCACCGGCGATGATGGTTGAACAGCAGGCCGGGATGGCGACTATGGTTTTCTTTCCGTAAGCCTTGAGGACATATCTCAGGCCAAGGGAAGCACCACAGCCCTGACAGGCAGTGTGACCGGCATAGAAGTGCTCTTCTGCCGGGAGGGTGAGCCTTTTCTTAACGCTCTCGGGAATCTCCATCTTTCTCACCTCTTGAGGTGGTACCACACTACCTCTTCCTTAACCTTGCCCTTCTCAAGGGTCTTCTTCATGTCCCTAGCTATAGTTCTGACATCGTTTACTGTGAAGTCCCTGCCTCCAAGTCCGACTATGTAGTCCTTCATGAGGGGCCTCGCGTCGGTGTTGAAGAGGACTCCCTTGGACTCGTTGAAGAGTATGCCCTCCTGACCGAAGGAGAAGTTCCTGTCAACGACAGCTATGGCGGGGACCTCTTTGGCCAGCTGGTAAAGCTCCTCCTTCGGGAAGGGTCTGAACCAGCGGACCTTTACCGCTCCGACCTTGTAGCCTTCCTTCCTGAGTACATCAACGGCTTCCTTGACCGTCCCCATGAGAGAGCCCATTCCCATGAACACTATCTCGGCATCCTCAGTCCTATAGGTCTCTATCATTTGGCTGTAATCCCTTCCAAAGCGCTCGCCGAACTCCCTGCCAACTTCCTTTATGACCTTTTTGGCCCTCTCCATGGCCATGGCTTCCTTGTACCTGAACTCGTAGTAGTCGTTTGGAGTTGCGAGGGCTCCAACCGAAATTGGATTGTCGAAGTCGGTCAGTGTGTAAAGCGGGTCTCTCGGCGGGAGGAACTCGTCAACGAGCTCCTGTGGAATCATCTCGACGATGTCGTAGGTGTGACTCAGGATGAAAGCACTTTCAACGATCATTGCGGGAAGAGAAACGCGCTTGTCCTCCGCTATCTTGAAGGCCATTAAGACCCCATCGTAGACCTCTTGGTTGTTCTCGGCGTAGAACTGCATCCAGCCGGTGTCCCTCTGGGAGAGCGAATCGGTCTGCTCGTCCCACACACTCCAGGGGGGTGCAAGAGCCCTGTTGGCGTTTACCATGACTATAGGGAGTCTTGAACCGCTCGCCCAGTGGAGCATCTCGTGCATCAGAGCTAGACCCTGGGCGGCAGTTGCCGTGAAAACCCTCGCTCCAGTGGCGGATGCGCCTATACATGCTGCCATGGCCGAGTGTTCGCTCTCAACGGGAACGTACTGGATATCTGTCTCGCCATTGGCTATGAACTCGGCTATCTTCTCGATGATGCTCGTTTGAGGTGTGATCGGATAAGCGGCAACGACCTGGACTCTCGCGTGGAGTGCGCCATAAGCTGCCGCGTAGTTACCGCTCACGACCTTTTTAATCGGCTTGTACTCGGTCATATCACTTCTCCTCCTTCTCCATTGTTATTGCGTTCGTCGGGCACTCGTTTGCACATATTCCGCATCCCTTACAGTAGTCGTAGTCTATGGCCACGTAACCATCGGGCTTGATGTAAATTGCCGGCTCCGGGCAGAACTTCCAGCAGATGTAGCACTTGACGCACTTCTCCTCGTTGATGACTGGCATGAACGTCCTCCAGTCGCCTGTGAAGTTGCTCAGCGTTGTTCCGAGACTTATTGGAGCCTCGGGGTATTGCTCGACCGAGGTGAACGCCAGTTTTCTAGCCTCAGCCTTTTTCTCCCCAAATAGGGTATCCTCCAACCCTATCACCACCTTTGGAATTTAAGGAAGGAAGAGAAGATCAGAGTTCGTGGATTACGGTCTTGTCGAAGGCTTCCTCTGCGGCCTTGGCGTTCTTCTCCCCGAGAGCTCCGGAGAATGTTTCCTTTATGGCCTCAAGGACGTACTTGAGGTCCACTATCCCGGTGGCCTTTGCCACTGCACCAAGGATTGCGGTGTTGGTTATGGGTAAACCGAGGACTTCGAGGGCGATACTGGTGGCGTCAACGAGGGCCAGCTTGGCCGGCTTCTTCTTGAGCTTCTCCAGAACTTCCTCCCTGCTCTTCTCGGTGTTGACGATGACGATTCCGCCGTCCTTAAGGCCGGCTGTAACGTCAACGGTTTCGAGAAGGCTCGGGTCGAGGACGACAACAATGTCCGGCTCGTAGATCTGGGTCTTTATCCTTATCGGCTTCTCGTCTATCCTCGTGAAGGCGGTGACCGGTGCTCCACGCCTCTCAACGCCGAAGAACGGGAACGCCTGGACGTATTTGCCCTGCTTGAAGGCTGCTGATGCCAGAATGTTTGCGGCCGTAACCGCACCCTGCCCACCTCTACCGTGAAAACGTATCTCAATCATCTTCCCTGCCTCCTTGGGGTTTTCATCGTTAGTTAATCCGAAACATTTATTTAAGTTTCGGTAGGGCGTTAAGGAAGTCTACGAGGGTAGTTCTGGGTAAAGGTGAACGTTAGAATTCTCCCGTGGGGATTTGGGGTCATTGGTTCTCGAAAAATTTTTAATAATATATAGGACTATATAGTTCGTGGTGGTGATGGAGGGACTTGAGGTTGCGATAATAGCAGTGGCCTTCTACATAGCCTGGAACATAGGGTCAAACGACTCCGCCAACGCGATGGGAACGGCGGTCGGCTCCGGGATACTCAGCTTTCACCAGGCCACGCTCACGATAGCAATATTTGTCCTCTTGGGAGCATATCTGCGGGGTTATAGGGTCATGAAGACCGTTGGAAAAGGCATCGTCCCTCCCGGTTACCTCACCCTGGAGATGGCCCTTATAGCCCTCCTCTCCGCCGGCATCTGGGTTACCATAGCCACGATAAAGGGTCTCCCGGTCTCAACGACCCAGTCGATAGTCGGGGGTGTTATAGGTGTCGGCCTCGCCACCCACGCACCGGTGAACTGGTTCACGCTTCTCAAGATAGCTTCTGCCTGGGTAATCTCCCCCGTACTCTCGGGGATCCTTGCGATAGTTCTCTATAGGTTTTACTCCCTAGTTATCTCACACATAAAGACCATCTCAACAATCGAGGCCCTCTACAAGGTACTCGCCATCTTTGGGGGTTCTATATGGCCTTCAACTTCGGGACTAACGAAGTTGCGAACGCCTCGGGGCCTATAGTCGGTGCTGGCTTTTTGCCTCCCCGGACAGCTGGAATTTTAGTGGCCTTAAGCTTGGCGGTGGGTGCTCTTACCTTCAGCTACGCCGTCATGCACACCGTCGGGAGGAGGATAACGGCCCTTGGCCCAATTTCGGCTTTTTCCGCTCAGTTCGGCTCCGCAATGTCGGTGAGCCTGGCGAACTTTTTTGGTTTGCCGGTGAGTTCGAGCCAGTCAATAGTCGGAGGTGTCGTTGGAGTTGGCCTCCTCGTCGGCCAGGGTGTCGATAGAAGGGTCATCCTCGATATCCTCTTTGGTTGGGTGGCGACGCCCTTAACCGCTATAAGCATTTCCTACGTCCTGCTCAGGGTCATTGCCTTTGCCGGGATGGTTTGAGCGGGTGATTCTGATCCCCTTCCTAATCAGCCCCCTCAGCATTCCGGTCTGGATGTAGGCTTCAATCCTCGTTGTCTCCCCGTAGCTAACGCCGAGAACCTGCCCAACGGAGTTTATGAAGGCCAGGATTTCGGGGATGAGGGAAGGGCTGTCAACCTCGACCTCAAAGGTTCCGTACTTGGGGAGGATGAGGATTAGGCCTTCGAGGGCCGAGCGGAGCTCATCGAGCAGGCCTTCCTTTGCGGATACCTTAACGACCCCAGAAATCGTTAGTCCGGTCTCCTCGGCAACCCTCTCTATCAGCTCCGCCTTCGTCTTAGCATCCTCTGTCTCTATGAGATCTATCTTATTCAGAACCACCAATATCGGCTTTTCAAGGGCTTTGAGCTCCCTCAGAACGCGCATGGAAGCTAGGAACTTTCTCCTTATCTCGGCCCAGGGCTCGCTGGCGTCGAGGACTAAGAGGATTACATCGGCCTTCACTATCTCCTCAAGCGTGGAGTGAAATGCCTCCACTATGAAAGGCGGAAGGCCGTCTATGAAGCCGACGGTGTCTGTGGCAAGGGCCCTTTTTGTCCCCAGCCTGAAGCGCCTGGTCGTTGTGTCGAGCGTGGTGAACATCTGGTTTCTGGCCTCGACGCTCTCTCCAGCTAGAGCGTTGAGCAGCGTTGACTTTCCTGCGTTCGTGTAGCCAGCTAGAGCTATGAGGACGAAGCCAAGTTCCTCCCTCCTCTTCCTCTTGACCTCCCTGTCTCTCCTGACCTTTTCAAGTTCTTTTCGTATTCTGCCCATCCGATAGCGGATGTGCTTGAGGTACTGTCTGGTCTGGTATTCACCCATCCCCTTGAAGCCCGCCCTGTCGCCGAGCTTTATCCTCCTTATGGCCTCCTTGATGAAGGGAACCTCGTACTGGAGGGAGGCTAGCTCAACCTGAAGCTTGGCCTCCTTTGAGTGGGCCTGCTTTTCGAATATCTCAAGAACCAGTTGCCAGCGGTCTATGACGTCAACCCTGAGCTCCTTCCACAGGTTGTAGGCCTGACTGGGTGTGAGGCTGTTGGCGAAGATAACCTTGTCCGGTCTCAGCTCCTCAACGAGTTTCTTGAGCTCCTCAAGCTTTCCCCTTCCTATGTTGTACTTTGGGTGTTCCTCGCGGTTCTGCTCGACTATTGCCAGAACCTCGTAGCCCGCACTTTTGAGAAGCTCCTCGAACTCCTTCCTGCTGAGCCTTTCCATTCTCGACTTCCTTATGACCCCTATTGCCCTCATCGTTCTTCCTTATCTTGGGTGGTTTATAGCCTTTTGGAACCAGCGGTTTCCAACGTTGGGTTTTAGATAGGCCTTTAAGGGGCCTTGAGAACTCCCCCTGGTGGTCTGCATGGAGAACGGGGACGTTGAAGTCAAACTTAAGGAAATAGGGGAGCTTCTCGAAAGGCTCGGGAAAGGGCATCCCAAGGAGATATCGGCCTTCTCAAGGTTCCTCCGCGAAACCCTTGACAACAAGGCCCTCACGACGAGGGAAAAGGAGCTCATAGCACTTGCCCTTGGAATAGCGGCGGGCTGTGAGTGGTGCATCTACCTCCACACCCAGAAGGCACTTGAAGCTGGAGCGAAACCGGAGGAGCTCATAGAGGCAGGCCTCGTTGCAGTCCTTATGGCAGGCGGCCCGGCGTTGATGCACCTGATACCGCTCATGAAGGCGATAGAGAAGTTTAAGAAGGAGTGATTACTCCCCACTGAGCTTGAGGATTGCCTCCGCTATGTCCCCTTTCGTTTCTTCCAGCGCTGTGAGTGCAGTTTCCCTATCGACCCCTGCCTGCTCCATAACGAGCTGGATGTCCTCCTCAGGGATTTTCAGGATTTTCCTGACCTCTTCATTTCCCGGGACTATCTGGTAGCTTTTCTCCCCCTGAACGACCATGACGGTGACGGCTGGCTCTTTGAGGACTATCTCCCTGTCCTCGAACCTTATCAAGACCTCCTCAACGCCCTCCAGCTCTTCCATCTTGATGCCCATCTGGCGCATCAGCCTCTTCATCTGCCTCGGGTTCATCCCCATCATCTTTATCACCTGGAAAAAGTTTGCCTGGGATTTTAAAAAGGTTGGGAGGGAAAGCTTTAATCCTCCACTGTGTGATGGGTGTCCTTGGAATGAGGGTGACGGTTCTGTTAAGGAGGTTTACCAAAAATTATTTATTCTCCAAAACATTAAATATCTACCATGACCATGGAAGTTGCAAGACTAGATGAAAATGGCAGGCTCTATCTCCCAGCCGCCATTAGAAAGAAGCTCCGCTCCAGAGAGTTTTACATCGAAGAGCACGAGGGGAAGTTGATCCTGATTCCCGTGAGGGAGAAGTTAATGGAGTATAGGGGTATTTTCAAGGGGGAGAACCTGACCTCTGAGGAGATGGACAAAATAGTTGAGAAGGAAACCGAAAAGCTCCTGAGGGATGAGCTTTGAGGGTTTACATTGACACCAACGTCATCTACTACCATTTAACTGACAACCTAGAGTTCGCGGATAGGGCCACGGAGCTTTTGGAGGAATACTATGGCATGATGATTACCTCAGCACTAACGGTCTGGCAGCTCTACATCCTCCTTCTAAGAAATAGCAGTAAGAGACTGAAGCTGACGGACATGCTCCCAGAGTTGGGAATAAAAGTTGTTCCCCTAACACCTGAGATTCTCTCCATGGCAGAGAAGTGTGGAAAGCTTGACTTCGACGATGCCGTCCACTACGCGACCATGAAAACCCATAGGATAAGCTTAATCCTCTCAAACGACCGCGATTTTGACAAAATTAAGGAGATAAAGAGGGTCTTTTAACTCACTCCTTTTTCTCCTCCTGAAAGTTGGACGTTTCCTCGTTGGCCTTCATGATCCTCTGCCTGTACTCCTCGTACTTCTTTCTTGCCTCTTCTGCCTTCTCCTTCTCGCCGAGGTAGTTGTATGCCTCAGCAACATGCTTCCACCACATCGGGTCTTCTTCCGCTTCTTTCAGGCAGTACTCAAGGAACTTCCCATAGGCATCCCTGGCGAGCTCCTCCATGCCGAGCTTTCTAGCTATGTTGCCGACGTCTTCCCAGAAGACGCCCTCTTCTTCGGCCTCCTTCTGGTAGTACTCAAGTGCCCTCTTCCAGGCTTCCCGGGACTTCTCTTCGTTTCCAAGCTCCTCATAGAGCTTTGCAACGTCCTCCCAGAACCAGGGCTCTTCCTCGGCGTAGCGCTCTAGGGCTTTCGCTGCCCTCTCCATGTTCTTGGCCTTCTTCCAGTACTCGTGGGCTTCCTTGAGGTAGTATGTGTCCTTCTCCTTCTCGTATAGTTGTTCGTATATCTCTGCTGCCCTTCCGTATTCCTCAGCTTTTTCATAGGCCCATGCTGCACTTTCAAGCCAGTTGAGCTTGAGGTACATCTCCGCGGCCTTCAGGTAGTTTCCTGCCTTCTCGTACTTCCTCGCTGCCTGCTTGTATTTCCCAGCTTTTTCAAGGCTCTCGGCGCTCTTGAAGCGATCTATTAGGCTGAGGTCGGGCTCGCTTATGTACCAGATGCCGAAGACAATGACAGCGATGAAGAGGACTATTATCCCCGCCACGACGTCGAGCCTCTGCCATGTGGCGCTCAGGTAGAGGGCGTAGGCGCTTATGGCGGCAAAAATTCCCAGTATCGCCCCGTATTTCCAGCTCTCGGCGTAGAGCGTTAAAGTCGTGAAGAAGCCGAGCATCAGCGTAAAGCCAAGAAACCCGATGACGAGGACGACCTGGAGCAATAGCTTCCAGCCACCGTACCAGACTATTCCACCTGCTATGGCAAGCAACACGATGATGAACCCTATGAGATAAGCCTTCAATTTGTTCATTCCTTCACCCCCTCAACCTTTAGCAGGAACCTCTTTTCTTCAACCCCCGAGCTGTAGTTGCCTATGCCGTCCCTCGAAACGACACGGTGGCACGGCACGACGATTGGATACGGGTTCCTTTTCATAGCACCTCCAACAGCCCTCGGTGAGGTTCCAAGGGCCTTTGCAAGCGCACCATAGGTTATAACGGAACCTCTTTTAACGTTTTTCGTGAGCCACTCGTAAACGCGCCTCTCGAAGTGCGTAACGCCCTCGAAGGACAGCTCCCCTAGCAGGTCGGTGTTGTCGAGCTCCCCGAGGAGGACGCGGTAGACCTTCTCCGGGTAATCACCTAGCCTTACGTCCAGGGAGACTTCAACACCCCTCTTCCTCAGGAATTCTGCTTCCCCCTTCACCCTCTCCAAGAGGCCTCTCCTATCGAGGGCAAAGGCTACTCCCTGTATTCTCCCCGAGAAGATGACCCCTATCCAGAGTTTCCTATCGAGAACCCTAAAGCGCTCAACGCTCAGCATTTCCACACTCCTCCAGCCTCGGTCTGACCTTCCTGAGGGGGCCTATAAGGGTGTGGACCCCTCCCGTAGAGGGCGGCCTTGCCTACGAAACGCCTCTCCAACTCCTTCGGGTAGTCAAGGGCTTCGAGCAACTCCCTCCAGACCCCCACCAGTTGCCCCTTCTCCTCCACTGTTGCCGGCATCAGCGATTCCTCAGCAGGCTTGGGCTTCTCCTTAGAGAGCTCGTAGAGGATCACCGCCACCGCCTGAGCGAGGTTCATAACGGGGTAAGCCCTGCTCGTTGGTATCATGACGGTGAAGTTGAGCTTTTCAAGTTCCTCATTCTTCAGGTCGATGCTTTCCCTTCCAAAGAAGAGGCCCACCCTTCCGGGGTAGTCCTTCAGGGCCTCCTTCAACTCCCGGGGCATTAGGGGTACCCTCACGGGGATGTAGTCCTTCCCGGGCTTTCCCGTAGTGCCGACTGCGAGGTCAACGAGGGCAAGCGCCTTCCCGAAGTCCTTCAGAATCAGCACCCTTCCGAGGACGTCGGTGGCGTGGACGGCGTAGCTGTAGCTCTCCTCGGTGAAGCTTGGATTAACCAAGGCTAGCCTTGGGAAGCCGAAGTTCTTCATCGTTCTCGCAACCATGCCTATGTTAGCTGGCCCTTCCGGCTCAACTAGGATGACCGGGAGCTTCATACGAAAGGATTTTAGGGATGGTGATTAAAGGGGTTCCGGTGGAAGGATGAGGAGACCGGAGCTGATGCCCTTAGCTGTAGGGGTCATCGCGCTCGCCTATCCCCTGAGGATAATGCCCCGGGGTGGGGTTATCTACCTCCTGCCCTACGCCATCCTCACCCTGGTATCGCTCAGGAGAAAAGCCTTCTTCTACGGTGCCTCCTCCCTTGCGGGCTGGTCTTTCCTTGAGTGGTTTCTCACCGGGAATTACCTTGCCCTGGTGGGCCTCATTATGGCACTCGTAGTCATGCCCCTGAGCTTTGAGAGTCAGCCGGTGAGAAGGTGGGAGAGGGCCCTGAACGTCTTTTTAGCTGGGGCTATTGCCTACGTTTCCATTCCCTTTGCCCCTCTTCCGTTCAGACTCCTTGGGATCCTCGCGACCGTTTCTATGCTCTCCGGCAACAGGGTAGTCTCCAGCGGTGGGGTTCTCATAGGTTCCGCACTCCTCATGGCGGTGCCCCTAGCTCACATCGGCGATATGGAGCCGGCAATATTCTTTGGTGCATCACTCCTGCTCGTGGGTTGCTCCCTCCACCATCTCAGGAAGCTGTTGAGGTGATAGCGTGAAGGTTTACGTTCTCGGTGCGGGTTCGATAGGCTCCCTCTTCGGGGCCCTCCTTACGAGAGCTGGCCATGATGTGACGCTCATAGGCAGGGAAGAGCACGTGAGGGCCGTGAGGAAGAAGGGACTCAGAATAATCGGTGTTGAGGATTTCACAGTTTATCCAAGGGCTGAGGTCTACGCCCCGGAGGAACCGCCTGACCTGCTCCTCCTCACGGTTAAGTCCTACTCAACTAGGGAGGCCCTTGAGTGCGCCAGGCACTGCATAGGCAAAAACACCTGGATACTCAGCCTCCAGAACGGCCTTGGGAACGAGGAGCTTGCCCTCAAGGTTACCGATAAGGTGATCGGCGGAATAACGACGAACGGGGCCATGCTCTCCGAGTGGGGAAAGGTCAGGTGGACCGGGAAGGGGATAACTGTAATAGGGAGGTACCCAAGGGGGAGGCATAAGTTTGTGGAAGAGGTCGCAGAGACCTTTCGGGGAGCAGGGCTTGAGACAAGGGTCACTGAGAACGCCATCGGCTGGAAGTGGGCGAAGGCAATAGTTAACTCCGTCATAAACGGCCTGGGAACTGCCCTCGAAGTTAAAAACGGCATTCTCAGGGAGATTCCTGAGCTTGAGGGCATCTCCGTTGAGATCGCGCGGGAAGGCTGTCTTGTTGCCCAGCAGCTTGGGGTAGAGTTCGAGGTTCATCCCCTTGAGCTCCTCTGGGACACCATCGAGAGAACTAAGGAGAACTACAACTCAACTCTCCAGGACATAATGCGCGGTAGAATGACAGAAGCTGACTACATAAACGGGAAGATAGTTGAATACGCCTCCTCAGTTGGTCTTGAAGCCCCGAGGAACGAGCTCCTCTGGGTTCTCATAAAGGCGAAGGAAAAGCTAAATAGGGGTTCGGGCAATACCTGAGCGGGGGGATTGAGATGCCACTGTTCGGAGGAAAGGAGAGCGATGTCTTTGATGCAATTGAGGATCACCTCGAGGCCGTCATGAAAACCCTTGAGAGCTTTAGAAAACTGATGGATGCCTACCTGAACGGTGACCTTGAGGGGGCAAAGGCCCTTGAGGAAGAGGTCTCAAGGCTGGAGAGTGAGGCCGACAACTTAAGGAGGGGGATAGAGCTGATGCTCTACGAGGGTGCCTTTCTCCCGGCAAGCAGGGGCGACTACGTCAGACTGAGCGAGCTCGTAGACCAGGTGGCAGATGCCGCTGAAAGTGCTGCTCATGTGCTCATACTGGCCAAACCCAAGGTTCCCGACGAAATCAAGGAGGGGATACTCAAACTCGTGAACTCGGCGATAGAGACCTACGACGTCCTCATGGAGGCTGTGAAGGCCCTCAACAGGGACGTCGATGAGGCCCTCAAGCTTGCAAAGGAGACCGAGGACAGGGAGGAGAAGGCTGATGTCGTTGAATATAGTGTGAAGGAGGGGGTCTTTGAGAGCGAAACAGTAACAACCTACGCCAAGCTCATCTGGAATCAGGTTTTGACTAAAATCGGCGACATAGCTGACCGCGCCGAGGACGCTTCTGATCAGGTGCTTCTTATGTCAGTTAAGAGGAGGGGATGAAAGATGGTGAAGGTTCTCGTTGCTGCACCGGTCCATGAGAAGGCGGTAGAGGTTTTGAAGAACGCAGGCTTTGAGGTCGTTTACAGAGAATACCCGGACGAGGACAGGCTTGTGGAACTCGTCAGAGACGTAGATGCGATAATAGTGAGAAGCAAACCCAAGGTTACTAGGAGGGTCATCAAGAGCGCGCCAAGGCTGAAGGTCATTGCCAGGGCTGGCGTTGGTCTCGACAACATAGACCTCGATGCCGCGAAGGAGAGGGGCATTAAAGTCGTCAACAGCCCGGGAGCATCGAGCAGAAGTGTGGCGGAGCTTGCCTTTGGCCTACTCTTTGCAGTTGCCAGGAAGATAGCCTTCGCCGACAGGAAGATGAGGGAGGGGATATGGGCCAAGAAGCAGGCTATGGGTGTTGAGCTTGAAGGCAAGACGATCGGAGTAGTCGGCTTTGGGAGGATAGGCTACCAGGTCGCCAAGATAGCCAACGCCTTCGGGATGAAGGTTCTTCTCTATGACCCCTATCCAAAAGAGGAAAGAGCGAAAGAAGTCGGAGGAAGCTTCGCTTCGCTGGAAGACCTCCTCAGGGAGAGCGACGTCGTTACTCTGCACGTCCCGCTGGTTGAGGCAACATACCACATGATAAACGAGGAGAGGCTTAAGCTCATGAAGCCGACCGCGATACTCATCAACGCAGCCAGGGGAGCAGTCGTCGACACCAAGGCTCTCGTCAAGGCTCTCCAGGAGGGCTGGATAGCCGGGGCCGGCCTCGATGTCTATGAAGAGGAGCCCCTACCAAAGGACCACCCGCTTACCAAGCTCGACAACGTGGTTTTAACGCCACACATAGGGGCCTCGACCGTTGAGGCCCAGATGAGGGCTGGCGTTCAGGTGGCGGAGCAGATAGTTGAGATTCTGAAGGGCTGAGCTTTTCTTTTCCCTTCCTCTCCACCCTGTAAACTTTTGCCAATATGTGATCCATTTTCTTGGGAAATTTACCAGTATGGTGGTAGATTTCGGTCGGAAAGTTTTGCAGTATAAACCAGCAAACCTCTCCAGCTTAGGACCCAAACATGATATCCCTTCCGCCCTGGGGGTGGCTTTTAAACCACCACATCAAACTTTTTAACTTCTTTCCAAATCTTTGACAGGTGTATGCCGATTGCTGGTCGATGCTCTCGTTGATGCCATAAGGCTTGCCGTAACGAGAATCCCGGAGGACACGGTTGAAGCACTCCAAAGGGCCTACAAAACGGAGGAGAGTGAGATAGCACGCTTCAACCTCCAAAACATCCTCAAGGCCATTGAAATTGGGAGGAAACGCTCGATCCCCGTCTGTCAGGACACGGGAACGCTGACCTTCTTCGTCAGGGTTGGAGTGGAGAGCCCCTTCCTCAAGGAACTCGAGGGGGCCATCATAGAAGCCGTCAGAAAGGCAACTCTGGAAGTTCCGCTCAGGCCGAACTCCGTCGACCCTCTGACCGGCAGAAACTCCGGGGACAACACGGGAGATGGAGTGCCGGTAATCCACTGGGAGCTTACGGAAGGGAATGAAATCGAGGTGGCGGTTTTCCCGAAGGGAGGTGGAAGCGAGAACTGCTCCGCGCTGGCGATGCTCACTCCCGGGGAAGGCTGGGAGGGGCTCAAGCACTTCGTCGTCGAGAGGGTTAGGACCTGCGGCGGAAAGCCCTGCCCGCCGGTGATCATCGGGGTTGGGGTTGGCGGGGGTGCTGATTATTCCCTGAAGCTTGCCAAGAGGGCCCTTCTAGGGAAAGTCGGCGAGAGGAACATAGATAAGAGGATTGCAAGAATCGAAGAGGAGCTTTTGGAAGAGATAAACTCCCTCGGGATAGGACCGATGGGGATGGGAGGCAAAACCACAGCCCTCGACGTCAAAATCGAAGTTGTTCACAGGCACCCCGCGAGCTTCCCGATCGGGCTGGTGGTTCAGTGCTGGGCCAACAGGAGAGCTTTTCTGAGGATAAGTCCTGACGGGAGGGTTGACGTGTGGCAGTGAGGCTGAGGACTCCCCTGAGCGGGGAAGAGGTGCTTAAACTGAAGGCCGGGGATGTCGTCCACCTCTCCGGGGAAATAGTCACGGCGAGGGACTCGGCACACAGGAAAATTCTGAGCCTTCCGCCGGAAGAGCTACCCTTTAACCCCAGAGGTGCCGTAATCTACCACTGCGGACCCGTTGTTAAAAAAACACCAGGGGGATGGGAAGTCGTTTCCGCCGGACCGACCACCAGCGCGAGGATGAACCGCTACCTCAACGGGATCCTCTCCCTCGGCATAAGAGGGATAATAGGGAAAGGTGGCATGAACCCGGAGCCATTCAAAGGCCAGGCAGTTTACTTCGCCTTCACGGGCGGTGCCGGCTCTTTAGCTGCGGAGAGCATAAAAAGGGTTAAGGCCGTTCACTGGCTCGATGAGCTGGGAATCCCTGAGGCCCTCTGGGTTCTCGAAGTGGAAGACTTTTCGGTTGTGGTTGCCATAGACGCCCACGGAAGCTCGCTCTACAGGTAGTCCTTCCTCTTCTCGTTTACTGGGGCGATGAACCTCAGATAAAACTCCCGCCACTTTCTGACCCTTTCCGCAACTTTGTCTCCCTTCACCTTTCTCCGGGCGACGCCTTCCCTTATCGCCTCCTCCGCTACCGCACTGGCAACTGCTGGGTGGACCTCCAGGTGGAAGGGCGAGGGGATTATCTCATCCTCGTTCGGTTCTATGACCGAGGCCATGGCTTTGGAAGCGGCTATTACCATCCCGTCGGTTATCGTCTTTGCCCTGACGTCGAGGGCACCGCGGAATATGGCCGGAAAGCCTAGGAGGTTGTTCACCTGGTTGGGGTAATCGCTCCGCCCTGTTGCCACTATTCTGGCACCGGCCTCCTTGGCTTCCTCTGGGAGTATCTCTGGGGTCGGGTTCGCGAGGGGAAAGACTATGGCATCGTCGGCCATCCCCTCTATCCAGCTGGGCTTTATAACACCTGGTCCAGGTTTGGTGAAGGATATGAGGACGTCTGCCCCGTTCAGGGCTTCCTCCGGACCGCCTTCAATTCCTTCCCCGTTCGTTTTTGAGAGCATCTCCCCTCTGTAGGGGAACAGCCCTTCCAGCGGGAGGTCAGGCGTTAAAACCCTAGGTTTTCCTTCCACTAGCTCCACGACTCTAACGTTTCCGGGCTTTACCCCAGCTTTTGTGAGGAGCCTCAGCGTGGCAAAACCAGCTGCACCAGAGCCGAAGAGCGTTACGGTAATTCCATCGAGCTGCTTCCCAACGACTTTTAGGGCGTTCATCAGGGCCGCTAAAACCACGCTTGCTGTTCCCTGCTGGTCGTCGTGGAAGACTGGTACCTCAAGCTCCTCTTTAAGCCTTTCAAGGATGTAGAAGCACTTGGGTGAGGCTATGTCCTCAAGGTTTATCCCGCCGAAGGAGGGTGAGACGGCTTTTACAACCTCGATGAACCTTTCGGGGTCTTTCTCTGCCAGGACGAGAGGGAAGGCATCAACTCCACCAAAGGCCTTGAAGAGTAAAGCTTTGCCCTCCATCACCGGCAGGGCCGCGAGGGGCCCGATGTCTCCGAGACCAAGGACCCTGCTCCCGTCGCTGACCACCGCCACGGTGTTGCCCCTGTTCGTGTACTCAAAGGCGTCCTCCGGGTTCCCGGCGATCCTCCTGGAGACCTCGGCAACTCCCGGCGTGTAAGCGAGGCTCAGTGTCTTCCTAGTGAGCGTGATCTTAGGTATAACTTCAATCTTTCCGTTGCCCGGGAAGTTGTTCCTGTGAAGGTCGAGCGGGCTCATGTTATCACCACTATCTGTTGCCGTTCATAAGTTAAAAACCCACCCTTTCCAGTGGAAAATAAACCCAGGTCTGTCCAACACTGAATCACCCCATACCAAAACTTTTTAAACCTCTCTCGGGTTCACTAATACCTGGGACGGGCCGGTAGCTCAGCCTGGTATGAGCGCCGCCCTCGCAAGGCGGAGGCCGCGGGTTCAAATCCCGCCCGGTCCACCACAGTTCTGGACAAAGCTTTAAGCACCAACTCCAACTTCCTCCGGTGTTGCCAATGGACGAGTTCAAGCTTTTGAAGGCCCTTGTCTCCATTGAGTCTCCCTTCGGAAAGGAGGGGAAAGTATCGGACTTCATAGCCAACCTCCTGGAGGAAAACGGCTTTCCCGTGGAGAGGGTTCCCGTTGAGGGCTTCGGTGATGATGTTGTTTCGTACCTGAAGGGAAAGGGGCCGACTGTTGTTCTCAACGGCCACATGGACACGGTTCACCTCTCCCCCGGCTGGACGAGGAACCCAGGGGGCGAGCTTGTGGGGGACAGATTCTACGGCCTCGGGAGTGCTGACATGAAAGGCGGTTTGGTCGTTCTCCTGAGTACCTTCATCGAGCTTGCGGAGCTCTCGAAGAGGGAGAGGCCCAATGTCATATTCACCGCGGTGAGCGACGAGGAGGGCTTCTCACGGGGGACGTGGGAGCTCATAAGGAGCGGGAAGCTGAAGGATGCCGACCTCGTCATGGTCGCCGAGCCAACCAACGAAAAGCTGATGCTCGGTGCGAGGGGTAGGTTCGTCATTAGAATCAGTGCTAGGGGGAGGAAGGCTCATGCAGCCAGGCCCTGGATGGGTATAAACGCCGTTGAGGAGCTGGCCCGCCTAGTTTCGAACCTTCAGAGGGCCAGGATGCGGAAACACTCGAAGCTCGGCAGGGGCTCCTACTGCACACTTTCCTTCTCCGGCGAGGCCGATGGGCTGAGCGTCCCTGACGAGGCCGTTGCAATACTCGACAGGCACACCATCGTTGGTGAGGACTGGGAGAGTGTTAAGGGCGAACTCCAGAGCCTCGCGGAAAGGCTCTCGCTGAGGACTGAACTAAGGGTTGAGAAGTTTCCGCGCCCAACCCCGGAGATGCTCCCCTACACCGTCAGGGAGAACAGCAGGTTCGTGCGGCTTTTCAAGCGCGTCCACTCTTGGCTCTTTGGTGAGTTTCCTGCCATAACCTACGGCCAGAGCGTTGGCGACTTCAACTACTTTGCAACATACCTTGGAAAGCCTACTCTTGTATACGGGCCTATAGGGGGCAACTGGCACGCGAGCGATGAGTGGGTGAGTGTCTCTTCCCTGAGGAGGGCCAAGAGCCTTTACTCTGCCTATCTGAGAGCGCTGGTTAGGCCTCGGGAGTCGGTTCTCCTCACCGCTCGGAACGGGAATTTATTCCCATCGGCCGGGTAGGGTTTTTAAGGTCTCCCCTTAACCCTTTCTATGTTCACCCTGATAGCCAGGGCCAGAAAGGACGCGAAAGCCCTTCAGTACATAAACGAGAGGAACTACGGTGGTTTTCTCAGAGTTGAGAGTCTCGGCGGCGGAAGAACGGCCGAAGAGGTTATGGACAACCTTGGGAAAATACTGAAAAGCCCCTACATTCCGGTTCTGCTCCTCGGCGAGAAGGAGAAGGGGCTGATGGACGGGCTCCTCCCTGCCTTCTGGGAGGATGGAAAGCCCTTCTACGCGAGACTGCTGAGAACCAAGCGTGTCAGGAACATGCGCGTCGACGAGCTCTACGCCCACATAGAGGAGATAAAGGCCCGCTTCAGGCTTGGAATCGAGTGGAGAAAGGCTTACACCCTCAACCCGGAGAACCCCTTCGGCATCGAGATTAACCCGGATTACGACATCTATCTGGCCCTCGGCGAGGGCTTTAGGAGGGCCATGAAGGAAATTCTGGACGTCGGGCTGGGAGAGAACCCTTTGGTCTTGAGGAAGCGCATGAATCAGGAGGTCTATTTTTCTGGTCCAAACAGGGTAGCTGAGGTGAGCAAAAAGCTCGGCTCCCCAACGGAAGTCCTCTGGAAGTGTCCCTGCGTTGAGGATGTCCCCCTCGACTCAATACTCTCAGAGAACTGGGATTACGTGGAGGCCTTCGCCCGGGCCAGCAAAGCCTTCCTTGAGGGGTTTAAAGGCCACAGCATAATCGTCCCCTGGAGTGGGGGGAAGGACTCAACGGCGGCGCTGGTTCTCGCTAAAGAGGTTTTCAGGAAAGCCACTGCCGTTTATGTTAGGATGGAATACGAAATGCCCCTGACTGATGAATACGTTGAAAAACTCGCGAAAAAGCTCGGGATAGAGCTGGTGAGGGTTGACGTTCCGATGCCCATAGAGCGCTACGGCCTGCCCACACACTCAAACAGATGGTGCACTAGGAAAAAGGTTGAAGCCCTCTACAGCGTTGCGAGCTGGTTCGAGAATCCGGTTCTTGTTGTTGGGGACAGGGACGGTGAGAGCATACGAAGAAGGCTCAAGCCACCCGTCGTCGAGAGGAAGACCCCTCTCGGCGTTTTCAGGGAGGTAATGCCGGTCAAGTTCTGGAGTGGGATGATGGTTCAACTCTTCCTCCTCTCTAGGGGGGTTGAACTCCACCCCCTCTACTATGAGGGATTCTATCGGCTCGGGTGCACGATTTGTCCGAGCCTGGCCCAGTGGGAGTTTAAGCTGTTAGAAAGGAGAAGGCTAGAGCCTTCTCCCCACTCCAAGTCCGACTAAAAACGCCACCAGGACCACTATACCAATAACTCCGTATTCAATTCCCCCTTCCGTTTTTCTTCCCACGGTCGTCGTGCTCACTGTCTCAGTTGGAATGACTATCTGGGGCACAGTCCCTGTTCCGGTCTCCTTCCCCTCTGGCTGGGCAGGCTTTGTGTTGAGGAAGAGGTTCGCCGTTTCCTTCGCGTAGGCGTAGAAGATCATCGCGTTCTGCAGGTTGTCAATGCTCTTGTTCTGGGTTGCTAACTTTTCAAAGCTCTCGGCAAACTCGTAGTAGGCTATCGCGAGGATGGGCATTATCCCGTTTTCCTCAGCGATCCCTATTGACGTCCTAGCGTCGTTCTTCAGTATGTTCATCTTGTCAACTAGAACCGTCCAGTTGGTTATCCCAAGGGTGTCAAGGAAGACCTCCCCTTGAACCCTCGCCTGCATTGCCGTGAACAGTGCAGCCGAGTATTTGCCGTCATCGTAGTATTTCTGGGCATTCTCTATCGTGTTTATGAGGCTGTTTCCAAGAACGTTGCCGTACATGGACTCGATGTAGGCGACGATGAGGTCTGACTCGTCTAGGTAGTCCCTGGCCGTTACCTTAACGATGTCCTTGCTTATGGTCTTCCCCTTGGCGAAGCGCTTCCCGAGCTGGGTCCAGAAGAGAGCAGTTTTGGCCCTCTCATAGGCGTAAGCGGCCTCGCCTATTGCGTCCCAGTACTGGCCGGAGTAGTAGTATTTCCAGGCTTGATCAAGGGCACTTTTCGCGTCCTCGATTCTCTCTTCCGCGGCTGCAACGGCCTGGAGCATTGTCACGCCCTGTATCGTTTGGTTCTCGACGAACTTCTCGGTCGAGTTTATCTCCCTTTGCACCTTTGAGAGGAGTACTTGGATGTCCTTCTCTGTATTGGTCGAGAGGTACCAGTCAACGTGCCTTATGATTATCCGCGCCTGAAAGTCCCTGCTCAGTGCTGTGTAGTACATCCCCTCATTTATGTCCTCCTTCGACTGGTTGAGCAACTTTCCGGCGTTGTCCAAGGCTGCCATAAGGAGGCTGTAGGTGTCGTAGCCGACGTTGCTTTCTTTCAGTGCTTTGAGGACGCTCTCATAGTATGAAGTCGTGTTCATATAGTCCTTCTCGGCGTCTCCCTTCAGGAAGGAGGTGTCTATCTTGACGTTCTGAGGGGCCTTGGGCTTGGGAATCCTGTGGCCGGTGAAGTAGTAGACCGCTTGGTATATGTCCTCGACCTCAACCACCCGAAGCCCCCACCGTTCCTTGGCGTACTTCACGACATCAACGGGGGTTGTTTTGGTGCTTATCTCAGTCACACCACCAATTTCCCTCTTCTCCGTTGTTTGGACGTACTGGATGCGCTGGCCCTCTGGGATCAGGAAGAGTTTTGCTCCGGCCTCATGGGCTGCCGACGCCTTCTCCAGAATCCCCCCGACCGGCCCTATCGTTCCGTCAGGGTTTATCATGCCTGTCATCATTACCTTTGGATTGACGCTCCACCCCTCGAGGGCCGCTATTATGCCAACGGTCATCGTTCCTCCGGCTGAAGGCCCCCCTATAATGCTAGTATTGGCCCTTACCTGGATAAAAACGTCGTATTTTCTCATATCAACACCGAGAACTCTTCCTGCAACCTGTGCGGCGAGCCTCGCGCTGGCCTGCATGTCGACCTGTGCCAGCGGCCATGTCTCTATGTAGACGTGACCGCTCCCAGGGGCGACCGTTATGACGAACTCCGTAACGACACCCACGAGCTCTCCCGTTGAGGTCTTCGCCACTGCCGGCGCGTGCATGATGACGGTGCGCCCCTCACTTGGGCATTGGGCGAGCACTGGGGTTGCTACTGGCAAGAGAAGCAGAACTGCTATTATGAGAACCACTACTCTTTTCATCCTTTCACCCGTTTGGGTAAAGTAGGGCACGTATAAAGCGTTTTTGGTTCAACTCTTTTACCGCCTCCATAGGGCGAGGAAGAAGAGGAGCAGGACGATGACCTCCAGAGCGTCCACTACTAGGCCGGCCTCCCTCTCAAGCCCCGTTCTGATTGACAGCTCAATTGCCTTTTTAACCGCCAGCAGAAGGAACGCTAGGAGCAGGTACAGAGCTGCCCTCAGGTGGCTTTTTCTGTAGGCTATGTATGAGACGGCAACCAGTGCGAGCGCGAGCAGTATGACCGACAGGCCCACGAGGAGGTCAATCATTCTCACCACCTATTCCGGTTAGGATGTCCACCAAGCTGTCGGCAAGCCTCTCCCACACGCTCGGCCTGTATTCCCTGATGACCCTGACGAGCATCTCTGGGTCATGGGTGAGGTGGTAAGTAACGTTCTTTCCATTTCTAACTCCCTCAACGACGCCCAGCTTTTCGAGCTCCCTCATGTGGTAGCTCACCGTCGGCTGGCTCACGCCCAAGGCCTCAGCGATTTCGCCCTGACTCCTTGGTCTCTCAAGGAGCAG
>NZ_JALTCZ010000080.1 GCF_027008145.1 Thermococcus sp. | reverse complement strand
TGTTATTCTACCTTTAGTTTCGAACGTCTTCGCTACTGTTTCAACCATGAAGGGTGGTGAAAATGAGGAGGGTCAGCGTGTTAATGGCTTTGCTCATAACGGGATACATACTTGGAATATGGAACTTTTTGATACTGCCGAAATACTTTATGGTCTTTGGCCTCAAGGGACTGCTGGTTTCGCTGGTGCCGATTCTGGTTGCGATGTTCTTGATATACAGCGAGGCAGAGAGCACGAAGAGGACACGCTACCTGATATACGAGCTGTTCTTTAAAGTCGCAAGGACCCCGGCGTTTATCTTCACACTTCTGATGTTCCTCCTGATAATGCTCGGCCTCACTGCTTACCTCTCCTCTTGGAGTCTCATATACATCTTCGGCTGGGACGTCTCTTACATTCCACTGCTGGCGATACTCACCTTGCTCCTCACGGTGCTCCTGCTCCTGCTGGCAAAGGGGAGGGTCCTGGAGTTTATATCCGGAGTTTCAGTGCTCATGATAGTCTTTACCCTTGCCTCAGCGTATCTCGTCCGCGAACAGGCCCTTAATACGGTGACCTCCGAGCAGGCCAAGTTCTACATGCACCAGGCTGTTAGCGCGATAACCTCCTTCGGCGGGGGCTTTACAGTCCAGGGGCTGACAATGCTTACCGCTTCGGTCATCATAGCCTTCGGTCTCGGTGCGGGCGTTTACTACGTCATCGGTAGCTTCTCACCCGAAGACCTTGACTTCAAGAGGGTCCTCGTGGGTGTTTTCTTCCTCCAGCTGATACTCAGCTTTGCAGCTGCTTACACAATGGCCTACTCCCTCGGGCCAGCGTTCCAGGCCTTTGAGAAGAGCGTCCACAGCACCAACATCTCACCCGAGGAGAGCATCAAGCTCTACACCCAGTTCCATGCCCTTCAAAGCTATGCCACCAACAGCACAACGCCCATACAGGACTCGATAAAGGTGTTCTACACCATCCCGAGAATTCTGAAGGGGGTTCCCGAGGCGACTAGGATAATCTACCTCCTTGCCCTGTCACTCTACTTCGCCGGGCTGACAACCCTCATAGTCCTCATGGAGATGGGTAGCCAGATGCTCTCCGAAATGATGCAACTCGGAAGAAAGTCAAGCCTGAGCGTCGTGACCCTCATAGCGATAATCATAGCCGGTGTAATGGCCCTTCACTCAGTCAGGGTTATGTTCCTCTTCGTCCCATTTGGCGTTGCGGCGCTGGTATCGGCACTGGAAGCATATCCCCTATTCTCCTCGGAGCTGACAGCCAACAAGGGGCTTGTAGGGGCCTCAATAGGCTTTCTAGTGCTCGTTGGCATCGGAACCCTCTACTACGCATTCATCAACAGCTCGATAGCTGCGAAGCTCGGAGCTGTTATAGGCTTAGTCCTCTTCGTGCCAGCCTTCATGAACAGCGTCCTCCTGAAGTCCCGGCGTTGACTTTCAAAAATTTTTTAAATGCCTTCCCCAACCTCTGAGAGAACGCTTAAACGGAGGTATGGAAGATGGGAGACAAGACCAAGGTTCAGGTCAGCAAGCTCAAGCCCGGCAGGTACATTATTATCGATGATGAGCCCTGCAGGATAGTGAACATAACCGTTTCCTCGCCTGGAAAGCACGGCTCGGCAAAGGCGAGGATTGAGGCCGTTGGCGTCTTCGACAAGAAGGTGAGGAGCATCGTCAAACCCACGAGCGCTGAAGTTGAGGTTCCAATAATCGACAAGCGCGTCGGCCAGATTATAGCCATAACGCCCGATACCGTCCAGCTTATGGACATGGAAACTTACGAGACCTTTGATGTCCCGATAGAGACCGGCGTTGAGGACAATATCAAGAACCAGCTCACAGAGGGGATAACCGTCGAGTACTGGGAGACCCTCGGAAGGATAAAGATAATGAAGGTCAGGGGCGAATGAGCCCCTTCTATATTCGCTCCCTTTTGGTTTATCCCTGGGCACAACTTATATAAACTGTTTTTTAAGCCTTCAGCTAGGGGTTGGGATGGTAAACTTCGGTGAGCTGATACTCAGGAAGTTCCAGAACATTGCCGGCTCGCGCTACGAGGAGATAGTCAAGGCCTATCAGGAGTTCTTCCTGACCGAAGAGGAAATGAAGATACCCGTGATATCGTCGGTGCTCTTAACCATCGACAGGTTCTCCCAGGAGCCACCCGATGAGCTATATGAGGTTCTGGTTTCCTACAAGAGTGCAACAGTCAGGGTTGTTTACATCATAGATAGCGCCCTCTGCACCCTCATAAGGGAAACCCTCGGCGAGGATGAAGCGAGGGAGTTTAGGGAGAAAGAAGAGGGCCTCGGAAGGGAAGTCCTCGAAAAGATCTCCAGAAAACTCTCCGAGCTTGAAATGTACTTTACCACTGAACTCATCTTTGAGGAAAAGGCCCCCTTCGTCGAGGAAGCCGTTGAGGAACACGACCTCCTGATGATATCCAGGCATTTCGGCTCTGAGAGCCTGAAAACCCACAACATAAGCCCCCTTGTTTTCAGGATAGTCCAGGGAATTGAGAAGCCGGTTATAGTTTACTGAAGCGGAAGGTGACATTAGTGAACGCCCCAGAAGTCATAGCCCTCTCCGTGTTCCTCGGAACCTACGCTTTCATAATGACCGAGAAGCTCCACAGAACGGTAGCAGCGATGATTGGAGCTTCCATCGTGCTCATAACCAACGTTGTTTCCTGGGAGAAAGTTCCAGAGTACCTTGACCTTAACACAATACTGCTCCTTGCCGGGATGATGGTCGTCGTCAACATAGCCAAGGAGAGCGGGCTCTTCGAGTACATAGCTATAAAGACAGCCAAGTTCTCAAAGGGAAACCCGATGCGCGTCCTTCTGCTCTTCTCGGTTGTCACTGCCGTCGTCAGTGCTTTCCTTGATAACGTTACCACAGTTCTGCTCCTGACGCCAATGCTACTCTACATAACGAAGAGGATGGAGGTCAACCCTGTCCCCTTCCTCCTCTCGGAAGTGTTTGCCTCCAACATAGGTGGAACGGCAACACTCATCGGAGATCCACCGAATATAATGATAGGCTCAGCAGCGGGCCTGAGCTTCAACGAGTTCATTGCCAACATGACGCCGATAGCGTTCCTAGATCTCTTCGTGACAGTCGCAATAATATACCTCGCTTACAGGAGCACCATTAAGGTCAGCCCTGAAAGGGAAGAAGCCATAAAGAGCTTGATAATGGAAATGAACGAAAACGATGCCATAAGAGACAGAAAGCTCTTCAAGAAGTCGCTCATTGTTATTGGGCTCGTTGTAGTGGGCTTCTTCCTTCACGACAGGCTCGGTCTTGAGCCGGCTATCATAGCACTAACCGGTGCATCAATCCTGCTCCTATGGTCTGGAGCTTCCCCCGAGCAGGCCCTAGAAAAGGTCGAATGGGCGACCCTCTTCTTCTTCGGAGCGCTCTTCATAATCGTGGGCTCGTTGGTGGAGACGGGAGTAATCGATGCAGTAGCCCTCCGGATGACCGGCTTAGTTCACACGGAGGGGGAGGCAATATTCACAATAGCATGGTTTTCGGCAGTTTCAAGCGCGGTGGTTGACAACATCCCTCTAACCGCCACGATGATACCACTTATAAAGGCCATGGGGACAAGCTTCAGCCCATACCCCCTATGGTGGGCTCTCTCACTCGGGGCCTGTCTCGGTGGCAACGGGACGGCTATAGGGGCGAGCGCCAACGTGGTTGTTATAGGAATAGCCTACAGGGAAGGGATAAGGATAACCTTCGGAGACTTCATGAAGGCGGGCTTGGTGATCATGTTCTCAACCGTGGCCGTTGGAAGCCTCCTGCTGTGGCTAAGGTATGTGGTGCTGTGAGGTGGTAAGCATGAGAATACTCGTACTTATTGACGGTTCGAAGTGGAGTCAGAAGGCTGCCCTCCACGCCTTCGCTGTGGCGAAGCCTAGAAATGCAAAGGTAGTCCTCTTTTCCGTCCTCGACAGGAGGGAAGTTAGAGCAATAGCCTTCCACACCAGCGTAAGGAGTGGCAGCCTAGAGGAGATACAGCGCTTCGAGGAAGCCCTGTGGAGGGAGAACAAGAGGGGAATAAAGGAGCTCCTCACGAGTCTCTTAGAGCTCGGCAGAAAGGAGGGCATCAACTGCTCGTTTAAGATAGTTGAAGGGCCGGCGAAGGATGCAATCCTCCAGGAGACCAACTCCGAAAAATACTCCCTCATCGTCATGGGAGCATACGGAAAGAGCGGAAAGACGAGGATAGGCTCAATCCTTGAGGAGGTCGTTGGCTCCATAAAGCCGCCGGTCATGATAGTTCGGTGAGCTAACTTTAAAACCCCTCCCTCCTTTTTCTGCCCGGTGGTGGCATGGAGTTCCTCTACACCCACGGGAGCCTCAAACTTGAGTTCCCCCTGAAGGAACCTGATGAAGCTCGCTTCGTAATCATGGGAATTCCTTTTGACGGGACAACGAGCTTCAAGGCGGGAGCACGCTTCGGACCGACGCTCACAAGGCACGCCACACTCAACCTTGAGAGCTACATCCTCGACTACGGCATCGATCTCGCCGAGGTGCCTATCGCTGACATTGGAGACATCACAGTGGTGGCCGGAGACCCGAGGAAGACATTAGATAGGGTTAGGGTGACCATTGAGGAACTGAAAAGGGCAAATCCACGGGCCGTCCCAATACTCCTCGGTGGGGAGCACTCCCAGACGCTCGGGGCCGTTGAAGCATTGAAACCGGAGAGCTACGTGGTCTTCGATGCCCATCTCGACCTCAGGGACTCCTACGAGGATAACCCCTACAGCCACGCCTGCGTCGCGAGGAGGATAAGCGAACTCGGTGTCAAAGAGGCGATGTTTGGGATAAGGAGCGGGACAAGGGAGGAAGTGGAGTACGCTGAGAAGAAAGGGATAAGGTGGGTGCACGCCAGGGACTACAGTTTTGATGCCTTCGTTGAGTTAGTCGAAACCCTCCCAGAGCCGGTCTACCTCTCGATAGACATAGATGTCTTTGACCTTTCAATGGTTCCGACGACGGGGACTCCCGAGACGGGTGGCCTTGGATTCTGGGAAGTAGTTGAGGCAATCGAATGGCTCATTGAGAACAAGAAAATAGCTGGTTTTGACATAATGGAAGTGGCCGGAGAAAGCCTCGGCAACCCCACTGCCCTAACCGGTGCAAAGTTGCTCTTTTACTTCATCGGTGCAATGGAAAAAATGGGGAAGTCATGAGGTTCCTGCCCTCTTTTTCTCATGATATTCCTTTACCCTATCCTCAACGGTCTCAGACTGGAGGAGCTTGTTCTTGAGGAACGGCACCCAGATGGTCTCAGTTATGACGGATGCTAAAACCGTAATAACGGTTACTGCAAGAATAACCTCTCCCCAATACACTGTTAATAAATTGCTGTGGTACTTCATGGCCAGACTCAGTGGCAATGCCGCTAGTGCTGACGGGACAACTCCCCTCGGCCCTTCAAGGGATATGAAAATGTATTCCTTAAGACCCCACCACTTGAGTATGGGAAGTGCTGCTATCGGCCTTGCTATAAGCATTATAAAGTACGCAATAAGTATTCCGCCCCAGAGGTTCTCTGTGAGCGGCTTAAGATTAATGCTGGCTCCAAGAAGGACGAAAATGAATATTGTTGCTATTGCAGCGAGGCTTTCGTTAAAGTGAACCTCCTTTTCGATGGCTTTCATGACCCTGTTGAGAACCTGCGGCTTCTCCTTCTTGCTGAAGACCTTGTAGTTACCGAGTACTATTCCTGTAACGGTGGCAACGAGGTAACCTGAAGCTTGGAACGCCTCCCCAATCATGAACCCGCTGAAGGCCAGAAAGAGGGAGAATATCTCAATCTCAGGGAACTCAAATATTTTCATTTTCTTAATGAACCAGTAGCCGAAAACCCCAACGGCTATGCCAATGAGGATGGACACTACGACCTCGTAAAGGAAGTAAACCACCGCGGCACCGTAGACACCCAAGTGAGAGCCCATGCTCGCAAAAAGTCCACCGCTGGCCTGAGGAACAAGCATGGCCACTGCAACCGCTGTTAAGACTATGCCGAGGGGATCGTTGAAAATAGATTCCGTAACTATGGTCGTCTCGATATCCTGCTTGACCTTATACTGACGGAAGAGCGGAATCAACGTAGCTGGATCAGTTGCACTGATTATTGCCCCATAAAGGAACCCTATCAAGAACGGGGCATGGAAGATGAAGGAAAAAAACCAAGCCGCTAGAATGGCTGTGATAACGAGTCCAACAGTATCGAGAGTTGATATGGTCGGAAAGTTTCTTTTTAGAAGTTTCCAGCTTAGATTATGCCCCTCTGTGAACAGAATTATAACAAGACCGAAGACACGGACATAATCAAAAAGTTCGCGGGCAATGCTTCTTGGAATCAGAATTGCTATCGGCCCAAGGATCATGCCTGCGATTATAAAGAGGGGGATGTAAGAAATGTTGTAACGCCTGCTTATCAGCATTGCTATTATTCCTGAGCCAAGTACCGCCACAAGAATCCCTATTATAATGTCCACTGTCATGATATCGCCTCCTCGTTCTTCTTTTATCGTAACGAGGTTGTCATACTGATTTTAAAGCTTTCCCCGGGTATTTTTGAGAGTTAGGGCCCCCTAACGATAAAGTTTCGGAAAAACCATAAAACTGGCTTTTATCTTTTGTATTAACCCACTTACCACAGATAGACGCCTTCAATTGCGTAATAATAAGCACGGTAGATGTCCTTTTTAGTAACGACCCCAATTAGCCTACCCCTTTCATCGACAACGGGAAGAAGGTTCTGGTCGTTCATTAGAATTTTTTCGAGTGCATCTTGGGCAGTCTCTTTCGGTGTTGCAACGGCAAAGCTCCGTCTCATAAACCTCTCAACGGGAAGTTTTTTGAGTGCTGTTGATTTTCCCAGTATGTCCGGAACGCCTATTATCCCCACAACTTTCCCTTCACTGTCAACAACCGGTACAAAATCGTGTCCAGTTGAGGCTATTATCCTCTCAACTTCCATCAGAGGCCTCTTGGCGTTGATCCTAACAACATTTGTACTCATTATTTCAGGGATAGCTATTGTTTCGAGGATTAAAGGCCTTCCAGTCTTGATTTTAATACCCTTCCGCTCAAGTTTAATGGTATATACCGATGAGCCCCTAAAGAAAGCCCTCGCCGTTAGAAAAGCAACGATCGAAACCAAGGCAACGGCGGGAGAATATGCGTAACTTCCGGACATCTCGGTTATCATTATTATCTGCGTTAGGGGGGCCTGAGTTGTCGCAGAGAAAAACCCTGCCATCCCGGCTAAAGCGTATGCCTCCACGTTTGCAGGTACAAAGTGGGAGACAACTAGCCCAAAGGCCGACCCCGCCATTGTCCCGATAAACAGACTGGGGGCAAAAATTCCTCCCGAAAAACCAGAGCTTATGGCCAACAGTGTCGTCGTCATCTTTGCAAGGGCCAAAATAACAAGCATTTGGAGCGTGAACTTACCCAGCAGGGCATCCTTTATGCCATCAAAACCTATTCCAAATATTCCATCATGCGGCAGGAGCATTCCTATTAAGCCTATCCCAATGGCCCCGAGAAGGAGGCGGAGCTCAAAAGGATACCTTTTGGAGAATACATCAAAGAAATCCGTTGCTATGTAAAGGGCTCTAGTATAGGCATAACCAATGAGACCAAGGACGATCCCGAGAAGGAAATACAGCGGGATACCGGCGAGGACGCTGATGTTTGGGTTCAGAACCGGAAAGCGCGCTGGATTGTGGAGGGTCACCAAAGTTATGGCGTTCCCTATTATCGCGGATACAAAGATGGGAACAAGGTTTATCGTTATTGCCCCCATATAGATGACTTCAAGGGCAAACATGGCTCCTGCAAGGGGCGTATTGAAGGTTCCGGCTATTCCAGCGGCCAGACCGCAGGTCATTATAAGCTTCCTCGCCTGAGGCCTGGGAAGCCTCTCCGCTAAAGCAGAGTCAAGAGCCGCTCCGATGAATGCAGCCGGTCCCTCACGGCCCAGAGGAGCTCCAGAACCGATAGAAATTGCCGTTGCAATGGTTTTCAGAAGGGCAAGTTTCGCACCTATTTTTTCGTTTCTGAAGATGATGCCCTCGATCACCTCAGGGACACCGTTTCCCCTGAGCTCGGGATACCACCTCACCATTGGTGCTATGATGAATGCACCTAAAACGGGAAGAAGAGCGTATCCAAGGTTTATCCCCTTCACATTATACGAGAGGGCGGGAAGGACGCGGACAAAAAAGAGGGTATAAAAGTACTCTATCATTAATCTAAAGACCAGCGCGCCTAAACCCCCAACTAAGCCTGCTATTGCGGAAATACCAAGGAGTATGAGCCATTTTTCAATGTATCTTCTAAGGTTCCACTCTGCGTTCATAGTCTCAACCGAAGAACGCTCCCATCATGTCCATCTGCTCATCACTCATTGACTTTATCTTAAATTCGGGCATCTCGGGAATCAGTCTCTTGTATTCTTCTCCGGCTACTTCCTTCACCTTGCCGTTTTCAACGAGGTAGAATGTCCCGTACTCAGGATCGCGATAGGCAACCAAAAAGCGCTCGACCTCGATGTCATCGAAGTTCACGAAGATGATGTTTCCGCCGGTGTAGGGTCTCTTGCACTTGAACGGAAAGCTTGATGAGTTGAGCATGGCATCGCCGAGGGCCTGGTTTGCCCTCTCACCGTTTATCTCGGTCCAGAACTTTCTTCCCTCGAAGTCGCCCTCAACGACTATCAGAAACCTCTGGCCGTCGAGCTCAACCACGGGGGCCCCATTCTCAGCAAGTATCTTGAACAGCTCGCCAATGGTTTCGGCGTTCCTGAGCGAAGCAACGAACCCTTCAACCTTCATAGCATTCACCGCTATCCATTGAAAAGCTGGGTATAAAAGCTTAAGTATCCCCCGCCGTAAATGCTCGAGGGGGTCTTTCCATTAGGGAAGGAACCTTGATCTCACTCGCTGATGACCCTCTGCTTTTCCGTTGTCAGCGGGGGAAGGCCGTTGAAGTGATCAGCGTTGGGATGTT
This sequence comes from Thermococcus sp., assembly GCF_027008145.1. Classification (GTDB taxonomy): domain Archaea; phylum Methanobacteriota_B; class Thermococci; order Thermococcales; family Thermococcaceae; genus Thermococcus. The sequence continues at coordinate 22,705 of NZ_JALTCZ010000080.1, read as the reverse complement.
CAGAAAATTCACGTCCCCAAAAGCCCAGCGAGGTGGTTCCATGCAGGTTGATGCAGACCTTCACATTCACTCGCACTATTCGAAGGCGGTCTCAAAGGCCATGACGATTTCAAACCTGGCGGAGAACGCGCGCTTCAAAGGACTCGGCCTCGTCGGAACCGGGGATATACTGAACCCGAAGTGGGAGGAGGAGCTCCTAAAATACGCCAAAAAGGTCGGTGAGGGAACCTACGAGAGGAATGGAATCAGGTTCCTCCTCACGACGGAGGTCGAAGACAATAGAAGGGTTCACCACGTCCTGATCTTTCCAGGCATAAAATCCGTCCGCGAGATGAGGGAACGGCTGAAGCCCTATTCGAGCGACATCGAGACGGAAGGAAGGCCGCACCTGAATCTCTCGGCTGGCGAGATAGCGGATTTGGCCAACGAGCTGGACGTTTTAATAGGGCCGGCCCACGCCTTTACTCCATGGACGAGCCTCTACAAGGAGTACAACTCGCTTAGAGAAGCTTACGGAAGTGCAAGAATCCACTTCCTTGAGCTGGGGCTTTCAGCTGACTCAGAGATGGCCGACAGGATAAAGGCCCATCATAAGCTCACCTACCTCAGCAACAGCGATGCCCACTCGCCAATGCTCCACCGCTTGGGGAGGGAGTTCAACCGCTTCGAAGTTGAGGAGGTTACTTTCGAGGAAATCAGGAAAGCTATTCTGAAGCGCGGTGGAAGGAAAATCGTCCTCAACGCCGGCCTCGACCCTCGTCTGGGTAAGTACCACATGACGGCATGCTCGAGGTGTTACACTAAATACAGCCTTGAGGAGGCGATGGCCTATCACTGGAAGTGCCCGAAGTGCGGCGGGAGGATAAAGAAGGGTGTCCGCGATAGGATCCTGGAGCTGGCGGATACTGATGAGAAGCCAAAGGACAGGCCCCCCTACATTCACCTCGCGCCCCTCGCGGAGATAATAGCGATGGTCATCGGAAAGGGTGTTGAGACGAAGGCCGTGAGGGCTGTCTGGGAGCGCTTTTTGAAGGAGTTCGGGAGCGAGATAAGGGTTCTCGTTGACGTTCCGGTTGAGGCTCTGGCGGAGGTTCACGAAGAGGTTGCCAAGGCTGTATGGGCCTACAGGAACGAGAGACTCATAATAATTCCCGGTGGCGGTGGAAAGTACGGCGAGATAAGACTGCCCGAGGAAATTAAAAAGGCGAGCATCGAAGAGCTAGAGAGCATTGAGGTCGAGCTTCCAGAGGAGGAGAAGCCGAGACAGAGGAGCATAACCGAGTTTTTAGTAGTTAGGTAAGTTGCTGAATATGACTGGTAAGATAATACTGCCCTGGGAGGTGAAACCTTGAGGGAACCGGAAATAATTGAGCTCTTCCTAAAACACCTATGGAAAGAGGGAGATTTGCCCCTTGGCGACGACGCCGGGGCGGTAAGGTTCGGCGATGAATGGCTGGTAGCGACCAACGACATGCTCGTGGGAAAGACCGACGTTCCAGATATAATGACGCCGGAGCAGGTCGGCTTTAAGGCAGTGACAATGAACGTGAGCGACGTGGCAGCGATGGGGGCCAAACCGATGGGATTCCTCTTCTCCCTCGGCGTTCCCTGGGATGTGGAGAGGGACTACCTTGAGGGCATTGCAGAAGGAATTGAGAAGGGACTTGAGTTCTACGGAGTTCCAGTCCTCAGCGCCGACACGAACGAGGCGGACGACCTGATAATAGACGGCGTCGCCCTTGGCATCACTGAAAGGTTGCTCACCCGCTCGGGGGCAAGGCCCGGCGACCTGGTGTGCGTTACCGGTGATTTGGGGAGGGCCGTAGCTGGCTACCTTGTATGGAGGGAGGGCCTTGAGGTTCCCGGAAAGACCCGTAAGAGCCTCTACAAGAAGTTCCTGGAACCGAAGGCAAGGGTCATCGAGGGTGTAAAGCTCGGTGGAATCGCAAACTCGGCAATAGACGTAAGCGATGGCCTCGCCAAGGAGCTCCACCTCCTCGCTGAGATGAGTGGTGTTAAGATAGAGCTCAGCTCTGAAAAACTTCCCATAGGGGATGATGTCGTTGAGGTTGCTGAACTCCTCGGGAGGGATCCGGTTGAGCTCGCCCTCTCAAGCGGTGAGGAGTTTGAGCTCGTCTTTACCGTTGAGCAGGAAAAGGCCTCCTGCCTGGACTTCAAGTTTTCGGTCATCGGGAGGGTTTTTGAGGGAAGCGGTGTCTACATCGACGGGAAGCCACTTCCCCCCCTCGGCTGGGAGCACTTTGATAGAAAGTTGCTCCGATAACATTATTAAATCCTAGTAGTAATCGCCGGAGCGAGGAGAAATGAGGAGCCTTAGAATAGCGCTGGCCTCGGATTGGTTCTACCCAAAGGTTGGTGGAATAGAGACTCATATAGATGAGCTGGCTCGCAACCTGCTGAAGGCCGGCCATGAGCCTTATGTGATAACCCACGATTACAGGTATATGCAACCCTATGACGGGAGCTTCCCCTACCCAATAAAGAGGTTCCCGGCAATGTTCTACGTAAAGAAGCACCACATAAGCCTCAGCCCGACCCAGCTCGTCAGGATAAATGAGTTCTACAAGAGCGTTCCCTTTGACATAACCCACATCCACAGCATATACTCCCCCCTCGCAATAGCGGTAGCCAACGTCTCAAGGGGGGTAAGGGACGTACCCGTGGTCGCTACCAACCACTCGTTCTTTGGCAGCCCTCCAATGGCCAGCTTCGTTAGATGGGAGCTCAGGAGGAGCCTGAAGAGGGTCGACCACTTTATAGCGGTCAGCACGCCCGTGGCAAGGGACACGACAGAGCTCATCGGCGACCTCAGAAAAGAGAGACCCATAGCAGTTATTCCCAATGGAATAGACACCGAGACTTGGAGACCCCCTGAAGAGGAAGAGCGCATGCAAGTAAGGAAGAGGTTCGGATTGAGGGACGAGATAGTCCTCTTTTACGTCGGCAGAATGACCGGCAGAAAGATGGCCCACAGGCTACCCTTCGTTATAAAGCGGGCCATTGAACTGACGGGGATAGAAAAGAAGAGGGTTCACTTTGTGGCGGTTGGGGAGGGGGATAAAAGGCCGGAGTTTGAAGAAAACCTAAGAGAGACGGGAATCGGTGAAATAACGTCACTCTTTGGCTTTCTCCCGCGCGAAAAACTGAAGGAGCTCTACTGGGCCTCTGACATAGTCCTGATGCCCGGTGTCCTTGAGGCTTTTCCGGTGGTGGGGCTTGAGGCAATGGCCTCCGGCAGAGCCATAGTGGGCAGAAGAGAAAGCGGTCTCTCGGACATGGTGATAGACGGCCTTACCGGATACCTCGCCGGGAGCGAGGACGAACTCGCGGAGAGACTTGCCCTCCTGCTTGAAAATTACGAACTCATTAAAAAGATGGGCATCGCTGGGAGGGAAAGGGCCGTGAAGTGCTTTTCATGGAGAAGCATACTTAAGAGGATCCTCCACGTTTACAGAAACACCCTTAAAAGGGCAGATGAATTCGACAGGAAGTACCTGCTCTACAAGTTGGTGAGGGAGATAGGATGATGGTTGCAATAACATTCGACGTTGAGCACGACTGCCCCCCGTACCTAACGACAACGAAGGGCATGGAGGAAGGCCTCCCGAGGATACTAGACCTCCTTGAGGAGAAGGGAGTGAAGGCAACTTTCTTTTTCACGGCCGAGATGGCAAAACGTTTTCCCCACCTTGTGAAGCGCGTGATCGATGAAGGACACGAGCTGGGAAGCCACAACTACAACCACGAAAGGCTGGACAGGCTGAGCAGGGAGGAGGGAACGCAGGCCATTGAGAAGTCCTTAAGAGTTCTCAGGGAGTTCGGGGATGTCACGTCCTTCAGGGCCCCCAACCTTCAGTTCCCTGATTACTACTACCGAGTCCTTGAGAGGAACGGGGTGCTCATCGACTCTTCCAGGGCCACTTATAAGGGCTACCGCTCCGGTGTGAGGTTCTTCGGGAACGTTCTTGAGGTGCCGACCTCAACGACGAGCTCGGTTATAAGGCTCCCCTGGGGACTGCAGAAAATAATCCACTCCCGACTTAAGGAACCTAGGGTCTACTTTGCCCACCCTTGGGAGTTCGTCCCCATGCAGGGGGAGAAGGTAAGGTGGGACTGCAAGTTCAACACGGGAAGAAAGGCCCTTGAGCTCCTCGGCCTGTTGATAGACTATTATAAAGGAAGGGCGAAGTTTATGAGAATGTCCGAGTTCTACCCAGAATACCAAAAGCTTAAACGTAAGGGCTCCAACTCAGAGCGGTGGGAGACATGAGGGAAGCTATGTGGTGGGAGTCCCTCAGAGACGGGAGGGTTCGCTGTAAGCTCTGTCCCCTCAACTGCATCATCAACGAGGGCAAGAGGGGTTCGTGCAGGATAAGGAAGAACATAGGTGGAAAGCTTTACACCCTCAACTACGGCAAGGTTTCCTCCGTTGGAGCCGACCCCGTGGAGAAAAAGCCCCTCTTCCACTTCTGGCCGGGTTCGTGCGCCTTCTCCATAAGCACGGTAGGATGCAACATGCACTGCAAGCACTGTCAGAACTGGGAGATAAGCCAAGCAGATGAGAGCTTTCCATACCTACATGATATGACCCCGGAAATGGTCGTCAGGATGGCGAAGCGCTACGGCTGTGAGAGCATAGCCTACACCTACAACGAGCCAGTCATCTGGTACGAATTCGTTCTTGAGACGGCAGAGCTCGCGAAAAAAGAAGGGCTCTATAACCTTCTCATAACCAACGGCTACATCAACGAGGAGCCCTTCAGAGAGCTCGCTCCCTACATAGATGCGATGAACATCGACATAAAGGCCTTCAACGACGAATTTTACATGAAAATAGTAAGTGTCCCGAGCGGAGAGCCGAGCAGGAGAACCGCTGTGATAGCCAAGAAGGAATTCGGAATTCACGTCGAGCTGACCTATCTGATAATCCCGACGCTCAACGATAGGGAGGAAGAGATACGCGCCTTCGCCCGCTGGGTGGCTGAAGAGCTCGGCGACGACACGCCGGTTCACTTCTCCCGCTTCTTCCCGCACTACAAGCTTACCCACCTCCCCCCAACACCGCTTGAGACAATGGACATGGCCTACCGCGTTGCAAAAGAAGAAGGCCTGAAGTTCGTCTACATAGGCAACGTGCCCGGTCACCCGGGTGAGAACACTTACTGTCCCAGATGTGGGAGACCCGTGATAGTACGCTGGGGCTTTGAGATAACCGAGTACCACGTGACCCCAGGTGGGAAATGCGAATACTGCGGTGAGGAAATTCCGATAGTGGGTACCTACCAGAAAAAGCGCTATAGTGGAATGTGGTGGTGAACATGGAAAGAATTGAGGCTATCTTTTACATTGAGGGGCTTTCCAACGACAAGAAAGCTTTAGAAAACGCCTTGGAGGAAATAAAGAATGAGCTCCAGAATGAGGAGCTCGTGGAAGTGAAGGACATCCACGTGGAGGACATCATAGAGGCAGAGGACGAGCTCCTTAAGTATTCGGGGGTTGTTGAAGTCAGGGTCTCCGGCGGGTTTCAGGAGATAGTGAAGGCGGTTCTCAAGTACGGACCGGCCATTGTTGAGGTCGTCTCGCCGGGGAAGATTGAGATAAAGGGAGAAGACCTTGTAAAAGTCCTTGGCGAGGTCTCGCTCGTCATGGGGAAGCTCATGAACAGGTACGGTAGCCTCGCTGCATACCCCGACCTCTCCGAGATACCCATACCCAGAATGGGCTACTCAAGGGATGAGATAGAGGAGTTCATAACGGACGATAGGAACATACGCTACCGCTTCGTCATTGAGGTCACTGGAAAGGATGAAAATGGTGTTAAAGAGGTCATGGCCAAAGCTTTCACTCTTGAGGGGTGCAGAATAAACAGCCTGGTCCTGCGGGGCGAAACGACCGGGGAAGGGTTTAAGGGCCTCCTCGCTGCAGAACTACTCTCCACCTTCGACGTGATGTTCCAGCTGACGGCCAAATACGCCCCCATTGCAATCTCCATAGTTGAGCCAGAGATAATCGACGTAACCGCCAACGAACTTCAGAACTCGCTTACCGACCTAGGCGGTTTCGTCAACGAGCTGGTCACCAGACCACTCAAGAAGAAACTGCTCTCCCAGGGATAATATCGGCAAAAGGCGAATTGGGTATAGGCATTTAATTAAGCCCCCTTTAATTTTTACGGCAATAAGCGAGCTTTTTTCGGCCCGAGAAAGGGTCTGAAAGCGAAAAGTATATATACCCTTTGGGGACAGAGTTAGACTGACAGCACTTTAGTCAGGGCTTTAGCCCAACAACCCAGGAGGTGTTGTGAAATGAAGGTAAAGAAGATCGCGGCACTCGCAGTTGGTGCCGCAATGATTGGCGCAACCATTGGCTTTGCCAGTGCTACCACCGTTCCGAACATTCCGAAGAGCTTCTTTGTCAACAGCAATGGAACCCCGAACGTTAAAATCGTCGTTGGAAGCAATGCTGCCGCCATGGACGTTGCCAGTGCCGCCGATATAGCCGTCGCCCTTGGAAGCCTGCTCTACACCACGGAGCAGGTCAAAGCCCAGAACGCATACGTTACGGTTAAGGAGGTTATACCCCCGGCCAACGCCGCCAAGTGGACGATTTACGCTTACAACTACACCACAATCACCCAGGACCACGGGATAAACAACATCACCAGCTGGGCCACCAACTACACCGGGCTCCCGGACAACTACTGGTGGAACGGAGCCGCCTACACCGCCAACTATACCCAGTGGGAGAGCGGATTCAGCGTTCCGGTCACCCTTAAGGGTAAGGACAGCGTTGGAAAGTACAGCGTTGACTGGCACATAAACATAAACAAGGTTGAGCTCAAGGCCATCAAGCCTCAGAACTGGACCCAGGCCGCTCCGCCCGAGCAGGCTGACCTCGTTGTCCCCGTCGGCCAGATGAGCATCTTCGTTGACTATGTCCTCTACAACTACAGCTACACCGAGACAGTGACCCAGACCCTTGGCTCACCAGAGTGGGGTACCGAGACCGTCACTAAGAATGTTACCTACACTGCAATCGGCGACAAGGAAGAGGTCGCTGCCATGGGCGGAACCATAAACAGCGTCGTCCTTCCAGGTGTTAGCGCCGGTGAAGACTTCACGGTCTTCGGCAAGAGCTACCACGTCTACGAGGTTGGCAACGGCAGCTTCACCGTTGGATACGTTGGTGCCAATGATCCAGACTGGTTCAAGCTTCGCCAGCCAAAGATGATCGGCGACAGGTGGAACGTCACCGTCCAGGACATAAGTCTCAACCAGAACACCGCCATAGTCCTCGTCACCGACACCACCAACGGCCAGCAGGTTACCGCCATGCTTAACCAGAACACCCCGGTCTACATCTACTACGACAGCAGCGGACAGCTCGTCTGGGGCACCACGCAGGTTCCCGAAGCCGGCCTCATGCTTGACCTCAAGAGCACCTTCGTCGGTATCGACAACACCATCATGGCCAACATCTACTACGTCTATGACATTGAGAAGTACACAAGCGCCAACTTCCACCCGGCAGCTGGCTGGAACGCAACCATCAGCACCTACCAGAGCAACGGCGTCTACTACATCTCAAACATAACTCTCATCAACAACGAGAAGCTTGAGGGCAACCCGATCGACATCTTCGGTGCCTACAACCTCATGTACAAGTACGTGCAAAAGGGCTACGACGAATACTACAACCCGGCCGCTGACGACTTTGTGAAGGCACCCAAGAACAAGAAGTTCATAGTTGCTTACGCCTACATCTGCCTCAAGGAGAAGCAGGGTAAGATAATTGAGAAGGAGCTCAAGGTCGGCGACACCCTGCCGGACAGCAGCTACACCGTTGAGGCCATCTACGCCAACAACATCGTCATCAAGCCCGTTACCGAGCCGATAACTGTTATGGACTTCGAGGTTAACGTCAGCAACCCAGGCAGCAACCTCATCCTCGTTGGTGGTCCGGTCGCCAACAGCGTTACCAAGTACCTCGTCGACGAGGGCAAGAGCAAGGTTAACTGGTACAACAGCCCAGGCAACGTTGAGTACATTCCAAACGCCTTCGGCAACTACGGCGCAGTCATAGTCGCCGGTGCCACCAGGAACCAGACTAGGATCGCAGCCGAGGCCCTCATGCAGTACCTCGCCGAGCTCGCCAAGGAGTGAGCTCTTTCTTACCCTTTCCTTAACATTTTCTCACCTCTCAGGAGGTTTTAGGGGTGAACAGAAGGGTTCTAGCACTGACCTTAGTGGCACTAATTATTCTGGCTCCAATTGCATACGTTGCCTACGCCTACAAGAACTTTGACTCCGTTCTCAACCCCGGGAAACCCAAGGGGACATCAAACTATGTCGTGATATACCACGATGGCCAGTTCTATGTCCTAACTTCGGAGAACTACGCCAGCGCGCTAGCCGGTGGAAAAAAATTACCTCCAGGGTCAAAGGTCTTCAACGTTACTCTGAAGAGCTACATCACTGGCAGTCCTGAAGTTGACCTCAATCTCACTTTGAGGAGCTTCTACAACCGCTTTACGATAGTTATAGGATCCCCATCCGTCCAGGAGTGCAAGACCAACCCCGAAGCCTATCCCGGGAACTGCCAGATGAGAACCGCCGTGGCAGCTGAAGTCTCTGCCCTCACCTCGGCGATATTCTCCGCCAACTACTACATAAAAGCAAAGGATATGGGGTATGACAACGCGAGCGCGAGGCAGTACGCTTATCAGCAGACCCAGATGAGGCACCAAATAGCTTACCTCAGCTTCATAACCAAGCTTAGTATTGGCATGGGTAGTCTTGGAAACGAGAAGAACCTCGCGGTTCTGCTCATAGGCCCCGCTGAGGGAGCAAAGTGCAACTGTGTCTTTGCGCCCAGGAAGGGGCTCCTCGTAATCGAGGGGACAAGCGATGCAACCCTCAGGGCAGAAGTCGTTCTGATAGAGAACATCATCGGCTTCAAGTGGCCACAGGGCAACAACACGAAGACTGTTCAAATCACAGGGTGATCTTCCCTTCGAGCATTTTTCTTTTATCTTCCCTAAGGAGTGAGAAAAACTCCTCCTCGCTCCTGAAGGGTCTCTTTGCCAAGATTTTAACGACCCTCCTCTTTCCTATGCCCGGAATCAGCTGAAGGACTTTGGGGCTTTCGCGGTTCACGTTTATCGGAACTGGGATTCCGGTTATGCTCCTGAAGCCGTGATCCACTATCAGAACGTCATAAAAGTGATTCAGCGGCACTTCCTTTGGGATGCCAACTGCGAGAGGGTAGCTCCCCATCTGCCTGCCGTAGATGAGACCGCTGTCGAAGACCTCCGCGCGGACATCCCTTAGAACCGTCCCCACCGGGACGACTCGCTTAAGCATCGGCAGGTCAATCTCGTGTCTTATCTTGTACTTGTAGTGCTGGATTAACCTTTTGTGCCTCTCGGTCTTAACCTTGTTCCTCATGTGCCATAGCGGTGTCCCTGGAAAGACCACCACCTGCCGGATGTTTATCCTCCTCACCATCAGACCATCATCCAGGAGCCTCTTCAGGAACTGAAAGGTCAGCTCGTAGCTCTTCTTCGTCTCCCCAGGAAGACCAAAGATTATGTTTATCCCCGGTAGGAGCCAGGGCATACCGTTGTAGCCCCTTCTCCCGCCGACTTCGTTGAGTATCTTCACGGCCTCGTAGGTTTCCTCCGCTGTGGCATTGAGGTTGTTTAGTTTGGCAACCTTCGGGTCTGCACTTTCAAGGCCAAAAGCTACCACGTTTCCCGGTGTTCCGTACTTGATGAGGGTCTTGGCTATTCTAACGCTCTCCTCGGGATAGTTTGCTATTACCGCTGGATTAGCGTTGTCCACGTGGAGGGTCTTAACATCGGGAGCAACTGAGCGTATGCCAGTAAAGAGCCTTTCTATTGCCTCCTGATTGGGAATCGGGACCCTTCCGTTCGGCTTCGCCATATAAGAGAAGATGCAGCTCTGCCTCCCAATCCTGAAGTGCCTCACTCCCAGATCGTAGAGGGTTTTAACCTCAGCAACAACGTCTTCAGCAGGCCTGTCCTCTACAGCTCTATAGCGAACCGGTTCTGTGCAGAAGGAGCAACCACCTATGCCCATCGCCTTCGGACAGCCCCTTTGTGTTTCAATCTCAACTATGACAAAGCTCGGAAAACCTGGAAACTGCTCAACGACCTCGGCACCGAGGATTGCATAGTCCCTCAGCTCGGTGTAGTCCCTGAAGCGAAACGGATCTGCATCCTTCGGGTTGCTAAAGTAGTCGAAGAGAAACGCCTCTAAATCACCGTAAACGACGTGGTCAAAAGCAGAATGAGCCAGCGAAAGCTCGCGGGAGGCTATCTTAGTTCCACCGGCGTGGGCAGAGCCCATGAATGCCGGTCCACCTAGGATTTTCTCGGCCTTATAGTCTTTTATGAACTTCGCTATCTCCTCGACCTGAGAGGGGACTGCAGAGAGGTACTTTCCAGGGGTGTGGAGGCCACCGATGTAGATTATTACCTCGGCTCTACCCAGAATCCTCCCAGCCTTTGGGAAGTTCGGTGTCTTGTTCTTCGTGGCAATTCCCCTCTCACCCTCAAAAGTGGCCCTGAGGTCGTCTATGGTGAGGTAGAAGACCTTTGCGTCCTTTCGGGCCTTCTTTATTGCCCCATAGGCGTACCGAGGGTAGATTCCGAGGTAGGGGGGAACACCCAGGCCTGCTGGCTCGTCGGTGTAGCCGTCAATGAGGGCAACTATCATGTTCCACCCTCATGGGGTTCGGTTTAAAAATGTGGCGAACTCATAGAATCCCCCTCTTGGAGAGGTAGAGTTGTATCTCAAAGACATCCTCGGGGGACAGCTGGAAAACCCTCTTCCCGGCGAGGGGTACGGAGTTCAGGAAAACCCTCAAGGCTTTAGCCTCCTCCCTCCCGAGGCCGAGCATGTGGACCGACTTCTTCAGGGCCGAGCTGACTGTGCTCCTCCTGTGCTGGAAAAGTGCCCTGACGAGGTTTTCGTTCAGCTCTATCCTTTCAGAGAGTGGCTTTGGCTCCAGAAGGACAACGGCAGAGTCAACCTTTGGTATCGGCCAGAAGGCACGCTTTCCAATGCGCTCGACCAGCTCGGCGTTGGCCTTCGCCCTGATCATGAGGGAAAGGCGGGAGTAGTTCTTATCCCCCGGCTCCGCAACCATCCTCTGGGCGAACTCAAGCTGGTATATGAGGACTGCCCTCTCGAACTCCTGCTTAAGTAGCTTAAACGTCACGGGGGAGGATATCTGATAGGGGAGGTTGGAGATCATCTTGTTGAAAGGTGGCCACTCAACCCTGAGTGCGTCTCCCTGGATGAGCTCCACGTTGGGCCACTCGTATTCATTCCTAAGGATCTCAACGAGTCGGGTGTCTTTTTCTATTGCATACACCTTCCCGGCTCGCTCCGAGAGGGCGTCGGTGAGAACCCCAAGGCCCGGCCCGATTTCAAGGACTACATCCTTTTCACTCAGTTCTGCCCTTTCAACGTTCCTCTCTATTATATCAGGTACTATGAGAAAGTTCTGCCCGAGGTCGCGGTTTGGCTTGAGGTTGTATTTGTAAATAAGGGAGAAAAGCATATCCCTCATAGACGGAATATCCTCCTGTGCCCAACGAAGAGTTTGTAGCGATCCTTATCCTGGAGCTCATCCACTATGCGCTTGGTTATCATCTTTATCGGATCGGGAAGGCCCTTGACGCGCTTTCTCAGGTCTTCAAAGCTCTTGAACGGCTCCCTCTGGCGCTCCTCTATAATCTCCCACATGTGCTTCTTCCCTATCCCTGGGAGGAGCTCAAGGCTGTGGAGCCTGTTGGTTATCGGAGGGGCAACGTTGAAAAACTGGACGAAGCGCTCCTCATTGTTCTTAACTATCTCCTCGACAACGTAGGGAAGCTCGGCCTTGGCCGTATCGGTGAGCTCATCATAGGAAAGCTTCTTGTTTATGAGGAGTATCTTGTCCCGGTCCCCCTTACCAACGAAGACTCTCTCGTAGAGCATGAGGTCAACCTTTGGAGTAACTTCGAGAAGTGTAAAGACCTTCTCGCCGATAACCTGAGCAACGGGCTTTCCGGTTCTGCGACCACTCATGAGGTCAACGTAATAGCCATCAGGAAGGTAGTCAAGAACGTAGGCATATTCCTCGTACTCTACGTTCCTCCTCTTCTTCTCAATACTTTCGCGGTAGGAATGCTTCCTGTACCTATCCATACTCTCTCCCCCAGAAACTATTCCGGCCTGAAGTTTTTATACTTTCCTCAAGAAAAGAAGAAATCAGTCGAGGGACCGGTACTCGTCGAGAAGCTTTATTATCTCCTCGGCTTCCTCCCTGCCCGGCATGTAGCTCTCCTTCGCGAAGATCACACGGATGTCGAAGTAGTCTCCGGGCATTATATCCACTATCTTAGCCGCAAGCCTCTCGTCGAGCCACTCGAAGAGGCCGATCAGTCTCTCCTTGAGCTCCATCGCCTTCTCGGGCGGAAGCTTTGAGAACTTCTCCGCGTGTTCGAGGCTTATCTTTGCCTCGTAGAACATGGGCTCCTCAGGGTTCTCCTCCATCCCCTCGGCTCTCCTGCGCTCGAGGAGCTCCCTGGCCTCCGCTATTGTGATGAACCTCTCCTCGAGCTTCTTCCTGCCTATCATGGTCATCCCTTCTGGGGCCTTAGATGAACCGGGTGGATGAAGAACGTCTTGATCTTCCCGCCGTCCTTGATCTCTACCACGTAGGCGTCTCCACGCTTCCCAACTACCGTCCCGGTTCTTCCGTGGAACCTCGGGTCAGGCATTCCCTTGTGGTAGCTGGGTTCTATGACTATGTGAACCTTCTGGCCGACCTCAAACTCCTGAAGGAAGCGGGTGAGCGGCGGCAGGCCCTTCTTTCTCGGGTGCTTGCTGAGCTTCCCGCGCGTCTTCCTCCTAAAGCTGTGCGCCTTTTGAACCATACCAATCACCTCTCAGAGTTTCAACACTAACCAAACGGAACTTTAAACTTTTCAGCCGGGGGCATCTTCTTCACTCCGTTTAGGCTCAGGACTAACCCCCTGGGAATCACTAAAAGCCTCTACGCGGGATTTATAAATCTTTCCAACTAGTCCTCAAGGATGTTCAGGACATCGAGCCTCTCGCACCAGGCTTTCTTTCCGAGCAAATCGCTCACACTCGGTTTCGTTCTGCCCTTATCCCCGGAGATGAGTTCCTTTATGTAGAGACCGCCGTCGGTGACGAGGCGCAGCTCGAAGTGTTTATCATCGATCCACCTGGCCTCAGTTTCATAAACCCTCTTAACCCTAACTTTGTCGGCCCTAACCTTCCTTACACGCCAAGGCGTTCTCTGGCGGATTTCTAAGCCTCTAAGCTTTCTCGCGACGTCCTCAGCTTCCTCCGGCGTGACACTCCCCTCGACCAGAACAAGCGCGAGGTATTCCTTCCGGTGGCTCTTCGTGAGGACTTCCTCGGCTTCCTTCGCGGAGATGAAACGAAGGCCTGTAACTTCAACTTTGCCGCTCACGTCTATCTCCCTAGATATCTCCTTAAGGTTTACCCTTCTCCGCTTTGGCCCCTTTATCTCAACCACAAAGGGCCTCCCGCTGCCGAGCATGCGAACGTCCACGTCCTCCCTTCCAGCGCCTTTGAAAATGCACTTTCCGCCGAAGGCCTTCGAGAAAGTCCGGCAGATTATCGAGGCTACGCTCTCCTCGAAGTCCGGAAGGGGCGTCTGGGGGATTCCCCTCACCAGCTTTCTGTAACGGCCGTAAACATAGATCGGGTTTATCTGGAGTTCAATTTTACCGGAGTAGGGCTCGACTATGAACACCACATCCGAATTGATCAAGGCCTCCTTCCCCGTTTCCCTGCTGAAGGCCTTTCCAAGCTCACGGTTGAACTCGCGGTTTATCGGCTCGGCTGTGCCTATGCCAAACTCTTCCCAGATTGTCCTCTCCTTCTCGATGACCTCATCGGGAAAACGGGAGCCGATCCTGAAGGTCTCGAATTCAATTTCCCCGGAGCCTTCAATCATCTTCTCAACGAGCTCAGGAATCCTTTCAAAGACGTTGCCACACAGCTCGCACCTTTCCGGCTCCTCCAGAGGGGGAAGACCCTGAGAAGCTCTCTCCATGTTGAGGACGAAGCGTATAGCCTTCCCCCTCTCCTCGTTCGTTCCCTTTCCAAGCCGGGCAAAGAGCCTCCCAAGGCAATGGTCGCATAGCCCGTATTTCTCCAGAACCTCATCAGCCCTCTCGACTATCATCGTCCCACCCTAAACCTTTTATCGGCCTCCCCCTACTCCGAGCGATGATGACTCGAAGGCAGAGGATAATAAGCCTTTTGGAGGAAAGGGACTACTCACCGAGCGAGCTGGCACAGGCACTTGGGTTAAGGGGGAGGGGTTCAAAAAAGCTTGTCCTCGACGAGCTCAGGGCCATCCAGAAGACGCTCAAACGGGAGGGCAAAGTCTTACTGATAAAGCCTGCCGAGTGCAGGAAGTGTGGCTTCCGCTTTAAGCCGGAGATAAAGGTACCCTCACGCTGTCCGAGGTGCAAGAGCGAGTGGATAGAGGAACCGAGGTTTAAGATTGAAAGGAGGGGCTGATATGAGAAAGGTTGAGGAGTTCATGAGGAAACACAACCTTGGGGTTGGGGATTTGGTTAGAATACTGAAATGGGAAGGGAACGAGCTTTTGGCCTTTGAGGGCCTCGTAATGCCGCCCTACGAGCTTTCCCCGGGGGAAACGCTGACGATAAAGCTCGACAACGGCTACAACATCGGAATCCTTATCGACGCAATCGAGAAGGTCGAGGTTCTTGAGAAGGCCGCCAAGAGACCGAGGATGGCTTTCCAGGAGGTTCTCCCAAGGAAGGAAGGCTTACCGAACGTCACAATCCTCGGAACAGGTGGGACAATAGCGAGCAGGGTAGACTACAAGACAGGAGCAGTCCACCCGGCTTTCACGGCTGAAGAGCTCGCCAAGGCTGTTCCGGAGATATTCGAGATGGCCAACGTGACGCCGAAGCTCATCATGAACATCCTCAGCGAGGACATGAAGCCCGCTTACTGGAAAAGGATAGCCCACGAAGTTGCAAAGGCCCTCAACTCCGGCGAGGACGGAGTTGTTATAGCCCACGGAACCGACACGATGGGCTACACGGCCTCAGCATTAAGCTTCATGCTGGGAAACCTTACCAAGCCGGTCGTCCTCGTTGGAGCCCAGAGGAGCTCAGACAGGCCGAGCAGTGATTCAGCCATGAACCTCACCTGCGCGGTCAGGATGGCTACGAGTGACGTTGCCGAGGTAATGGTGGTGATGCACGGCGAGACGAGCGACACCTACTGCTTAGCACACCGTGGAACGAAGGTAAGGAAGATGCACACGAGCAGGCGCGATGCGTTCAGGAGCATAAACGACGTCCCGATAGCCAAAATCTGGAAGGATAGGATAGAGCTCCTCAGAGACGACTACAGGAGGAGGGGCGAAGGAGAAGTAGGGGTTGACGACAGGATGGAGGAGAAGGTCGCGATCCTTAAGGCCTATCCCGGAGTTAGTGGTGAGATACTCGACTTTCTTGTTGATAGGGGCTACAAGGGTGTTGTCATAGAGGGGACCGGCCTCGGCCACGTCTCCCAGGACTTCATACCGCACGTGGAGAGGGCAGTACAGGAAGGTGTCGCAGTATGCGTCACGAGCCAGTGCCTCTACGGCAGGGTCAACCTCAACGTCTACTCCAACGGCAGGAAGCTCCTCAGGGCTGGAGCGATACCCTGTGAGGATATGCTCCCGGAGACGGCCTACGTCAAGCTGATGTGGGTTCTCGGCCATACTGATGACCCCGAGGAGGTGAGTAAGATGATGCTCACCAACTACGCCGGCGAGATAACACCCTACACGAGGTTCGACACCTTCCTGAGGTGATGAGGATGACCGAAAAGTTCAATTATGAAAAGCTCGGTCTCAAGGTCGGCCTTGAGATTCACAGACAGCTCGATACGAAGAAGCTCTTCTCGCCTGTTCCCAGCGAGCTAAATGAAAAGGTTGATTTCATCTTTGAGAGGCGCCTAAGGCCAACGATGAGCGAGATGGGCGAAATAGATCCAGCCGCTCTGGAAGAGTTCAAGAAGGGGAGGAAGTACATCTACGAGGGCAACTACGAGCTGACGGATCTGGTTTACATAGACGAAGAACCGCCGAGGGGACCCGATAGAGAGGCCCTTGAGGTTTCCCTCCAGATAGCCTACCTCCTCAACGCCAAGCCGGTCGATGAAGTCCACTTCATGCGTAAGATCGTGATAGACGGCTCTAATGTTTCGGGCTTCCAGAGGACGGCGATAATAGCGATGAACGGAAAGGTTGACACGCCTTGGGGGAGCGTTGGAATCCCAACCATATGCCTTGAGGAAGACGCCTGCAGAATCGTTGAGAGGAAGGAGAAGGAGGTAATCTACCGCCTCGACCGCCTGGGAATTCCCCTAGTGGAGATAAGCACCACCCCGGACATACACCACCCGGAGCAGGCTAAGGTTGTAGCGAAGTACATAGGCGACGCTTTAAGGGCAACCAGAAAGGTCAAGCGCGGTCTCGGAACGATAAGGCAGGACCTGAACGTCTCCATCAGGGGCGGTGCGAGGATAGAGATAAAGGGAGTCCAGGAGCTCGACATGATCCCGCTAATCATCGAGCGCGAAGTGGAGAGGCAAGTAAACCTCCTTAAAATCCGCGATGAGCTGGGGGAGAGGGGAGTAAATCCCGAGGAGGTAAAGGAGGAGTTCCACGACGTGACTGAGATTTTCCAGAACACTGAATCGAAGATAATAGCGAGGGCCATCAGGAAGGGCGGTAAGGTTCTCGCCGTCAGACTTCCGGGATTCAGGGGGCTCATAGGCAGGGAGATACAGCCGGGTAGGCGGTTAGGCACCGAGATGGCTGACAGGGCCAAGAAGTATGTAAAGGGGATCTTCCACATTGATGAACTGCCGGATTATGGAATTACAGAAAAAGAGGTTAACGCGGTTATCGAAAAACTTAGCCTCGGTGAGAAAGACGCCTTCGTCCTCGTTGCTGCGGAGGAAGAAACAGCAAGAAAGGCCTTAGCCGAGGTCGTTAAGCGCGCTAAGGAAGCGTTAGAAGGCGTCCCGGAGGAGACGAGAAGAGCCTTACCGGACGGAAACACCCAGTACATGCGCCCGCTCCCTGGCAAGGCCAGGATGTACCCGGAAACCGACATACCCACGATATTCCTGCCAAGTGGGTACAAGGAGAGAATAAAGGCGAACCTTCCAGAGTTGCCACAGGAGAGGGTCGAGCGCTATGTGAAGGAGTACAGTATCGATAAAAGCCTTGCCGAGACCCTCGTCAACGACGAGCGCGACGAGCTCTTCGAGGAGCTGGTGAAGAAGGGCATAAAGCCATCGCTGGCCGCTTCAGTCCTCGTGGTAGTTCTCAAGGGCCTCAAGAAGGAGGTTCCGATAGAGAAGGTAACCGAGGAGCACATAAGGGGGGCCTTCGAGCTCTACCTTAAAGGCAAGATCGCCAAAGAGGCCTTCGAGGAAATATTCAAGGAACTCGCAAGGAACCCGGAGAAGACCGCGAAGCAGGTTGCAGAGGAAAAGGGTCTAACGCTTCTCAGCGAGGAGGAAGTTGAGAGGATTGTTGACGAGGTAATTCAGCAGAACATCGATGTCATAAAGGCAAAGGGAATGGGCGCGATGGGCATGATAATGGGAAGGGCGATGGCGAAGCTTCGTGGCAGGGCCGACGGTAAGCTCGTGAACACACTGGTGAGGAAGAAGATTCAGGAGCTGAGCTAAGCTTTTTATCCCCTTCTCCAAATTTCCTCCATGAGGTATAGGTATCGGGTGCTCCACTACACCTATCCCGATGATTCCGAGACACTCTCAAAGCTTAAAGGGGTGCTCAGGAGCTACACCCTCCTATTGAACCCGGACAGGACTTCCCTTAGGGACGCCCTCTTAATGACCGCCATGACGAGCGATGAGATGATAATCGCGCGGTCTGGAGATACTTTTCTCATAGCTCCCCTTCAGGACGTCCCGCTCGGCTGGACTTCCGGGGAGGAGTTTCTCGTAAGCAGGGAGAGGGGTCTTGAGAAGGTTGCCGAGGAAATTGTGGGCAGAGAGAAGGGTACAACCGCCCTGAAGGGTGCCTTGATAGCTGGTCTCATGCTCCTGATATTATACACCGCCTATCACTACCGTGCCCTTGAAACTGTGAACAACATACTCCTCTTCATTGGGGTTCTCCTGAGCATCCTTGGAGGCCTGCTAAAGGGCTATAAGAGGAGAAGGGTCAGGGTATCGGCTCCCCCTCACCACCCGGAGTGAGAGAAAACTCATCATCCAAGGGAGCTGGACTTAAGGCTTTTAAACCTGAACTCCCAAAGATACCCCATGATAAAGGAAATTCGAAGCATCCATAGAGGGGTAAAACGGAGTGACTTTCACGTGGACTATATGCGGGCAACCTGCCCGATGCTCTCCGACTGCTCCAGAAGGGTGGAGGGGGCACTCCGCTCGGCCGGAGTCTCCTACACCCGACTCGTGGATCCCGACTGCTACCCCCTAACAAGCCTGGCCGGGGACGTCTGGGGGACTGACCTGACGGTTCTTGAGCTGAGAGGCGAGTTCAGCAGGGCGTTCTACCTCATAAAGGGGTCCTTTGAAATCAAAGACGTTAAGAAGGACTTCACAATAGGGTTCAGGATTAAAAAGCCGGAGGGTCTGAGGATTCTGCTCTCCTACCTCTGTCGTGAAAAGATTGGAAAAAGGCATGCTAAGCACTCGGAAATAAGCTTCATCCTCAGCCTCCTCTCGGGGATGCTGGGCTCGTTGCTCTCCCAGGGACTCAACCCATTCCTCCAGATCATCTTAGGTACCCTCGTGATGACGCTGATCTTCATAACTCTGGAATATCCCCTGTCCATCCTGTGGCTCAAAGGGGTCAGCCTTGAGAGGAGGAAGAAAAAAGTCCACGTTATGGCGGTGAAAATAGGTAGGAAGACCTAACGTCCAAGCTCCTTGTGGGCCTTCGCGAGGTGCTTTGCCGCTATCGCTGCGAGGAGCGAAAGTTCCCCAGCAAGAACTGCACCGGCCACTATTTCGGCGAACTTCTTGGCGTTGCTTCCCGGAGGGTCTCCCCCGCCTGCGACGCCCATGATGCTCAGAGCCTCCCTCTGGGTTGGAACCCTCGTTCCACCGCCAACGGTTCCTATCTCAAGGCTCGGCATCGTGATGCTTACGTATAGGTCTCCCTCTGGCGTTACCTCGGCCAGAGTAATGCCGTGTGAGCCCTCCGTTATCTGGGCCTCATCCTGGCCCGTTGCGAGGAATATCGCCCCGATTATATTCCCGAAGTGAGCGTTGAAGCCGTAAGAACCGGCTTGAGCCGAGCCGACGAGATTCTTGCGGTAATTGACCTCAGCTATGAGCTCCGGTGTCGTCTTCAGCTTCTTCTCCACGATCTCCCTCGGGATTACCGCCTCGGCTATGACCGTCTTACCCCTTCCAAGGATGAAGTTCGTGGCGTTTGGCTTCTTGTCGACGCATAGGTTGCCCGAGAGAGCTAGATACTTAACGTCCGGGAAGTGCTCCTCGATGGCCTTCATTATCTCCTCGCTTGATATCGTTACCATGTTCATGCCCATTGCATCACCGGTCTCAAACTCAAACCTGAGGTAGAGGTTGTTGCCGACTATGAAGGGCTTAACTCCCATCAGCTTCCCGTGCCTCGTGACCCTGCTGACTGCTTTCTCCTGTAGGTAGTCGAGGTTGTTCTTCACCCACTCGGCCACTTCCCTCGCCCTCCTCGCGTCGGGGCACTTCAGGAGCGGTGCCCTCGTCATCTTATCGTCTACAATTGTCGTCTTGACGCCACCGGCCTCGGTTAAGGTGGAGCAACCGCGGTTGACGGAGGCAACCAGTGCTCCTTCCGTCGTTGCAAGGGGGATGTAGAATTCGCCCTTTGCGTATTCACCGTTTATTTTAAGCGGCCCAGCAACGCCCATCGGTATCTGGACGACACCTATCATGTTCTCAATGTTCCTTCCTATGAGCTGGTTCGGGTCTATAGAGTAGTGGCCTATGTTTTCGAGCTTCACTCCAAGCTTCCTCTCAAGGGCCCTCCTCCTTATTTCAGTGGCGAGTTTCTTATCCTCCGTGTACATCTCAACCTGATGGAGCTTTATCTCGCCCTTTGCAACCTTTTCCACGAGCTCTTCAAACTCCATTTCAGCAACCCCCGACTCAGCCAAACATCCAGTCCTCAAGGACTTCACCGACCTCTTTAAAGGCAATCGCGGCGTCGCTCTTGGACATGTACCTAACGATTGGAACGCCGACGTTTATCGACTCGGGAACGTTGTAATCGAAGGGAACCCACCCAAGAACCGGGACGTTGAGGTCGTCCTCAATTGCCTCAATTATCTTGTCAACGACGTCCGCGCTCTCCCTAACCTTGTTGAGGACGACCCCGATGTTGAGGTTGTACCTCTCCCCCAAAGCCTTGAGCTTCTCGATCTCGTTCTTCACCATCGTCTCGAAGGAGTATATAGGTGAACGCTCTATCTCGACAACGATGAGCTGGTAGTTGGCCACCTGAAACGTCGGGAGGGTATCAAAGGGAACACCCGTTGGCGAGTCAACAAAGACGACCCCGAACTTGTACTTGACCTTCTCCAAGATATCAACGAGCCTCTTGGGCGATATACCGAGGACGTCCTGGAGTTGAGTGCTACCGGGCATTACGTAGACTCCGGTTTCCTTGTGCTTGTAGATGGCCCACTCGGGGTCAATGTCGGGGTTCTTGAGAAGGGTGTGGACGGTGTATTTGACCGTGTCGAGAGCGAAGTGAAAACCGAGGTTGGGTAGGTAGAGGTCGCCGTCAACGGCCAGAACACGATACTCCTTCATGGCAAGGTACGTGCTGAGGTTGGCCGTCGTGGTAGTCTTACCGGCACCCCCTCGTCCAGTAACGACTATCACTGCCATTTCATACCCCTCTACCGTTTTGATTAGTGATTGGGGATATAAGGTTTCCGATTAAAACGCCCCAGGCTGACCTCTTCCCTGTCCTAAAGGGCGAGGTTTTCAAGAGATAATCCATCAGTGGAACGGGAATGGTCAGGAAACACCACACCTGTCATCATGAACACAAAAGGTTTATATCACTCCCCCATTTAGATAACGGTTGTAAGGTTAAGGAGATGATCCCCATGACTGAAAAGATGCAGGCCATTATGAAGACGAAGCCAGCCTACGGTGCCGAGCTCGTCGAGGTTGACGTTCCAAAGCCCGGCCCGGGCGAGGTTCTCATAAAGGTCCTTGCGACCAGCATATGCGGTACCGACCTGCACATCTACGAGTGGAACGAGTGGGCCCAGAGCAGGATAAAACCACCCCAGATAATGGGGCATGAGGTCGCCGGT
This sequence comes from Thermococcus sp., assembly GCF_027008145.1. Taxonomy (GTDB): domain Archaea; phylum Methanobacteriota_B; class Thermococci; order Thermococcales; family Thermococcaceae; genus Thermococcus. Next base: position 1,245 of record NZ_JALTCZ010000080.1, on the reverse strand, counting down.
GAGGTCATCGAGGTCGGCCCGGGCGTTGAGTCCCTTAAGGCCGGCGACTACATAAGTGCGGAAACCCACATAGTCTGCGGCAAATGCTACGCCTGCAGGCACAACCGCTATCATGTCTGTCAAAATACCAAAATATTCGGTGTCGATATGGATGGGGTGTTTGCCCACTACGCTATCGTTCCCGCCCAGAATGCCTGGAAGAATCCAAAGGACATGCCACCGGAGTACGCCTCCCTCCAGGAACCCCTCGGCAACGCAGTCGACACTGTCTTGGCCGGCCCGATAGCCGGAAGGAGCACACTCATAACCGGAGCCGGCCCTCTCGGACTCCTCGGAGTAGCGGTGGCCAAGGCGAGCGGGGCTTATCCCGTCATAGTCTCAGAACCCAGCGAGTTCAGGAGGGAGCTGGCCAAGAAGGTCGGGGCAGACTACGTTGTAAACCCCTTTGAGGAAGACCCGGTTAAGTTCGTAATGGACATAACCGACGGCGCAGGAGTCGAGGTCTTCCTTGAGTTCAGCGGGGCACCTAAGGCCCTTGAGCAGGGTCTTAAGGCGGTAACCCCTGGTGGCAGGGTCTCCCTCCTCGGACTCTACCCGAGGGACGTTACCATTGACTTCAACAACCTCATAATCTTCAAGGCCCTTGAGGTCCACGGCATAACCGGAAGACACCTTTGGGAGACCTGGTACACGGTCTCAAGCCTCATCCAGAGCGGAAAGCTCAACCTCGACCCGATAATCACCCACAAGTACAGGGGCTTTGAGAAGTTTGAGGAAGCCTTCGAGCTGATGCGCGCGGGCAAGACCGGTAAGGTCGTCTTCTTCCCGCACAAGGGTTGAAGTTTTTCCTTTTCTTTCCCTCTTACAGTTTTCCCGGCACCGCAATTCTCTTAAGTCCTCTCGCTCATCCCCACCGGAGGTGGGGGTATGGAGCTAAGCTACCAGGAGAGGCTCACGCTCATAAAGCTGGGAGAGTTCAAAAGGGCCAAGTTTGAGGAGCTGGTAAAAGAGACAAACCTTGAGCAGGTAGCGGTCATGAGGGCAGTCCTCGGCCTTCAGGCGAAGGGTTTGGCAAAACTTCACGAGAGGAGCGAAAGGGTCGTCAAGCTCACCGAGACAGGAAAGAAGTATGCTGAGATAGGCCTTCCTGAGTGGAGGGCTCTGAAAGTTCTGAAGGAGAAGGAAAAGGCAACTCTCGACGACCTCAGAGGGGTTCTCAGCGATGACGAGCTCAAGCCGATAGTC
>NZ_JALTCZ010000079.1 GCF_027008145.1 Thermococcus sp. | reverse complement strand
CGGGACTCTTGGGGGTGAAGGATAATGAAGTGCAAGCATTTGATGGTTCCCGTCCTTCTATCCCTTCTCTTACTTTTCATAGTCATTGGTTTCTTCTGGGAATTTTCAACTGCCCTTCAGGTTGCTCTCCTCAATTTAATTGCCATGAGCATCCTCCAGCTTGCAACCTCAGGATACAAGAACGGCCCCGGAAGGGAGGGTTACATCATAGGAGCTTTTACGTTCTTCTTTCTCAACTTTGGGATGCTCGGTAATGGGGTAAAGGGGCTAATCTTTGCGACGGTTTTAACTGGCCTAATACTCTGCGTCTATGAAGTTGCGTGGTTTAAGCTCTGGAAAGGGAATAGCACTGTAAAATCGAACCTTCTGTGGTTGCTTGCAATTGCTGGAATTCTCTATTTAGCGTATCTCGAAGGAATTAGGCCTTTATTATCCGCCGTGTTCATTATTGGAGTCATCTTGGTGGGATATGTTGCGTTTAAGAAACTGTCTTAAGGCTGGGTGAGTCTTCAAAATCGTCCAGCAACCCTTTTTAACCTCCCCTCCAACTCTCCCCGGTGATGGGGATGAAGGTTACCATAAGGTACTTCGCGCGCTACCGCTCCCTCGTTGGCAAAAGCGAGGAAGAGCTGGAAGTTCCAGACGGAATAACGGTTAGGGAACTCATCGGGATACTCAAGGAGAGACATCCGGCCCTTAAGAACGAGGTCTTCGCGGAGGACGATGACCTAGCCGATGTGAACGTCTCCAGAAATGGCCGTTACGTTCGCTTTGACGAAGTCTTGAAAGATGGGGACATAGTTGCGATATTCCCCCCGGTGAGCGGTGGTTGAGATGCTCAGCGAGAGGGAGCTTGTGCGCTACGACAGGCAGATAATGGTCTTTGGGGTTGAGGGTCAGGAAAAGCTCAAAAGCGCGAAGGTAGCGGTCGTCGGCGTCGGCGGCTTAGGTAGTCCCGTTGCTTACTACCTCGCGGCGGCTGGAATCGGCACTCTCCTCCTCATAGACGAGCAGAAGCCCGAGTTGAGCAACCTGAACAGGCAGATACTCCACTGGGAGGAAGATCTCAACAAAAACCCCAAGTCCGAGTCAGCCAGATGGAAGCTGGAGCGCTTCAACTCCGGCATAAAAATCGAGACTTTCGTTGGGAGGCTCACCGTCGAGAACATTGATGATGTCCTAGCCGGCGTCGATGTGGTCGTTGACTGCCTCGACAACTTCGAGACGAGGTTCATGCTGGACGACTACGTCCACGAAAGGGGCATACCTCTAGTGCATGGAGCGGTGGAAGGAACATTCGGTCAGGTCACCACGATAGTGCCCGGAAGGACAATGAGGCTGAGGGAAATTTTTCCCAAGGTGAGGGAAAAGAAGGGAAAGTTCCCGATAATCGGGGCGACCGCCGGTGTTGTCGGCTCTATTCAGGTGATGGAGGTAATAAAGCTCCTTACGGGCTATGGAGAGCCTTTGCTTAACAGGCTCCTCATCATAGATCTCGCCCACAATTCTTTTGACCTCGTCAAGCTCAGGTGAGTGGCTTCACCTCGAACTCCCTGTTTATTGAGGTTATCCTTATCTTCCCCTCCCATTTCCCGTGCTGTTCTATCTTCATCTTCCCGAGCATCGGGTCCTCCATTGAGCCCACGGCGATAACCGAGTAGACCAGCTTCGCCCCGATAAAGGTTCCGTTCTCGAAGTAAAGACTGATCATGGCGTCTGTGACTGTGATGTTTGTCTTTGGACCCGTGAAGTAGAGCTCCGCCAGGGGAAGGATGACGTCCGACTGCACCGAATAGACGAGAACCAACTTTCCGTTCTCGGTGTAGTTTGCCACGGGCTTTCCCGAGTTGAGAACCGCAATGGCTAAGGAAACAGGATTGGTCTCCCAGACTCCAAGGGTGTCATTCATCCGCACCGTTCCAGCGGGAGTCTTCACGTACTCGGTTCCGTTCAGTACGACTGTGGTTACGGTGACGCTCACGTTGTCCGGCAGGGTTCTGGTTGTGGTGTTCACCTCGGCGACCTTCTTCTTGAAGTCTACGTAACCGCTCTCGCTGACCATTATCCTGAGGTTGCTCGACTGGGTTCCGTTGGCGAAGGAGATCTTTATACTCATGTTCACGCTGGCATTCTCGGTGTAGGTGAAGCGCTTTATTTCCTTGAGGGACTCCAGTGGGGAAAAGCTGGGCTTGGGCTTTTCCGCGGTGGATGCGGTTGGGGCACTTGAGTGGGTTGCTGATTGAACCGTCGTGGCGCTTGAAGCGGGGGAGGCTGAGGACGGTGAAGTGGCGGTATTGCCACCTCCGAGACAGCCGGAGGCAATAACAACGATAACCAAGAGAACCGCGAGGGTCTTCTTCATGCTTTCACCTATCACCCTAACCCCCCGTCTCGACTTAAACTTTCCGGCAGGTTTAATTTGTCCCGGGTGTATTTATCCCGGTGATGGTCGTGAAGGTGAGGCTTACAAGGGAACCCTTCAGCGTTGATGAAGCCCTAAAGCTCCTCCGTGTCCCGGA
>NZ_JALTCZ010000078.1 GCF_027008145.1 Thermococcus sp. | reverse complement strand
TTTACGGGTAGAACAATAAAAGGGTTGTGTCAGGGCTTGACCTCGACGTTGAGTTTCAGGCTCTGTATGGTGCCGTTTATTGCCTCGATGATGAGGTTTTTAGCGTCTGTATCTGCGTAGTTCCCGTTAGGAGGTGCTGGGGGAAGCTCAGGCCGTTTGTCCTTGAAGAGGAGGAACCAGACCTGCCACTTTCCGGGTCTGTCGATGCTGAAGGTGTAGTTCTTCTCAAACTCGGGCGTCCAGTTGCCCTCGATGTTCACCGGCACTGGAGGGAGCGTAACGTTGAACCATCCGGGCATCCTGTACATACCGTGGATGATGGTTCTGTTTGTCCTGTTGTTCCACGTCAGATTCACCAGCCACATCTCCACGTAGTAGGTTACATTCCTGTGCTCGTGGTTAACTATACCTATGATGACCATTCCGTTCTGGCCTACCCTGAGTTCAGTCGGATAGCCGGATGCCTTCCCAGTAGGTCCGAGGATGTAGAACTCGGTGAAGGCCTCGCCCTGCTTTGGGTGGGTTATGACGTAGGTGAGTGCCCCAACCGATACCAGGATGGTCGCTATCAGGATGACCGTTAAGGCTTTGTCCAGTTTGCTTGATTCGGCCCATCCGAGCTCTCTTTTTACATTCTCAATAGTTACCCAGGGTATCCAGGGGTCAAAGGCTTTAGAACGGCGGTATATCGCTATCATCCCAAAGGCAATGTTGAAGAGCGTTAAACTCACGAGTATTGGCGTGAGCCTTATTCCCCATGGGGTGTAGTTGAGGCCTAGACCTATGAGCGGGACTATGGCGATGCTGAGACCGAAGCTCAGAGCCAGTCTCTCAAGGTTGTCGAGCTCTCTCCTGTTCGGGAAGAGAGCCGTCACGAAGACGTAGCCCGGGAAGAAGAGGACAAAGCCTAAGCCGAGGACCTTTCTAACAAGGCTCTCCGGAAGGTAGAGGATAAGAAGGTCGAGGAGCAGTGAAAGGCCTATGATCGTAAGCAGATCCCAGTATTTTTTAACGCCTTTGGGTTTTTCCATGTCACTTCTTTTCAAACAACCCCACCTCCAGAAAGTCAACCCCCTTTCTCTCGGCAAGGAGAAGGAATACCAGGCCGAGACCGATTATCAAAAAAGACTGTGCAACCCGGTCCGGTATAATGTTCCTGAGGAGGTAGAGTGCGAGGGCCGAGGCTCCCAGCCAGCCTACAAGGTAATACACCGTCTCCCGAAAGCGAAGGCGGGCAACGTAGATAGTCGCTCCCAGAAGGGCTACCATGAATGTGTAGTCGTTCAGCGCCGAAGCGAGGAGGAGCATCGAGACAATCGTTGCCTCTCTATTGAACCTAACACCCCCCAGAACCTCGTCCAGGAGGAGGAAGGTCGAGGTGAAGAGGACAACCGCCTGGAGGAATCCCTCGTGGGTGTAGAGCGAGACCCCTGGAGCCATCACGGCGAGGACAACCGCGTAGGCGTAGAAGGCTAAGAGTGCGAAGTTCCTATCCTTAAGTCGAAGGAGATAGGGAATAATGCCGAGTACAAAGGCCCATTCCTTGAGGACAACGCCCGCTAGGAGAACCGCCAGGAGTCCTATCATAGCTCCCTCACCACCACAGGGAGAAGGTCTCCCGGGCCAACCTCAATGACCTTAACGTGCCCCATGAGCCGTTTTACTAGTTCTTTTCTCTCGTGATAGGCCCTATAAAGGACTTCTAGGTCGTCCTCCCTGAGCGAGCTTTTATCACTGAAAAGGATCGGGTTCGGGTAGAGGAGGACAGCTCTGGAGGCCCTCCTTTTGAGTATCCCTGAGGCCTTCATGAGCTCTGTAGGGTGCAAAGCCGGGTCATCAACTATTATGACGTAGGAGCCCTCGGAAACCTTCATGGAGGCCTTCGTAATTCCATGAGCCCCAGAGCCGCCCTTGAGCTTCATCACGAGCCTGGAAAGGGGAGAAGCCCTGGAAATCGGAGAGGGCCTCAAAACCGGTAATCCACGCTCTCTCTTCAGGCCGAGCTTCTCAACCAGAGTTAGGGGGTCGTGAACCGGTTCTATAACTTTCACGACACGGTTATCATCATACGCCACAACCCTTATGGTGTGACCGAAGCGCCTGAAATAAGCGGTCAGCTGGGCTATTATCAGGACGAGGTAGTCGGTCTTCCCCCCGCTCAGCTCGCGGTGGAACCTGGGATCAACGTTCACCATTAAGTAGATATCCACCATTGTCTCCCTCTGGAAGACCCTGACGATGAGCTTCTGTAGCCTTGAGGTTGCCTTCCAGTCTATTTTCGTTATGTCGTCTCCCGGGAGGAACTCCCTCAACTCCTCGAACTCCATCGTTTCGGCGCCTATCCCAAGCTCCTTTTCGGCCTCGGCAAGGGCTTCGACCTGGTGCCTTTCCCTCATGGCCTCCCTGATGCTTTTCTGGGATGGGAAGACAGTCATCTCGTCCCTCTCCTCCACCGGAAACTCTCTCACAAAGAGCCCCAGCTCGTCCTCGAAGGTTGCCCTCCCCTTTAGCCTTATCCTCCCCTTTGCCAGGGGGACTATAGTCTGCTCTAGGTACTCTCTCTCGCCTGGTTTCAGGAACGTTTTGACCCCTCTCGCGAAGGCCTCTCTCGAGGTTTCGCTAACGGTGACGGTTCCCGGTATCGGGGATAAGTTTTCAACGCTGATCCTAGACTCTACGGGTTCTCCCTCAATCCCCCTCTCGGGAAGGGTTCTCTTGACCTTTATGACCGGCCTGAAGGTCACTCTTGCAAGGGAGTAGTAAGCCATTATGGCGACGCCCATTAGGGCGGAGGCCGGACTGCCTAGGATGTAGGCTGTTCCGGCAACCACCGCAGCGAGGGAAAGGAGAACCTCGGCACGCTTCATTCCACGGGCACCTCTACCCTTTCGAGGACGTCACTTACTATTGTCTTACCGTCAACCCCATCGACCTCGTATTCGGGCTTCACGACTATCCTGTGGGAGATTATGGGGACTGCGAGCCATTTCACATCGTCCGGGAGGACGTAGTCCCTGTTGTCAAGGTAAGCCCTAACTTTTGCCGCGTAGAGCAGGTGTTCTCCTGCCCTCGGGGAGGCTCCCAAAATCACCCTGTCGTCCATTCTGGTCTCCTTAACTATCTCGTAGATGTAGTTTATTATCGCATCACTCACGTGAACCCCCATGGCTTTTCTTCTTGCTTGGGCGAGCTCACTCGAAAGGACGGACTGCCTTGCCTCCGAGAACTGCCCCAGGCTTTTCCTCCTCAGCATCTCCTTTTCAGTCTCCTCCGGGAGGTAGGAGATGTCTATCCTCATCATGAAACGGTCGATTTGGGCTGTGGGTAGCTCATAGACGCCCTCCATCTCCACAGGGTTCATCGTTGCAAGAACCACAAAGGGCTCCGGAAGCTTCAGGGGGAGCCCCTCTATGGTGACCTGTCTTTCCTCCATCGCTTCAAGGAGGGCCGACTGGGTCTTTGGTGAGGCCCGGTTTATCTCGTCAACTAGGACAACGTTGGCGAATATCGGTCCCTTCCTCACTTTGAACTCCCCACTGCGCATGTCGTAGAAGGTGTGACCTATAAGGTCAGCCGGTAGCAAATCGGGTGTCATTTGTATCCTCGAAAACTTCAGCCCCAATGTGTTAGCGAAGTTCTTGCCGAGGGTTGTCTTCGCAACTCCCGGGACTCCCTCTAGGAGAACGTGCCCGCTGGCCATGAGTGCTATTGTCATAAGTTCGACAACGTCATCCATACCTACCAGTGCTTTTCTAATCTCGGCCTGTATCTTTTCGAGTATCATCTCAACCACCTATCCTCCTCAGCATTTCCATAACTTCTTTTTCATCCCATCCCCTCTCCCTTGCGAGGGAAATGGCAACCTCCTCAAGGTTCACCTTCTCCCTGAAGAATCGTGAGGTCAGTTTCCGGACGAGTCTTTCGGTTGGTCTGAGGGTTCCGAGCTCGTTGAGCAGTATCAGAGTAGCAACAAGGATTATGAGCTCCACCGCCCTGTCCTTGGGCAGGACGCGGGTTACCGTGACGGTTCCCGTTGTGTATAAGTTGAAGCCTGGATAGTGGGCCTCGTCGAAGTAAAAGGTGCCGCCACCGAGGTAGTCGATGAGGTTGCTCAAAAACTGCCTGTTCTCACCAAACTGCATGTTGGTGAGGACATCGGGGTCAGAGAGCACGACTATCCTGCCGTTTCCGTACTTGACCTCGGTCATCAGCGGGTACATCCTCCTGTGGAAGTTTATCATGGCGACCCTGCTGAAATACACTACGCCCGTCTTGGTCACTATGATTCCGGATGGCTCGTTGGTGACTATCTTCGTCACGTTTCTGGCCAGGATGGGGTTCTCTATCCTGACGGACACTATGAGCCTGTCGTCCTTCTCGTAGAAGAAGTCCCTGAGCGGGTACCTGGATATCCTCACTGGGACGTTCAGGGCGCGTAGCACCTCGTTTCCAGTTCCAAAGTCGTCTGCAATGAAAAGGGTGTTCCCCCTCTTCAGAAAGAGCTTAATCTGCTCTATCTCGGCCTTAGTAAAGGTCATGTTAGGGCCTATTATCAGGAGGACGCCGTTCTTCTCGCCTATGTTTGCTAAATCAAATGACTCAAAGATTGGGACTACCTCCTTTCCCTTGAGGTAAGCCAGCTTGGCGAACTTTGAAGTCCCGTCCCAGCCGGTGTTGAAGATGCTGTACGGGGTTGAGCTCCTGAATACGGGAACTGTGAGAGGCATCGTCGTCAGCGTGAAGAGAAGGAGAAGGAGTATCGTGTACTTAATCGTCTTGTTCATTGGGAAACACCTCCAAGGAGGCTTTCCATAGCCTCTTTAAACTCCAAGAGCTCCCCCTCATTCAGCTGGCTCCCTCCATAGATTGCCTTCTCGTGGAGCAGGATAACGCGCTCAAGGTGAGGGTAGAGCTCCCAGCCTTTGAGAGTTCTCATGACTTCCCTCGGTGTCATGCTCTCACTTATTCCAAAGGTTTCCTTGAGTTTTTCTCTAAGGAGCATGTATGCCTCACCAATATCTTCAGGTATCCTGAACTCCGCTCCTTCCGTGGTTTCTTCTTTGAATGGTTCTAGTTTACCCTCGGTTCTTCTTTTTGTTATCTTTTCTCTTCTTCTCTCCCTTAAGAAGAATCCTCCAGCTATCGCAAGGGCCAGCAGGGCTATCGCACCGTACCTTATTGCCCTATTCTCGGGGGGAAGGACTGTCAGAACGACCTCGTTTGAAAGGGCTTTATCATATTTCTCGTTTCCGGTAAAGAGGGCATAGACCTTAAATTCTCCGGTCGCGTTTGGTCTCAGCTCGAAGGAAAATGTACCGTTTTTGGGGAACAGGGTGAGATACTTCCTTCCCGAGACGTAAACAGTGATCGGGAGGCTAGGGTTGACCTTTCCGACAAAAGTGGCGGTGTCCCCCAAGGTTACTTCATCGGGGCCATCTAGGACTATGGTGACTGGGTATCTAGTGAACTTGATCGTCACGACTTTTGACGTTCCCTCGTGGGTCTTATCGCCCCTGAACTCAAGGGTCACCTTTAAGATCTTTGGAGCCGGTGAGGAGTAATCCATAGAGAAGTCCCCATGCCTTCCCGTGATCAGAGTAGTGTTACCGATGGTTATCTCCTTTCCCGCGAGGGGGTTGCCGTAGTAGTCAACTAGTTTCCCGGAGAGATGAAGAGTAGTATTGAGGAAGGCTGTGTAAACACCGCCGATTATAAACGAAGTGGGGATCCTCCTTACGGTCACGGTGACGTTGTTGGACCTTCTCTCCCCCTGAACCGCATAGACCCTGTACGTTCCTAGCTCGTCGAAAGTGTATGTAACGGAAAAGAGGCCGCCGTGCGGGTTAATCGGAAGGAGGTAAGTTGAGTTCCCGCCTTCGATTACGACCGTCACTGAGGAGTTGCCCGGGCAGGAGCCGAATACAGTCACACTTTGATTGAGGATGGGCCTTATATCTGAAACGCCGATGACAAATCCCTTTTTGTTCGAGAACTTCTTTGAAGCAAGCTTTTTTATCTCTCTGAGGTGTGCCCGAACCCTGGTGGTGTTGAAGGTGAGGACTTTCGTCCCGTTCATAAGCTTAAGTTCCCCTATCCTGTTGAGGGTCTTCTCCATTTCAGCAACCGTGCCAAGTATTCCCGATGCAAGAGATGGCGTGGAGTTTTTCTGGAACTTAAGAAGGAGCTGGACCAAGATTAGGTTCTCCTTAGCCAAGTCGTAGAAAGGAGGGATAACCCCCATAACCGTTGAGTTAACCCCTTTCTCCTTGTAATAGAGGCTCTCCTCCCTTATCATCTCCAGATCGCTTAAGGTCTGGTTCGCCAGCCTGATTGAGTAATCGTTCCCCAAAAGGGCGTAGCGGAGGGAATAGTCAAGTCTAACGAGAATCTGGGAGAAGTACTGGTGCAGGAAAACATCCCTCTGAGTGGGCCTTGAAACGGCCTTTCCAGTGACCAGAGGGGAGGAACCAATGATTAGAATTAGGATGATTAAAATCGAAACCCTCTTCATGGCCCTCACACCCATAAGCCATAAAAACCTTTTAAGTTTATTCGTCGAAGGTGTTAAAATGGGACGCCTTTGGGGGAGCTTTCTGGTAATAATTGGAACGGGTCTCTGGTACTACGGGGGCGCAAGGGGCAGCGTGGCCCTCGTCAACTTGGGAATAGGTACAATCATTCTGGGCATCGTCCTTATGGGCCTCCCTTCCAGGGGGTATGTTTCCAAAGAGGCCCTCCTCCTGAGCTGTCGTGACCCCTGCGGTTTTATCGAGGACTTAAAGAGAGACCTTGAGCTTGAGGGCCCTCCAGTCGTGATACCCCCCTACGAGAACCTCCCAAAAGGTGGGCTGTTCTTCCCTAAGGCAGAGGGCTTCTCCCTTCGCCTCGGGAAGTTCATCGAAGGCTCAATCTTCGTGACCGGAACAGAGGTGGAGAGTGGGATTCTGCTGAGCCCTCCCCCCGGATGGGCCATAGTTGAGTACACGATCGAAAACTCCGATGGGCTCTCTGGCACGGGGGTTGGCTACGCCTCCTCTGCTATTTCTTCTACCTTGAGTGCCCTGGGTATTGGCTCTGGAGAGGCCTTTGAGAGGGAGGACGGGAAGGTCGAGGTTTTCGTAAGGCCCTTATGCAGGGGTTCTCCTTATGGGGATCCCGCCGTTTCAGCGATGCTCCTTGGAATAGCTATGGGAAAAGGTGAGGTTCTCGAGGTTGAATCTCTTGAGAAGGTCAAAGACTACGTAAAGCTTGTCCTAGAGCCCTTAGGTGGGGTGGAAAAATGGCTATGAGGGAAAACGTCCTCCTGTTCCTTTCAATCTGGGTCGTTGTGTCGGCAATCCTGAGCCCCTCAACCGGTGTATTCCTGACGGTGGCTTTGATAGGCATACTCATAGTCCTTGAAGTTGGCGAGTTCTACCTTCCCAGAGAAACAAAGGAATCCCTTAAGTTCTCCGCTTACCTTCTCCTCCTGGCCTTTGCCTTCATAGTTGCGAGGAAGGTGTATGAGGTAATAAAGTGATCACCTTCTTAAAAGCTCTCTGACAGTCCTCCTGACGGCCTCATGACTGTTGAGCCTCGGTCTCCAGCCGGTTTTCCTAGCCTTATCTATGTCGAGGCGCATGAACTTTACATCACCTTTCCAGCCACGCCCGCCGTCGACTCCGCCCGTAAAGACGAACCTCGGCTTAAGACCCATCTCCCCACTAACTATCTCCGCTATCTCCCTGACGGTTATCCAGTCATCGTTACCGAGGTTGTAGAAGCCAACCAGCTTATCCTCTCTCCTGAAGGTATCAAAGATGTGGAGCATGCCTTCAACGGTATCGCTTACATGGAGGTAGCTCTTCCTCTGCGTTCCGTCGCCGAGTATCTCCAGCTCCTCTGGGGTTCTCCTGAGCTTGTTGATGAAGTCGTAGATGACGCCGTGATTTGAGCGCTCTCCTATTATGTTCGCCAGCCTGAAGATGAGGGCTTTGAAGTCAAATGTGTGGGCGTAGCCACTTATTAAAGCCTCTGCCGCCAACTTTGCTCCCCCGTAGACGCTTATCGGCTCAAGCGGTCCGTAGTTCTCTGGGGTGGGTATGACCTCTGCATCGCCGTAAACAGTGGAGGAGCTCGTGAAGACGAGGAACTTAACCTTCGAGTCCCTAATCGCGTTAATGAGGTTGTAGGTTATCAGCACGTTGGTCTCGTAGAGAAGCTCCGGACTCTGGGAGCCTATCCTGACCTCCGGATTGGCCGCGAGGTGGAAGACGGTATCGACACCTTTGATAGCTTTTTTTACGGTTCCAAAGTCTCTCATATCACCCCGTATAAACTCAAAGCGTTCGTGCCCGAGCCATCGCTTAATGTTATCAAGGGTTCCCGCGCTGAGGTCGTCGAGGACGCGAACCTCTTCTCCGGTTTCCATGAGCGCATCAACCAAGTGAGAGCCTATGAAACCCGCTCCTCCAGTTACTAAAACCTTCACAAGTACCACCCATCCTCGTGGGGAAAATTAATTTAAATAGGTTTGGGGAGATTGTATGCTAGG
>NZ_JALTCZ010000077.1 GCF_027008145.1 Thermococcus sp. | reverse complement strand
TTATCGTCTCGGTTATGCGGTAGACGACGTAGCTCTCCATCCTCTGGAAGATTCTCCTGGCCTCTTCAATCGCGTGGGCTATAACCGACAGTCCCGGCTGGAGGAGGACAACATCGGCAGCCGCCCTCGCCGCGTCAGTCGCTCCAGAAACCGCTATGCCGCAGTGGGCCTTTTTGAGCGCCGGGGCGTCGTTGACACCATCCCCAGTCATGGCCACCATGTGCCCCGTCCTCTGGAGTGCGTCAACGATCCTGAACTTGTGCTCCGGATAGACCTCGGAGAATCCGTCGGCTTCCTCAACGAGCCTCTCAACGTCCGAATCGCGCTTTGCTTTGAGTAGTTCGGTCATGGACACTATCCTCGTCCCGAGGCCGAGTAGCTTTGCTATGTGCCTCGCTATCGCGATGTGGTCTCCGGTAACCATCTTAACGTTAACGCCCAGCTTTCTTATGGCTTTTATGGCCTTCGGCGCGTCGTCCCTTGGAGGATCGAAGAGCGGGATTATGCCCACGAACTCCCACTTTCCGTTCTCTGTCCTTGCAACTCCGAGGGCCCTGTAGCCCTCCTCGGCGAGACTATCAACGACCTTTGTTGCCTCTTCCCTGAGCTTATTATCAACCTTGCAGAGGTCGAGGATAACCTGGGGTGCGCCCTTGGCGACCTTGAACTTCTCATCGTTGCTTATCTTGGCATCTGTTCTCTTTATCACCGGGTCAAAGGGCGTGAAGTGAACCTGCCTGAACTTCGCTATAGCTTCATTCAGCTTGAACCTTTCAAGGGATCTTAAAATCGCAAGGTCTATCGGGTCGTTGTCCTCTTCCCTGCTCGCCAGTGCGGCATAGAAAACGACGTCCTCCTTTTTGTAGCCGTTGAAGGGGACCGGGTCTCCCACGGTCAGCTTGTTCTTCGTGAGCGTCCCAGTCTTATCAGAGCAGAGAACGTCAACCCCAGCCAACTCCTCGATTGAGACGAGCTTCGTGACAACGGCCTGCTTCTTGGCGAGGTTCAAAGCACCTATCGCCATTGTTATTGAGAGCACCGCCGGCATCGCCGCTGGAATCGCCGCGACAGTAAGGACGAGGCTGAAGCGCAGGGCCTCGATGAGGCTTTCGTGCCTGTGAATCGCCACGAGGAAGACAACGGAAACGAGAATGAGTGCGAGGATTATGAGGTAGTCGCCGACCCTGATGACCATCTTCTGGAACGAGCTGACCGTTTTAGCGCTCTCAACGAGCTGGACTGTCTTGCCGAAGTAGGTGTTCAAGCCTGTCCCTGTAACAACGGCGGTCATTTCGCCCTTCTTGGCGAGAGAACCCGAGAAAGTTATGTCTCCAATCTTCTTTTCAACGGGCAGCGACTCGCCGGTTAGGGCGGATTCGTCAACGAGGAGGTACTCGCCGTCCATGAGCTTGACGTCGGCCGGGGTTATGTCTCCCATCCTGAGGCGTATTATGTCTCCGGGAACGAGCTCCCTCGCCGGGATGACCTTCCACTGACCGTCGCGCAGAACCCTTGCCCTCAGTGCCATCTTCTGCTTGAGGTACTCGATGACGTTTTCCGCTTTGTGCTCCTCCCAGAAGCCAACGATGCCGTTGAGAGCTAAAAGGGTCATGATTATCCAGAAGTCGGCCCAGTGCCTGATTACTGCTGAGAGAATCGCCGCGACCTCTATCATCCACGGTATTGGGCCCCAGAAGTATGATAGAAACTTTATTACCGGGTTTACCTTCTTTTCCGGTATTTCGTTTGGTCCGTACTCCTCAAGTCTCCTCTTAGCTTCATCGGAGCTCAGACCGTTTCTCGACGCCCCAAGCTCTTTGAGGACTTCGTCAACGCTGGCGTGCTTGTAATCCTTCTCAATCACCATCCCCCCGGTTCATCTTCTATGAACGAACAAATATATACGGATTTCGCTTTTTGTTAAGATATAACAGGATAAAACTCAAATTTAAAAGGCCGTCTACTTGAAGAAATTATAACATTATTTTTCAGTTATTCCATTTGTCCAGAAAAGATGGGGGATGCAAAAAGATAAAATCACTTCGTTGCCCTCGTTATGCCGACGTCCTTGACCAAAACGTAGGGCGTCGTCACAGGGGTTCTTACCTCCCACCAGTGGATATGGAAGCTCTCCCTGCCCATCGCCTCGATCCTGCTCAGAATCCCGAGGAGGTTGTCGCTCACGCGGATGTTTCTAATCGGCTTTAAGTTGCCGTCCTCGATGAGGAAGATGCCGTCCCTCGGAATGGTCGAGAAGTCACCGGTGACGTAGTTCTGGAAACGCGTGTACCAGACGTTGGTAATGTAGATTCCCCTCTTAACCTCACCGAAGAGCTCCTCCCTTGAGTACTCGCCAGGCTCAAGGACGATGTTCCAGGCGCGGGGCATTATTAAGCCAGCGTTCGCAGTAGTTTCCGTCTTATACTTCCTCGCGAGGCTCGTGTTGAGGAGGAAGGTTTTAAATGTCCCGTTCTCGATTATCGTGGTCTTTCTCGTGGGCACTCCTTCGTCGTCGAACTTCCTGCTTCCGTAGCCGTTGGGCAGGTTTCCGACGTCCTTGATGATTACGACCTCGTTAGCCACTTTCTGGCCGAGTTTGTTCACGAAGGGCGAAAAGCCGGCCTCGACAGCATAAGCGGAGGTCATGAAGCTCATGTAGCCCAGCAGATTGGCAAAGGCAAGCGGGTCGAAGACCACATCAAAGCGCCCCTCCGGCCCCTGCTCCGGGTTTTTAGCTAAGCTCGCTATCTCTCCGGCCTTTCTCCCAGCGCTCTCAGGGTCGAACTTCTTGAGAACCCTAACCGAGTTCGTCCCGTGACCGCTCTCAAGGTCGCCGATGAAGGCCCTAACGCTTATCTCTATCCCGGTTCCCTCGTCGAAGGCTTCAATGCCGTTGCTTGTTGTGAGGTAAACCTTATCGTGATCTGTGTAGAGAACGCCAGCTACTCTCTTCGCACCTTGCTCAAGGGCTGCGTTGATGGCCCTTTCCACGTACTCGTTCGGCTCGTCCAGCTCGACGATGGCTTTATCAAAGGTCTCCGGGATGTCCTTATACTCGAAGGGTCCCTCGGCTATGCCGTAGTAGTCCTCCTTTGGGGACATGCCTTTCATGTTGCCCAAGAGCATTTTGAGAGTCCGCTCGATGTTCTCCTCACTCAGCTCGGTTATCGTCGTTCCGGCTATTCTCTTCTCCAGCTCGACGAACAGCTCCACCTTGCGCTCGTGCCAGTGCTTTGCCACGGTTATCTCGTTGTTGGCAAAGCGAACCTGCCTCCTGTTTGTTTCATAGGTCAAAATCACTACATCGCCGAATCCGAGTTCCTTTGCCTTCTTCAGGATGAACTCGTTAAGCTCGAACATTTCCACCACCTCATGGCCTCCTAAGTGGTATGTCTCTTAGTCTCGCGTGAGCACCGCCCATCCAGACCGGGACGCCCTGTCCTGGCTCGCCCTTTCCGCAGGTTCCCGGGTAGAAGGCGACCTCTTTCCCTACCGCGTCAACACTGCTCCACAGTGCCCTCGTCGTTATCTCAAGGATGGGCCTCCTCACCGGGTGCTTTATCTCGCCGTTCTCGATGAGGTACGCTTCCCTGCCGATGTACCTCTGCTGGTAACGCCTGTCGTCGATGTTCCACTCGTTGAAGGACACCATGTAGACGCCGAGCTTCACATCCTCAATCAGCTCCTCGAAGGAGTGGTCCCCCGGGGCGAGGTAGGTGTTTGCCATCCTCACGATAGGCTCGCGGTTGTAGTTGATGGCCCTCGCCGCCGCATTGGAGTGCTGGCCGAGCTTGTAGGCGTACTCGCGGTTGGTGAGGAACTCGGTGATTATTCCGTCCCTTATGAGGTATCTCGGCCTTGCCTTCACGCCCTCGTCGTCGTAGAGGTAGAAGCCCCAGCTGTTGGGTATCGTCGGGTCGTCTATGACGGTAACCACCTCACTGCCAATTCTCTCGCCGAGCATGTCCGGTTTCACGAAGCTCTCTCCAGCCTGGGCGGCTTCCCTTCCAAAAATTCTGTCGGCCTCGTAGGGATGTCCGACGCTCTCGTGGACGGCTATTCCAGCCACCTCGGGGCTTATGACCAGGTCAACCTTCCCCTCAGGAGGCTTTTTGCCCTCGTAGATGAGCTTCTTCAGTGCCTGCACGTCCTTGACGGCCCACTCCCAGGGCTCGTCCTTCTCGATGAGCTCAAGGCCTCCAGAAAATGCCCTCTGAACGAACGGAGCCTGCTCCATCTGACTGTTCTCGAAAACGACGAGGTTGTACATTATGGAGACGCGCGGGATGATGCTCTCGATGAACGCTCCGTCGCTGTTGGCAATTATCTTGTGCCAAACCTGATCGGAGTAGCTTAGGTAGCGCATCGGCACGTTTACGCCGGTGGCTTTGACTTCTTCCTCGATTTTCCTCAGGAGTTCGAGCTTCTCCTCCGGTGAAACGTCACGGAAGTCCTTGCGCATCTTAACCTCGTAGTAGACCTCGTGGAAGTTCTCCTCGCTAAAGCGTATCGGCTCGTTCCTAACGCGAGAGGCCGCCTTAGCCAGCTTTACTGCCCTCTTCACCCCCTCGGCAACGCTCTCCTTTGTCAGGACGTTCGTGCTCGCGAAGCCCATTCCTCCGCCGACAAGAACGCGAACTCCAATGCCCCTATCTGCTAAAACCTCAAGCCCCTCTGGAGAGCCGTTCTTCATCGCCAGAGAAGTGCCGTTCTTCTCCTCGAAGCGCGCCTCGGCGTAGTCTGCGCCGAGCTCGAGGGCCTTCTCGACGGCGAACTCTACGAGTTCATGCATGCACACCACCTCGGTTTACTGCATAGAATAGTGCTCGCTAAAGTATAAAATTCTTTCCGTTTAGATGATGGTCGAAAAGGCGCGCGAGTTTTAAGTTGTTTGGAGTTCAGTTTAGATAATGAGTGAGAGTGTAAACATCGCCCTCATCCTTAAGGATATCCAGCTTATGCGGAAAAACTGGACGAGATAGAAGAGGAGCTCCTCAAGTTAAAGATTCGGGAGCTTGAGGAAGAGGAAGTCAGCGAGAAGGAACTCAAGGAGCTTGAGAGACTTTCTAGGGAAACTCTGAAGGATAGAATACCCTGGGAAGAGGCCAAGAAAGAGCTCGGCCTTTGAGGTGCTTTGGATGGCATAATCAATTTACAGTAGCTTGAGATTTTGATGAGATGAAGGTCGAAAAAAGACTTTAATCGCAGGGCTTCCAATGCCTTGTGGAGCTAAAACAAGGGGGGGTTGTGATGGATTACGTTAAGCGCTTCTACCTCGCCGGGTTCTTTTACCTGGCCCTTTATGCTGGCTTTTACCAGGTCTACCTCCAGAGTTTGGGCCTGTCCAAGGGACAGATTGGCCTGCTGATGGGAATCATGCTTTTTCTCGTGGCTTTTCTCGAAGTTCCGACCGGAGTTGTGGCGGACAAGGTTTCAAAGAAGACGAGCGTCCTGATGGCTAGGACTCTCTCCCTTCTGTTTCTTTTCCTGCTCTACTCGGCAGATTCTTTCGCTGACCTTCTTCTCGCTACCATTATAAGCGCGCTTTCAACGGCCTTTGCCACAGGCGCTGAGACTGGCTGGCTCTATGAGCTGCTGAAAGAGGACGAAAGAACAGATGAGTATCCAAAGGCTTACGGTAGATTAAGGGCATTTGAGACAGTCGGGGGTTTTGCCGGGATCCTTGCGGGGGGTGCTATAGCGGACGTATACGGCATGAGGCTGCCCATAATCCTGAGTGCGCCCTTTATACTGGCCTCGCTCCTGGTACTCGCCACTATCCCAAAGGATACTGCGAGAAGTGGCCTTTCGTACGGTCATCACCTGCTTGAGAGCCTGAGGTTCGTCTGGAACTCCCGAGATGTCCGGTGGCTTTTTATCTACGCGAATATCATCGGTCTGCCCCTAACTGTTTTCACGGCTTTCATGCAGCTTTACTTCTACGGGTTTCTGGCGTCAGTTCTGGCTGTTTCGTGGATTATGGCACTCTATATGGTTATCAACAGCGTTTCATGGTACTTTGACGTGGGTAAAAAGGGAAGGGAAAAGCTTTACCTTTACGCGTGCGTTATTATTCCACTCCTATCGCTCCTCTCAGGATTAAACGGCTGGCTGGGTTTTGTCACGCTCCTCCTTGGAACCTTTATCTTTGCTCAAGCCTTCAAGGAGTGGCAGGGACGGTTCCAAGATGCGATTCCGGACGAAAAACGGGCAACCGTAGGCTCACTCTACTCGCTCACGGCGGCCGTTGTCAGTGGGGCTCTCAACGTGATCCTTGGCTGGCTCTTTGAGCGTGCAGGGATAATGATGGGAATCCTTCTCGCGTCGGTATTATTTTTGGGAGTTGGGGCCTTAGCCCTAATGAAGGAACTTAGAACCCCAGGTTTCCCAGAGGGGATCTTAAAGGATAAATTCTAGGAAAGAAGAGACGATGGAACGAACTGTGCGGTCATCAAAACTTCTCCTCACATTCACACGGCTTCTTCCCGCAGTATGGGCAGACGCCGGGGTACTTCTTCTTCGCCGCCTCCTCGATGTCTATGTCGAGGAGGTTCGCTAAACTCGCGAGCCACGCCAGAACGTCGGCGAACTCCTCCTTCATCGCCTCCCTATCCCTCTTTCTTATCGCCTCGCTCAGCTCACCGACCTCCTCAACAAACCAGAGAAAGGTCTTCTCGACGCCCCGTTTAGAGTCCTTGTGGAAGTATATCTCCCTGATCATTTCCTGGAATTCCCTAATCTCCACCTTTCTCACCCCTGGGGAGAAAGGAGAGGGGCTTAAAAACCACTCGCCAGCTCGATGAGCTTTCTCATGTGGATTTTCGCCGTGTCGAAGATCTCAACTGAAACGTCACCGGGCTTTATTGCTAGCGGGAGCTCGGTGCAACCGAGGATTACTCCCTCGATACCCCTCTCTTTAGCATACCTCTCGATGAGGGCTATGAGGTAGGACCTGCTTCTCAGGTTCTCGAAGGAGAGCTCCTCGAAGATGATTCTGTTGACTTCTTCCATCTCCTCCCCTGTTGGCGTCACCACTTCAAAGCCGGCCTCCCTGAGAGCGTTCCTGTAGAAGTCCGCCGTCATCGTCGTCTTCGTGCCGAGAAGGAGGGCTTTCTTAACCCCCCTGCGCCTTATCTCCTCGATAAGAGCATCTATTATGCTGACCATTGGAACGTTCACAGCTTTCTGAACCTCCGGGAAGATCATGTGGGGGGTGTTCGCGGACATGGCTATTATCTCCGCTCCAGCTTTTTCCAGGGCTCTCGCCGCGTTTATGAGGAGCTCCTTCCTCCCCTCCCAGCCCCGGGGGTTGTCCTTGAACTCAGCAAAGTTTATGGAATAGACTATCAGCTCCGGGAAGGTGAACGGACCAAAAAGCTCCCGGCTCATCCTTATGTAGTTCCGGTAGTAATAGAGGGTTGACTCAGGCGTCATTCCTCCGATCAGGCCTATCCTCTTCACGCCGACCACCAATCGAGAGAAGGAGGAGGGGTTTATGAAAGTTGGGGTTAGATGTAGCCAAGCTCCTCAAGGACGGTGAGGCCCAACTCGGAGAGCCATTCGTCCTCAAGGCACGCCGGAAAGCCACGAACCGGCTCCAGAAGGAGAGATTCTCTCGTCGGAATCGAGGCGAGGAGGTGCACGCCGAGCTCCTCTTCGGTGAGCCCCACGAGGGCTCCGAGGACGTCCTCCGGGAAGTCGGCGAAGTTGAGTATGAGCCTGTCCGCCCCGAACTTTTTGATCACGGTTGAGATATAGTCGAAGAGGACATCGAGGGGAACCCTATTGGGATCCACCACGAGAACGGGGATGTCAACCTTCTTGAGGAGATCTTTGAGCTCAATCGGTATGAGGGGCGGGAAGTCTATTACGATGACGCCGTACATGGTCTTCAGCCTGTCGATTATCTCGTCCAGAACTGAAAGAAGCTTCAGGGGATTCACGGTGATGCCCTGGGGCTTCCCAAGGATGATGTGAAGGTTCCGGGAGAACTTGGCCGGGACGGTGAGCCACTCCGGGTTCAGCTCCGGGTCATTGAGGTAGTCCTCGAAGGAGTATGGAGCGCTCAGGGCGAAGTGGTTGTGCAGGTCCGGGAGATACAGGTCACCGTCAATCAGCAGGGTTCTGACTCCTCCTATGGCCAGACATGTTGCGACGTTAGCAGACACCGTCGTTTTCCCACTGCCCCCCGGCCCGAGGAAGCCAATAATTCTCATACCCATCGTAGTATGTATTCACTGCCCCCCTCATAACCCTTCCGGTCGTAGGTTTGAGGGAAAATCCCCTCAGAGTGGCTGACTCCCTCCTAAAGGGTGAGCTTTCAAAAGAAAAAGATAAGCGAAACAGTTGACTCGTGATGCCTGTGATTAAAACTCATTCGGTTCGTATTGGTGTCCGGTTTCCCCCATAGAGGACATAAAAACAAACCTTTTTATACTTTAGGGGCCTATTAAGGCCGGTGAGGGGCATGGGGCTTTCTGGGATACCCTATTTTGACGAACACATCCTCAAGGGAGGCTTTCCAGAAGGCTCGCTGGTCCTCGTTGCTGGAGAGCCGGGGGCTGGAAAG
>NZ_JALTCZ010000076.1 GCF_027008145.1 Thermococcus sp. | reverse complement strand
CGCCAGAAAACACCTTGAAGAGTTCTACTCCTGGTGGAACGCTAACGTAAACTTCCTGAGGGTGAAGAAGGTCGAGATAATTCCAAACGACCGCTGGGAGTGGGTCTACGACGTTACCGTTGAGCCTTACCACCTCTTCGTCTCCCACGGATTGGTTCTCCACAACACGATAAGCATCTCCAAGGCGGGCATAACGGCAACTTTGAACGCGAGGACGACTGTTATAGCCGCTGCCAATCCAAAGTTCGGCCGCTTCAACAGGCACAAGAGCCTCCCTGAACAGCTCGATCTTCCGCCAACGCTGCTGAGCAGATTTGATTTAATATTCCTCCTCCTCGACGAGCCCGATGAAAAGGTCGACTCCCAGATAGCGGAGCACATCCTTAAAGTCAGGCGCGGTGAGGCAGAGGCCGTAACGCCCAAGATACCCTACGACCTCCTTAAGAAGTACATAGCCTACGCGAGGAAGAACATCCACCCTGTTTTGGGCAGGGAAGCCATGGACGAGATAAAGCGCTATTACGTCAGGATGAGGCGCGGTGCGAAGGGAGTTGATGAAGACGAACTCCAGCCGATTCCCATAACCGCGAGGCAGCTTGAAGCTTTAGTAAGGCTCAGCGAGGCACATGCGAGGATGAGACTGAGCGAGACCGTAACAAGGGAAGATGCGAGGGCTGCAATAGCCATCATGGAGGAGATGCTGAGGACGATAGCGGTTGATGAGGAGGGAGCAATAGACGCGGCGATACTCGAGGTGGGCAAGAGCACGAAGAAGCTCAGCAAGATAGAGAAGCTCATCGACATCATAAAGAACCTCGAAAGTGAGGGTGAGCACGGCGCACCGGAGGACAGGGTTCTTGAAGCTGCAAAGCAGGCGGGCCTCGGAACCGAGAAGGACGTTAAGAAGCTCATAGAAGACCTCAAGAGGGATGCAAGGATATACGAGCCGAGGGCCGGCTTTTACAAGGTGCTTTAACAAAGGTTATAAAGCGTCGCGAAGAGTAGGGAGGGGTGAGAGGAAATGAGCGAGATAGACTTTTACGACTTCGAAAAGCTCCTCGATAAGGCTTACGGGGAACTCCCCGAGAACGTGAAATCCTACAGGTCGCGTTTTGAGGTTCCAGCGGCGCAGGTTACCATAGCGGGCAACAGGACGATAATAGAGAACTTCGTGGACATAGCCGAGGCCATGAACCGCGATCCAAATCACCTCCTCAAGTTCCTGCTCAGGGAAGTGGCCACAGCCGGAACCCTTGAGGGCAGGAGGGCAATCCTCCAAGGACGCTTTACACCCTACCTTATAGCCAACAAGCTCAAGAAGTATCTCAAGGAGTTCGTAATCTGCCCCGTCTGCGGAAGTCCCGACACTAAGATCATCAAGAAGGGCCGCTTCCACTTCCTCAAGTGCGAGGCCTGCGGTGCTGAAACGCCCGTCACACACCTCTGAACTTTTCTTCATTTTCAAGTTTTAGGGCAGTCTAACCCCGGAAAACCCTTTTAAACTTTACAAACTACAAGACCCAGCAACCAAATGGGGGCGTTCTCATGAGCATGGAGGAAAAACTTAGGGAGCTTTACGAAAAGAGGGAGAAGATTCTGGGGATGGGTGGCGAGAAGGCAGTTGAAAAACAGCATGCCAGGGGAAAACTGACCGCCCGTGAGAGGATTGAAAAGCTCCTCGACCCGGGGAGCTTCGTGGAAATCGGGATGTTCGTCAAGCACAGGAACACGGATTTCGGTCTGGACAAAAAGGAACTGCCAGCTGATGGGGTAATAACTGGCTATGGAACGATTGACGGTCGCCTGGTTTTCGTCTATGCCCAGGATTTCACGGTGATGGGTGGTTCCCTAGGCGAGATGCACGCTGCGAAGATAAAGAGAATAATGGAGCTGGCTCTTGAGGCAGGAGCACCCCTTATAGGCCTCAACGACTCCGGCGGGGCAAGAATCCAGGAGGGGGTTGATTCCCTCAAGGGCTACGGCGAGATATTCAAGATGAACACCATTTTGAGCGGTGTTGTACCTCAGATAACAGCTATCATGGGGCCCTGCGCTGGAGGAGCCGTCTACAGCCCTGCCATCGGAGACTTCATCCTCATGGTGGACAGTCAGTCAAGCTTCATGTTCATAACCGGTCCCCAGGTTGTCAAGGCCGTTACCGGAGTTGATGTAACGCCGGTTCAGCTCGGGGGAGCAATGGTTCACGCCCAGAAGAGCGGGCAGGCCCACCTCATTGGAAAGAGCGACGAGGAAGTCCTCGCCCTCATAAGGAAGCTCCTGAGCTACCTCCCCCCCAACAACATGGAGAGGCCACCGAGGGTCAAGACCAGCGACCCGCCCTTCAGGAAGACCGAGAACCTCTACAGCATCGTCCCGGACGATCCGAACAAGCCCTACGATGTCAGGGAAGTCATCTACGAGATAGTTGACCGCGATGAGAAAGGTAACCCTGACTTCCTTGAGGTGCTCCCATACTTCGCACCCAGCGCGGTTGTCGGCTTCGCCAGGATGAACGGCCAGACAGTAGGAATAGTTGCAAACAACCCCAAGTACTTCGCCGGAGTCCTCGACATAGACTCAAGCGACAAGATAGCGCGCTTCGTGAGAACTTG
>NZ_JALTCZ010000075.1 GCF_027008145.1 Thermococcus sp. | reverse complement strand
ACGCAGTTCTTCTCACACTGGTCCTCCTGCGGGCAGACCCTTCCAGTTATCGCTGGCAGGGTGTTGTCAGTCCAGATTACCCTCAGGGCCTCTTTTACGGCCTTGTCGGGATTATCGCGGTATTCGACGAGTTTGCTTATGAAGCCGGGGATGTCTATGTGAACCGGACAGCCCTTAATGCATGGGGCGTATTCAGCAGGACATTGAAGACAGCGCTCAGCCTCCTTAACGGCGAGCTCAAAGGTGTAGCCGAGGTTGACTTCACCGAAGTCCCTAATTCGCTCCTCCACAGGCCTTTCCGGTGTTGGGACCTTCTCCTTGATGAGCTTTGGCCTCTTCCTCCTTGCCATTCAGATCACCCCCTTCGCCCTGAGCTCCTCTAAGTAGCGCTCCTTTGCGAGCTTCTCCTGTTCCACGAACCGAGAACTCCTTCTCAGGACATCTTCCCAGTCCACCTTGTGTGCGTCGAACATTGGGCCGTCCCTGCAGGCGAACTTTATCTGGCCGTCGTAGAGTATCCGGCAGGAGCCGCACATACCCGTCCCATCCACCATTATCTGTCTCACGGTCGTTATTGTGGGTATCCCGTAGGGCCTCGTCAGTTCGGCAAGCTTCGCGAGAGAGCCGAGCTTTCCGCCGGCAAAGATTATGTCGACCCTATCCTTCTCGATGAGCTCCTTCACGACGTCGAGGTAGTGTCCCTTTCTACCGACGCTCCCATCCTCTGTGGTTATGTAGTGCTCGTCGGCCACAGGCTTCGCGAGAAACTCCTCGGGATAGACGTTCTGGGCATTTTCAAAGCTCTGTATCGATATCGTGTAGTTTCCCGCTTCTTTCATTGCCCTAAGCGTCGCGTAGTTCTCGGCCTGCCCGCAGACTGCATCGGAGGCGAAGACGACGTTGCCGTAGTGCTCCACCTTTATCGGCTTTCCCAGCGGGCCAACAATGCTGTAGAGCTCGTCCCCGACGTTGAACTCGTAGTAGAGCTGTAAACTCGTCTTCCCGAGCTTCCTGATGAACATCCCGATTTTCCCGTTTTCGGCCTTGTAAACAGACATCGGAACCCTCTCGCCCCTCTCGTGGAGTATGAAGACAACGAACTGTCCAGGTTTCCACGCCCGGGTTATGTGAGGTGCCTCGACCTCGACGAAGTAATCGATCGGGCTCAAATCCTGCTTTGCCGTTATTCTGTACCCCATATGCACCACCACGTACACGTGATCAGGCATATTCATTCCCAGTTTTGGGTAAAGGTCTTATACGGGTTTCTTAAACCAAAGGTTTAGAACTCTCCTTTAAGCTAAATAAGCCCTTAGGAGATTTTTATCTGCAGGCACGAAAGGATTGGGAAGGTTTTTAGGGACGGCGATGAATAGACTGTGGTGGTCGAGATGGTGAAGATACCCAAGAGCCACCCGCGCTACTGGAGCCTTTATTACAGGGAGAAGATCATCGAGGGCATGGAGAGGGGAATGACCGCTAAAGCCGGCCTTATAGCCCATGGACGGGGCGAGGCCTTTGACTATCTCATAGGAGAGAAAACTATAGAGCCGGCCGAGAGGGCGATGAAGGCAGCCGTTGCAAAGTTTCTACTGGCGAAGCACCCAGTTATCTCGGTGAACGGAAACGTTTCGGCCCTCGTTCCAAAGGAGACCATAGAGCTCGCGAAAGCATTCGGAGCAAAGCTTGAGATAAATCTCTTCTACCGAACGGAGGAGAGGGTTAAGGCGATAGCCGAGGAGCTGAGGAAGCACGATCCCGATATCGAGATACTCGGGATAAACCCGACCAAGAGGATTCCCAACCTTGAGCATGACCGCGGGAAGGTTGACGAGAACGGTATCTGGAGGGCTGACGTTGTCCTCGTCCCCCTTGAGGACGGCGACAGAACCGAGGCCCTCGTGGGGATGGGCAAGTTCGTTGTTACAGTTGACCTCAACCCGCTTTCCCGCTCGGCGAGAATGGCAGACATAACCATAGTGGACAACATAGTTAGAGCCTACCCAAGGATGGTTGAGTTGGCCCGGGAAATGAAGGGTCTCCCGAGGGAGGAACTGGAGAGAATAGTTGAAGGATACGACAACGGGAAAACCCTGAGTGACGTTTTACTCCACATAAAGAACCGGCTTACTAAGCTCGCCCGGGAGGGAATCTGGAGGAGGAAGGAGCTTTAGAGTTCCCTCTCGGTTTTTTCGACGAGCTTTCTGAGGCCTGTTATGAGCTCGTTTTCATCCTTGGCCCTGGAAATAACCAGCGGAACCCTCTCGCGCTCTGCCAGCTTGACCGCTAATGTGTCGAGCTTTTTGACCCCGTGGAGAACTATTACAGCAGGCTTCAGCCCTTGGACGCGGACGGCTATCATAGGACTCCTTCCGGTTGAGACCTTTGTGAAGACGAGGGCCCTCTCTGTCGTCCAGCCGTAGAGCTTGAGGAACTCCTCGCTGCTCATCTCAAGGATGGCCCTTATGCTGTCAACTATCGTGTAGCCGTATATCCTCCTGTCGAGGAGGTGGGGGTTGGCAACAACCTCGCCCTTCACGGCCTTAACGACGTCGGCTATGGTAACGGGCAGGGAAAACTCCCTGATGTCTAGGATTGCATCGGTTGGGAGTT
>NZ_JALTCZ010000074.1 GCF_027008145.1 Thermococcus sp. | reverse complement strand
AACGCTCTCGGCACTCCAGGAATACATCGACTACGTTTACGCCGTGATGATACGCCGCGCCGCTGACCCGAACGATTCCAAGAGGGGACCGATAAATGCGATAAAGCCGACCGTGGAGGTTCCTTCGCACCACGGGCCCGACGTTCAGACGGTGATTCCGATAAACATCGAGACCACAGCCTTCGTCGTGCCAACGACGCTCATGCACGTCCACAGCGTTATGATAGAGCTCAAGAAGCCGCTGAGGGAGGAGGATGTAGTTGACATTTTTGAAAACACCACACGCGTTCTCCTCTTCGAGAAGGAGAAGGGGTTTGAGAGCACGGCCCAGCTCATAGAGTTTGCCAGGGATTTGCACCGCGAGTGGAACAACCTCTACGAGATAGCCGTCTGGAAGGAGAGCATAAGCGTTAGGAACGGGCGGCTCTTCTACATCCAAGCGGTGCACCAGGAGAGCGACGTTGTGCCTGAGAACGTCGATGCAATAAGGGCAATGTTTGAGATGGCCGACAAGTGGGAGAGCATAAGGAAGACGAACAAGAGCCTTGGGATTCTGAAGTGAAAAGTTAAAAGACCCTTTCTCCTTCTTTATCCGAGGGCTATGGACACTGAAGAACTCCTGATTGTAGTGGGAATCCTCATTGCAATCGCGGCCCTCTTAATACCAGGCCAGCATCTCAGTGGAACTTTCTGCGAGGGACAGTCGGGCAGGCTGGGGGACTACTACGTGAGCGTTGCCAACGGTTACCTCCGGGTCTCGGCCTCCACGGGGAACGTTTTCGTAGCATGGAAGGATCATGTCATCCAGAAGAGAGCTTGGATAGACTACACCTACTCAAACTCTACGGGCTGCTACACCGTTGAAGTCAGCTACAAGGGGCCCGGCTACCTGCTCACCTTTGCCGGCGGGCTCAGCCTGGTCGGTGGGGTGTTTTTCTATATGACGTTCCTGAAGTACAGGTGAGCTCAGAGGCCGAGCCTCTTCCTCACCTCCTCCTCTCCAACTCCCTTCACGAGCAGGTTCTTCTCCCTGCTCGTCTGGCCCTTAACGAGCTCGACCTCCGCATTCAGCAGTTTCGAGAAGAACTTCACAACCTCTTTGTTTGCCTTTCCGTCGACGGGTGGGGCTTTGATTTTGACCTTCAAGCGACCGCGCCACCCGTCTATGCCCTCAACCTCGTTCTTCTTAGCCTTCGGCTGGACGTAGATGAGAAGGAGCGTTCCGCCCTTCGTCTCTCTCAGGAACTTCACTCAAATCCCCTCCACTCGTACTCCCACACGATTTGGGGCGGGAACTCACCGCGTTTAAGCTTTTCGAGTATCTCCCTGGCAACGGAGTAGGAGAGGTCGAAGGTTTCCCTGTCAATTAGGCCGTGGTTCAGGACCATCTCAAGCTCGTCCTCGTCGAGGAGGAAAACCCTGCCGTCGGGAAAGATGAAGATGTCAAGGAAGAGGTCGAACATCTTCACGGTGTTTCCCTCGCGTTTTGTGTAGGCGAGCACATCTATGTAAATTCCTTTGAAGTTTCCCTTTTCGTCGTAAACCTTCAGTATATCGTAGTTCTCCCCAATGAAGGCGAAGTAGAGCATGCCATAGCCGTTATCTATCACCTTAACTCCGCCCACCCTGAGCGGGGTGAGCATCCCGGAAAAGATTGATCTGGCAACAATGATGTTTCCGAGGTCGGCGATGACTTCATCGTCCCTCTCTATAATCCTGTTCGGCAACCTGCGGTAGATCAGGTGAATCCTCATCGGAACACCTCAATAGGTCAGTCTCGGGTTGTACTCAAGTAGCATGAGCCCGTTCTTGAATATCCTTATCGTCCCGCTCTCAGATAGGCTTATGGCCATCGCCTTCGTCAGTCTCGTTATCCCCGCAGCTGCTATGTGCCTGCTCCCCAGCCCGGGAGGAAGCATCAGGTCAACGACCTTTGGTTTGACCTCAAGGTACCTGCCAGCCGCAGCTATTCTGCCGTCCTCCCACACAACGAATGCCCCATCGAGCTGGGCGAACTCCTTTATAATCTCCTTGCTGTCCTTGTCGAGGACGTTAATTTTATGTCCCTTAAAGGGATTCGGTATCAGCTGACGGGAGTGCTTGAGAACCCTCCTCGTGTCCCCTATCACGAAGATACTCCCTACCTGCCTGCCCTCCCTGCCCTCGATGCTCAGCTCTATCGCTATCTCAAGCAGCCTCTGGAGGACGTTCTGGCTCTGGGAGAAGAAGCTCTTCATTGCCGAGATGCCCTTCTTCACGGCCTTTATTCCGATTGAGCTCTCGGTCACGTAGACGAAGGAATCTCCCTCTTTTACCATCTCGTGTTCGATTAGGAAGGCTGAGATGAGGTTCAGGATGTTCTTCAGGTCGAGGTTCTGAGGGACTGAAATTCTTTTCACTCTGTCCTCTTCGATATCAAAGGTCGAGCCCACAACGACAACGGGCAGGCTGACGTTGGGTATCTTCTCTTCGGGTATCTCATTTAGAACGACTATCGCCTTGGCTCCAAGCTTGAGGGCTATTTCAACCGCTCCCTCAAGAAGAATCTCAGGGACTTCGCCCATAGTGCCTTTACCTCCCTAAGGAACTCTCAAGAACATATAAAAACGTAGCGATTGAACTTCTTCCGGTGGTGTCATGAAGGTCGTGGTTGCCATAACCGGTGCGAGTGGTTCGGTTTATGGGGTTCGTCTGGTCGAGGTTCTGAGGGACCTGGGCCATGAAGTCGTTGTTCTAGCTTCAAAGACCGGGATAAGCGTTGCGAGGCACGAGCTGGGGATAACGGTAAAACCAGACTACACAGAGGATAACCTCTTTGCTCCCGTTGCCTCAGGTTCCCACCCCTTTGACGCAATGGTCATCGCCCCGTGCTCAATGAAGACCCTCTCGGCGATAGCCAACGGCTACGCCGACAACCTGATAACCAGAGCCGCAGATGTTGCCCTCAAGGAACGCAGAAAGCTCATCCTCATCATCAGAGAGACCCCGCTCAGCCTCATACACATCGAGAACATGCTGAAGGTGACGAGGGCCGGAGCTGTAGTGATGCCTGCATCTCCGGGATTTTATACAAAACCCAAAACATTGGATGATATAATAAACTTTATAATCGGCAGAACGTTAGATATCCTGGGGATTGAGCACAGCCTTTACCGGCGCTGGGGGAGTCCGCATGATTCAACTGGACGACCTTGACAGGGCGATACTGAGACTGCTGAAGGAAGACGCCCGTCTTACCATCTCCGAGATAGCGGAGCGCCTGAAGAGGCCGGAATCGACGGTTCACTTCCGAATCAAGAAGCTTCTTGAGAAGGGCGTCATCGAACGCTACACCATAATCCTCGGCGAGTCCCTCCAACCGAAGGCGGTGGCCCTCGTTTACCTCGAAGCCGAGACGCCCATCATAGAGGACTTTCTGGAGAAGTACATCAGCTACATAACGAGAACCCTCTCGATACTCCCCAACGTCCTTATGGTAGCGAGGAGCGGAAAGAACGGCGTGGTTGCCCTCGTTGGAGAGGATAACGAGAGCAAGCTCAACAAGTTCATAGATGAGACGATAAGGACGCTCCCGACGATAAAGCGGATTGAGGTCATCCCGATAAACGAGTTCGCGAAGGGTCACGACCTTGTTGGCTTCCTCGTGAGGGTGTAACATGGAAATCGAGGTAAAGTTCAGGGTCGATTTTAAGGGAATCATGAAAAAGATTGAGTCCCTGGGGGCTTCCTTCGATAGAGAGGAGCTCCAGGAGGACATCTATTTCTCCCTTCCCTATCCAAGGTTGCTCAGGGTCAGGAACGTCCCAAACCTCGGGAGAGCCTACCTCACCTACAAGGATATAAAGGATCCCGGGCGGAACGAGGAGTTTGATGAGCTTGAAGTCAAGGTCTCCGACTTTGAAACGGTCGTTGAAATCCTTAAGAGGCTGGGGTTTAGGGAGGACGTGGTCGTCAGGAAGAGACGCCTCGTTTACCGCCTTGACGGGGTAACCTTCGAGCTGAACGACGTGGAGGGCCTTGGCGGATTTCTGGACATAGAGGTCATCTCGGATGATGTTAGAGAAGCCAAGAGAAAAATCTGGGAGGTTGCCCGAAAACTCGGTCTCAGTGAGGTAGACGTCGAGCCGAGGCTCTATCAGGAGCTCATCAAGAGTGAGAAAGGCTAAAAGTTACTTCGCCGTTGCGACGATTTTTATGATGTCATTGGACTCAAGCCGGTAGTCCTCCCCGACGCGCCTGTGGGTTCTGGCGTTGACGGCGTAGAGGAAAGTCCTCCCGAGGTCGGTGTGAACCTTGTATGCTAGGTCCCTCGGCGTTGAGCCCCTCGGAAGGAGATAGACATGGGGTAAAACGTTGCCGAACTGGTCGGTGAGCTTATGCTCGTCTTGGACAGGGTAGACAGGGATAAGGTTCAACAGGTCAAAGACGGCCCTGTTTATCACCTCCTGGACGCCGGTTGAGCCGAAGCGGTTGAGAACCCTTTCCTTGATGAGCTGGAGGGCTTTTTCTTGCTTAGGGCTCATCTTCTTGAGGACTTTGAAGCCGGAGCTGCCCGGGATGTAGTCGATAAAGCCAGCTTTAGCTGCTTTCCTGAGGGTCAGCTCAGCCACGGCACTCGTTGGGATGACGATGTAGTCCCTCTTTTCGCCCTCCTTTTTCAGCCTCTCAATCTCGTCGTCGCTCGCGGCGTCTGCCTTGTTGGCGGCTATGATAATGGGCTTGTTTATCCTCCTCAGCTCGCGGACGAAGGCGAAGAGATCTTCATCAGTCCATTTAGTCGGGTCGCTTCCCAGCCCGAGCCTGTGGACGGCCTCCCAGACGTCCTCCTCCCTAACGCCTATCCCCGAGAGGTGATCCGCTATCGCTCCCTCAAGCTTTATCCCCTGGATCTTTACCCTCTTCGCGAACTTCTCCCAGCCCTTCTTGAGTATCCCGAGTATCCAGTAGTCTATCTCCCTCTCAAGGAACTCGATGTCCTCGACCGGGTCGTGGTAGTCCGTAGGCTGTCCCTCGGCGTCGGTCTTTCCGGTCGCGTCAACGACGTGGATTAGGGCTGAGGCCATCCTGAGGTCGTCGAGGAACTTGTTGCCCAGCCCGCGACCCTCATGGGCACCGGGGACGAGACCTGCAACGTCTATCATCTTGATCGGGATGAGGGCCTTTCCATCGCGGTACTCATAGTTCTGGGGGTTTGGTTTACAGCCGAGCTCCCTGCAGGGGTGCTCCGCTATCGCGTAGGTTACACCTACGTTAGCCTCTATCGTCGTGAAGGGGTAGTTGGCTATGTCCACGTCAACCAGCGTCGCAGCGGAGAAGAAGGTTGACTTTCCGACGTTTGGCTTTCCAACGACGCCTATCTCCATTTACTCCACCGGCCTAAGTTTGCGCCAGGGTTTTAAGGACTTTTGGATTACATTGCCAAGGTGAGTTTGATGAGAGTTGCCGTTCCCTCGGACGGGGGCTTTGACGGGAAGGCTGTTCCCCTCGATATGGCAGGTGGAATAGCGATAGCCGAGATCGGGCCAGATGGCGTCAAGGAGATAAAGGTAATAAAGCCCGGGGAGAACGCTGCGGGGGAGCTGAAGCGTGAGGGCGTTGAGCTCGTCCTGACCCCAGAGATTCCTGAAGAGCTGGCCCTAAAGTTCACTAAGCTCGGAATAATGGTTCTCACCGGGGTCAGCGGGAAGGTCAAGGAGGTTATAATGCTGGCACTGAAAGGAACCGTGAAGAATGCCTTTAAGGCCGGTCTCGGCATGGCCAAGATGGGAAGAGATGTTGTGACCCGAAAACTATAACTCCCCCTTTTCCTAATCTCCCTAGGTGGAAGAGATGCGCGTCACCGTCCTTGTCGAGGACTACTCAGGCTATGAAAGTCCCTTCCTGGCCCAGCATGGGGTGAGCTTTCTGATAGAGAAGAACGGCAGAAGGGTGCTGTTTGATACGGGTCAGAGTGCTTATCCGGTTCTTCACAACATGGGGCTCCTCGGTATAAAACCTGAGAGCATAGACTACGTCTTCCTGAGCCACTGCCACTACGACCACACGGGAGGGCTCTTGGACATTCTAAAGGTGGCTGGAAAGAGGGTTCCCCTCATAGCCCATCCCACAATCTTCAGGAGGCACTTCGTGATGGGGCCTTCCCTAAGGGATGTGGGGATTCCCTTCAGGAGGGAAGAGGTTGAGAAGCTGGCGGAGCTCTACCTGACGGTGGAGCCTATCGAGATAGTTAATGGCCTCTACTCGACGGGTGAGATAGGGGACAGGGAAGATTTCGAGAGGGCTGGCATAGGGGTTTACACGCTGAAGAAGGGAAAGATTGTGGAAGACTTGCTCCTCGATGACATGAGCATAGTGGTAAAGACAGAGGAGGGACTCGTCGTTGTGAGTGGCTGTTCCCATGCGGGCATAGTTGGCATAGTGAAGCACGCCATAAGGCTGACCGGCAAAGATAGGGTTAAGGCCGTTATCGGCGGTTTCCACCTCATAGATGCGGGCGAAGAGCGGATAAAGAGAACGGTTGAGGAGTTCAAGAGGCTGGGGGTTGAAGAGGTCTACACAGGTCACTGTACGGGGCTGAAGGCCGAGGCTGAATTCATGGAGGCCTACGGCGAGCGCTTCCACAAGCTCCATTCGGGGATGATAATGGAGTTCAGGGGATGAGCGGATGAAAGGGAATAAGGAAAAGAGGCCGGGGATAACTGTGATGGCCTATTCTAGGGATAAGTTTCTGAGCAAGAAGGCCGAGACCCTTCGGGATGCTATCTTTCCCGGCAACTACAAAGTTGCGTGGGTGAACGTCGAGGGGCCCCTTCCTGTGGAGGAGCTGAAGAGTGAGCTGGGCTTTCCCGACGCTATCGTCCGGAGTTTGGCCAAGGGCTCCGGAAGGCCGAGGGTAATGGTCTTTGGGGACTACCTCTTTCTTCTCCTTCATCAGGTCTATGAGATAGAGAGTGGCTTGAAGAGGGAGAAGATAGGGATTTTTCTCAGGGGAAACCTTCTCGTTACAGTTCAGGAGGTGTCCGGAGATGTCTTCGGCCCGGTAAGGGAGAGCATCCGCCAAGGGGAGGGCCTCTTCCGTGAGCGCGGTGCGGACTACCTGCTCTTTGCACTCCTTGAGGCGATAGTCGAGAACTACGTGCCGATAATAGAGCGCATAAGCTCCAAGATGGAAGAGCTTGGGACGAGAATTCTGTCAAAGGGCGATGAGAGTGTCCTCCACAGGATACACGGCATAAGGGGGGAGATACTCTTCATGAAGAGGACTGTCTTTCCGCTCCTCGAGGCCTTCAGAAAGCTCGGGTTTGAAGGCTCCCGGTTCTTTAGCGAGGAGTCCCTCCCCCTGATAAGAGAGCTCCACGACCATGTCCTTGAGGTTCTTGAAATCCTGGAGAGTCAGGGGGAGATGGCCAACAGCCTCGTGGAACTTTACTACTCAACCATCTCAATGAAGACCAACGACATCATAAGGATCCTGACGGTCGTCTCAACGATATTCATCCCTCTGACGTTCATAACCGGCATCTACGGAATGAACTTCCGCTACATGCCCGAGCTCTACTGGCGCTACGGCTACCCGGCGGTTCTCATAGTTATGCTCGCCATTGCCATCGGCATGCTCGTCTACTTCAAGAGGAAGGGGTGGATTTAGAGTTCTTCGATACCGAGGGCAAGTTTTACAGCCTTCTCCGCTATGACGTCCATCGGATCTATGAGAGGAACCTTCAGGTCTTCGGGTCTTAGTGCGACGCTGACCTCTGTACAACCCGCTATTATCCCCCCGGTTCTCTCTTCAAGCTTCCTCGCGACCGTCAGGAGCAGCTCCCTCCCAAGCTCAATGTTGCCTGCCTTGACGCCATCGTAGATACCCTTCATCACGAGCCTCTGGTCGTCCTCGTCCGGAAGGATAGGCTCGATTCCCCTCCTCTCAAGTGCCCTCTGGTAAACACGCCCCTTTATCGTCCCGTCCGTCGCGAGAAGGCCAACCCTTCTGATGCCCATCTCCCTTACCCTCTCGGCCGTTTCCTCGACCATGCTGACTAGTGGAATGTTTATGGCCCTCTGGATGTCCTCTGCAAAGTAGTGGGCCGTGTTGCAGGGCATTATTACGAAGTCGGCACCGCACTCCTCAAGCTTTTTTGCGCTGGCTATGAGCTCGGGCCTCGGGTCTTCGCCGTGGTCAACTATAAAGGCCGTCCTGTCCGGTATCTTCGGGTTGTTGTAGATTATTACCCTCGGATGGTCTTGGTCGCGCTTTGCAGGGGTCTTCTCAACTATCCTTCTGAAGAGGTCGGCCGTAGCCAAAGGCCCCATTCCGCCGAGGATTCCTATAATTCTTTCCGCCATGATATCACCCCTACTCATCCAGCCAGACAGAGTCGTCGCCGTAATAGTTTAGCTTCACCACGAAGAGCCTGAAGGGTTCATCGCGCTCGTTGACGACCCAGTGGACCGTTTTTGGTTTTACAAGAAAGATATCCCCTGGCTTTGCGAGGTATTCCGTTTCACCTATCCCCAGCCTCGCCTCGCCGTCCATGATGTAAAACAACTCGTACTGGCGCTCGTGATAGTGTTTCCTAACCGTCTGCCCTGGCTTGACCTCAACTATCTGGGCGTACGAGCCTTC
The DNA here is from genome assembly GCF_027008145.1 of Thermococcus sp. Classification (GTDB taxonomy): domain Archaea; phylum Methanobacteriota_B; class Thermococci; order Thermococcales; family Thermococcaceae; genus Thermococcus. The sequence continues at coordinate 22 of NZ_JALTCZ010000074.1, read as the reverse complement.
GGGCAGTTCTCCTTCAAAGAGC